>CAMBSN010000023.1 GCA_945870505.1 Candidatus Kuenenia stuttgartensis | reverse complement strand
GAAAAACCCGGCCTTGAGCGTGGATAGGAAGCCCCTCGGCACCTCGAAGCGAGCGTCGCATCCAGCCAGGCCAGTCCCGGCTGTTGCTCCTCGTGATCCTCGCTGCTCGGCCGACGCTTGCCGAAGTGCCATTGGCCGACCTATCCTTTAGCTATGTCGCCGCTGACGAAATCCCTGATCGAGGAACTCGAGCACGCCCCCGAGAGCGTGCAGCGGGAGGTGCTCGCGTTTCTACGGCACCTTCGGGCCCGCGGCGTTGGCAGTGACGGGAGCGAGGACGTGCATGCCCTGCTGCCGCTCGCAGAGTCCGCTTGGGCGGCGGATTGGGATACTCCTGAAGAGGATGAGGCGTGGCGGAATTTGTAAGCGGCGACGTGGTCGTCGTGCCGTTTCCGTTCACTGATCTTCAGGCGAGCAAGCGTCGGCCCGCCGTCGTGCTCGCGACATTCGCACGGGGTGACCTGCTGATCTGCCAGGTAACGAGTCGATCGGAATCGCACTCGGCAGCGGTGGCCATCAACGCAGCAGATTTCATGCGGGGTGGAATCGATCGACCAAGTGTGGCTCTTCCGCACCGGCTCGTCACTGTCCATGAAGCGATCATCTTGCGGGCTGCGGGCACGCTCACGCCATCCAAGCTGGCCGAGCTTGTGGAACGAGTGTGCGCTGTGATTCGCTCTGGTGGTGCTGCATGAACAAGCGGTATCCCGCTAAATAAATGAAGAAAACGCGGCATATTCCTTGAGCGGCCTACTGGTATTGGCTGCTCTGCCTCACCAAGGAATGTGCCCATGCAAGACAGCCTTTCGGGGCGAGCGGCGGAGCTCGTCCATCTCACAGACCTGATTCGGACCAGCCTGTCGCTGGCCGACGCGGCGATCCCGTTCATCAACGAACAGTTGAACGGGCTCGCCGAAATGGGGATCGACAACCTCGAACTCGAAGGCCCCCGAATCTATTCCCGGACAGCGGGCTGGTCGCCCGCCTTCGACGACGAGCAGATCATCTACGCCGCGGCACTCACGATGCCCGGCGGCCTCGGCTGCACGACCTGGAGCGCCGTCGAATACGCAATGCGGTACGGTGACTCCCACCATGAACCGCCAGCGATTCGGGAGCGATTCGTCGTGTACGACAAGCTACCGCCAATCGTGCGGGCGATGATTCCAGAAGTTGCCTCAAAGCTGATCGCCGAGTTGCTCTCGAGCTTCAACGTGCTGGCCCGGTGATGCCGGACCATCCTATGTATTGCCGAGCCGCGTCGTAGCGGCCAGGCATCTATCTGTCCGGCAGCATGTTGCTGATCCGGACGTGTTCTCTCGCCGGTGGCGACGCTCGTCGCCGGTGTTTCTCTTGATCCCCGAATGGGGAAGGACTGCGCTGATGTCTCTTCACGATGATGAACGCCTTCTCGCCGCCGTAGCGGCTGCCCTAGGCGAGACAATCGCCCTCGTCCGTAGCCGCGGGTTCCACATTGACGCTCGTGTGGCCGGCTGGGAACCGACGTGGGCGGACTCGCGATGCAAACGAGATGCCGATGACGGCGACGATGCCCTCGACCTCGCGGCCTACGGCATCGACTGGGACGCCGGCGATGACTCTCGGCTGCGTCGCCCTGCGCGACGGCTGACCGGCAAGCGGATCCGTCGCCGGGTGGCGTAGCGGCTACCGCGGCGAACACGACCGGCGGCGTGCCGACTGGGGCCGACGTGGCTCTCGGGCACGCCGCCGGCGTTTACCGACAGGATGTAGGACGATGGCAGAATCAAACGGCAGGAACGGCAGGCATGGAAACCACGGTAAGAATCGCAAGGGCTCGCAGGATCACGAACCATTTGCCGCCAAGGCGGAACGGTTTCGGCGTTTGCTGGCGGACTTGATTGCCAGGCAGATCATGAATCAGCGGCGCGGGCAGTCCGGCGGCGGAAAAAGCTGACCGCTCGGACCGCCGAGGCGCGCGTGGGGTCGGCTGTCCAGAGGTGGCCGACCCCACGAAGCCGCCGCGGTGTACCGTACCGTCAACCTTACAGGAGGAAAGTAAAACTATTGTTACGGCGACCAGACTGTTATACTGGTGGAACGCGTGGCAGGAGGTCATGCGGCCGTGGCCAGCGGGGTCGATTGTGCAAGGGGAACGGAGGCTCGCATGATCTGTCTCGCCCACGTGCCGAGCGCGGTTGCTGACGACGGTGACCTTCTGGACGCCCGGCGCCGCTTCGAAGCCCACGTGCTTCGCACCTCGGAGCCGGTGCTCGAGCGGTATCGGTTCGTCGGTCGCGGAGCGGCTCGCATGATGCGGGGTGTTCACCCCGCGTATGTCGCCGAGCTTCGCGTCGTCGTGCAGCTCCATGTGTGGGAGCGTAGCGGCACCGTTGCGGCGGCGGCGGTCGGCGTGCCGGCCGCCAGCGACATGATCGCGAGCCTCATCTGCCGGATGAAGGAGTCGCGGGAAGAGTACATTCGCTCGGATGATCTGGCACCAGCGGTCGGGGCGATGTTCCTCTGGTGGAACGAGCATTGCGCCCGTCATGGGCCGGAGCATCTCGGGGCCGACGTACTCGTGCGAGGTGGCGTCGCCGATGTGATGATCGACGAGTTGGCCCAGCTGGTCTGGAGCCTTCGTCGGTCGAGTACCTGACAGAACAAGGAGTAGGTGATGGTGGGAGATCAGAAAAGCGAGGCAAGGGTCTACCTGCGCCGCAGCGAAACGAAGCAGGAGATGTCGCTGCAGGATCAGCTCAAGACTGCCCTTGGCCGTGCTGCCGAAGTGGGCGTGACGATCCAGGCGACGCTGGCCGATGTCGAGCATATGCAGGCTCATCATCTGCGGCGATACAAGGATCTTTACCTCGATGATGGCCTCAAGGGGGACGATCTCGAGCGTCCTGCCTTCCAGCAGATGTGCCAGGAGCTTCAGTCGAGCGACACGGTCGGTTGGCTGTTCTGCGTGCGGCGCGACCGATTGGGTCGGCCGCAAGACATCGGCTCGTTCGAGATGGCGCTGACGGAGGCTCGCTTCGCGCAGAACGGCATCACGTTGGTTTTCAGCGATCAGATCATCACGCCGGCGGATATGGAGCGGGAGCTCTTCAGTCGGGTGCTGATTTCGTCCGTGGAGTACAAGGGAGCCGGAGACTTTCTCGTCCAGCACGCCGAGCGAGTGATCACGGCCCAGCAGCGGCTGGCCCGAGAGGGCTGGTGGACGGGCGGCAAGCCTCTCTACGGGTTTGCTCGTTACGAGTTCCCGCCAAACGGCGGCCCGCCTTTGAAACTCGAGCGGGGCGTGGGCACGCGGTCCGCCGGCCATCACGTGAAGGTGTTGCCAGACCGAGACGACCCGGTTCGATTCATTGCCCTCAAGGCCATGATCGCCTGGTGGCGGCAGGGGCTGGGGTTCGGGGCGATCGCGACGCGGCTCAACAAGCTGGGTGTGCCGTCGCCCGACGCTGGCAACACGCGGACCGAGAATGGCGTGCCTCATGCCGTTTCGGGGCTGTGGCAGGTCAACACCGTGAAGAACATCCTGCTCAACCCCCGGATTGCTGGGTTGCAGGATTACGGCCGAAGGTCGGAGGGACGGCTGCGACGCACCAGCCGAAGCGGACCTCGGCAACTTGCATCCGCCGAGCGGAAGCACAAGGGCCGCGGTAAGAAACGGCGAGCCAAGCTGAAACTCAACGCCGTCGAGGACCGAATCCAACGCCAGGCCGGCTTCGAGCCCCTTATTCCTCACGAGGAGTGGCTGACGCTCGTCGAGCGGTCGCGGCGACGGGGAGCGACGCAGGAGGGCCGGCGGCGTCCCAAACAGGTTCAGCGCTACGCGTTTGGGACTCGCGTATTCGACCAGACCGACGGTTGCGGCCACCCGCTCTACGGCAAGATGCGGGACGGAAAGCCGGAATACATGTGTGGCCGGTACATGAAATCGCGGCGGACCGAGTGCAACAGCAACAGCGTCGACGGCGAGCAGCTCACTCGGTTCACGCTGGCGACGCTTCGGGAGCAGGTCTCCAAGGTCGGCGGGCGGGAGGCGATCCGGCGGCGTATCGAGGAGTTGGCACGCGGGGAGGTGGAACGGCCGGACGATCCAAACGAGCTGGCCCGCACCGCCCTCGAAGCCAAGGCGGCGGAGATTCGCCAGAAGCTCGACCAGGCGCCCCGCATTATTCTCGAGGTCAAGAACTCCTCACTCATCAAGGCGCTGGAGAAGCGGTACGCCGAGGACGAGCGGGAACTGATCGCTACGGAGGCGGCGATCTCCAAGCTGCCTCCGCCGGCTGACCGGCAGGTGTCGGACATCGACTCCGAGGTCGAGGCCGCCCTCGTGCTGTTCGACGAGATCGAGCGGCTCGCGGACGTGCCGACGGCGACGGAGGCGATCCACACCATGCTGGAGCGGATTGGCCTACGGATCGGTCTCTACTTCGAGGAGGGCAGAAAGGGCACGAGGCCCGTGAGGAAGGTCGTGCGGGGCATCCTCGCCCTGGGCGACTATCCGTTGCCTGTGCCGCTGTACGGGGAGCCCCGCGTGCTCCCGGCTGCCGCGCTCGACCCGAGCCTCCGCGACCGGCTGGCGGCGGAACTCGAGGCCGCTGACGCCGGCCACCCGGGGGCTGCCGCCCCCACGATCGACTCAGGGGCGTGCTGCCGTGACGGTCACGGCCATGCCCAGCAAGTTTCCGAAGTCGCGGCGCGTCGCCGCGACGATGTTCCGGTGGATGCTGCCGACCCGCCCGCCCATGGCGACGGACAGGAAAGTCGGCCCACCGGGACGGTCCCCGAAGGGATTGCTCCGTCTCGTGCACAACTGCGAATAGCGGCGGCCCGCGTGGAGGTTCCAGCGGGCAACGAGCGGCACCTGGCAGTCGTCGCGATCGAGCCCCAAGGCGGCAGCCTGCTCGGCCACAGGGGGCATGCGGGCGTGCACGGCAAGGCACCGCCCCTGAGTCGCGAAGCCCGGCGGCAAAGGAACTGCAGGCAAGTTCCGGATCGCGAACCTCGACGGCGAGCGTCACCGAGCGCGGTGTTCGGCCGCGGAGGACGGCCATGAAGGCGGCGATCCGTGCCGTGATTCTCGGGAGGTCGGAGGTGAGTCGCCGGCCGAGTGGCGGAAACTGAAACACGAGCGGGCCGGCCTTCGGGCCGAGGCCGGCCACCGCCGGCTCCACGAACGTGGCCGCTGCGGCTGCCGCATCGAGAAACGTAGGGTTGTCGCGGGCCGGCTCGCCGCTGCCGGGTTTCCGCAGCGCGGGGTCGGTAAACGCGGCCGGCGCCTTGATGACGAACCGAAACGTCTCCGGCACTTGCGCGGCGTAGGCCGCGAACTCCTCGCGCGTGAGCGGCGCGTAGAACGTGCGGTCGAGGCTCACCGTTCGCAGGAGCGGATGGGCGGCGTAGGCGGGAAGGCCGTGGCGGGCGAGCACCTGCTCGGTGGCAGGTTTTCCGTTTCGCGGGGCGAACACGAGGCCCGTCCACCCAGGGAAGGACCAGCTCGACGTCCCGAGATGGATTGCTGCGGGCAGCAAACGGCCAAGGCGTCGCACTTCGTCGGTCACGTCGGCTGGGTCGACTGCGTCGGTGTCGCCGAAGAGAGAGAGTTGCAACGTCACGTCACTTCCCAGACCAGCCGGGTAGCCGGCTCGCCTGCTTCACCCAGTTCGCGAACTGCGCTTCGTCGAGCACGTCGGTTTCCCGGATGTCGAGGTAGCGGGTGTCGCCGCTCTTCGACATACCGGGGGGCATTGGTCGCAGCGATGTGCCACGGAAGAATGCCACCTTGACGTACTTCGTGAACACATGGATGCCGAGAAACCAGCCATGGCCCTCGATGCCGTAGAGCGGGGAGTTCCACTTCACGGCCTTCTGCACGTCGGGGAGCGTTCGCACGATGATCGCGTCGATTCGTCGGCCGACATCCCGCTTCCAGCCCGGTATGGCTGCGATATAGGCCTGCACCGGCGCATCGCCGTCGGCCTTCGCGATCTGCGGGTTGCCGCCGGCGAGGAGGGCCGGTTTTCCGCGTGTGCCGGCCTGCAGTCGCGGCTTTTTTGAGCCTGATGGTTTTGCTTTGGCCATGGCTGCTCCAGAATGACCGGCGAGTCTACCTACGTCAAAGGCGGGCGATGCTCATCCCCTAGAATGTCGAGTGACAACGCCGGGTTGAATGCCGAGGCTGCCCTGGCCACCACGGATCGGGATCGACGGAGTATGAACTGTGACCCGTAAGGCACGGAGTGGCATGTGACAGAGTCTCGACGGCCCTCGCTCGCTGGTCCGCTCGCGGCGCTCGCCAGCCGTCTCGACGGCGAGGTGACGCTCGACGGTCTGGCGGTCACCGCCTATTCGACCGACGCCTCCGAATACCAGGAGCGGCCGCTCGCCGTGGCCTTTCCCAAGTCGGAGGCCGATGTCCGCGAACTCGTGCGGTTTGCCGGCGAGCATCGCATCGGGCTGATCCCGCGGGGAGCGGGCACGTCGCTGGCCGGTCAGGTGGTCGGCAACGGAATCGTGGTCGACCTCGGCCGCTACCTCAACGAGATCGGGTCGCTCGATGTCGCCCGGCGCCGCGTCCGCGTGCAGCCGGGCGTGGTTCGGAACGAACTCAACCGGTTTCTCGCGCCCCACGGCCTCTTCTTTGGCCCCGAAACCTCGACTGCCAACTGGGCGATGCTCGGGGGCATGGTGGGCAACAACTCGTGCGGGTCCAACTCGATCGCCTACGGCTCGACCCGCGATCACCTCGTGTCGGCCCGGGGTTTTCTTGCCGATGGCAGCGAGGTCACGTTCGGGCCGCTCGGGCCGCTCTATGTCGAGGCCAAGCGGCTCGCGGCCGATTCGCTGGAGACGAGAATCTACCGCGAGATCGCCACGCTACTCGGCGACGAGGCCAACCGTCAGCTCGTTCGCGATTCTTTTCCGAAGCCTGAGGTGAGCCGTCGGAACACGGGCTACGCCCTCGACGCCCTGATGCACTCGTCGTACTTCGATCCGGAGGTGGAAGACGAGTTCAACATGTGCCGGCTGATCGCGGGCTCCGAAGGCACGCTGTTCCTCGGCGTCGAGTTTGAGCTCAACCTGATCCCGCTGCCGCCTCCCGCCGCACTGCTCGTGGTCCACTGCCACACGGTTGACGAGGCGCTGCGGGCCGCCGTCGTGGCCATGCGGCATCGACCCACCGGCTGCGAGCTGATCGACGACAAAATCCTCGAGTGCACGAAGGCCAACCTCGAGCAGGCTCGCAACCGCGACTTCGTGGTCGGTGAACCCGGGGCCGTGCTCGTGGTGGAACTACGGCACGAGTATCGGCCCACGCTTGAGGCGCTGCTTGGCCGGCTCGAGGCCGAGCTGCGGGCCGCGGGGCTCGGCTACGCCTATCCCCTGCTCTTCGGCAGCGATGGCGACAAGGTCTGGGAGCTGCGGCGGGCTGGGCAGGGGCTCGTGAACAACGTACCCGGCGAGGCCAAGCCCCGCGAGATCGTCGAAGACACGGCCGTCGCGGTCGAGGATCTGCCCGCCTACATCGCCGAGTTCGACCGGCTGCTCACGGAGAAGTATGGCATCGACTGCATCCACTATGCCCACGCAGGCGCCGGCGAACTCCACCTACGGCCGCTGTTCGACCTCCACTCGCCGGCGGGCCTGAAGATGTTTCGCGACGTGGCCACCGACGTGGCGGCGCTCGTGAAGAAGTATCGCGGGTCGCTCAGCGGCGAGCACGGCGACGGCCGACTCCGCGGCGAGTTCATCCGCTCGATGGTGGGCGATGCCTGCTACGACCTCTTTGTTCGTGTGAAGCGGGCGTTCGATCCACAGGGCATTCTCAATCCCGGCAAGATCGTCGACACGCCACCGATGGATACCTCCTTGAGGATTCTGCCGGGTGAGCCGCCGCCGCGGCACGAGACGCTCTTCCGGTTCGCCGATACCGGTGGCGTGTTGCGGGCGGCGGAAAAATGCACCGGTGTGGGCCAGTGCCGCAAGTCGCACCTCGCCGGTGGCACGATGTGCCCGAGCTACATGGCGACACGGGACGAGACGCATACCACGCGGGCCCGGGCCAACGTGCTGCGGCAGGCGCTCGCCGGGACGCCGGCCGATGCGAATCCGTGGGGGCGGCCCGAACTCGCCGACGTGATGGACCTCTGTCTCTCCTGCAAGGCCTGCAAGAGCGAGTGCCCGTCGAACGTCGACATGGCGCGACTCAAGGCCGAGTGGCAGCAGCACTGGAACGACGCCCATGGCGTGCCGCTGCGAGCCAGGCTCGTCGCCGGCTCGGCTGCGATGCTCCGCCTCGCGGCGCTGGTGCCCTGGGCCTACAACCTGCTGGCCCGGGCGCCGCTCGTCTCCCAGGTGGTGAAGATGGCGGCCGGCTTCGCACTCGGGCGGTCGTTGCCCACGTTGCCGCGGACGACACTCTCGGCGTGGCTGCGGCGTCGGCCGCCGCGGGGGCCGGCCCCGAACGGTCGCGTGCACCTGTTCGTCGATGAGTTCACCGACACGCTCGATGCCGACATCGGTATCAAGGCGGTGGAACTGCTCGAGGCCCTCGGCTATGAGGTTGTGGTGCCGCGGCATGGAGACAGCGGCCGGGCCCAACTCTCCACGGGGCTCGTGCGGGCTGCCCGCGATCTGGCGACGACAAATGTTGAACTCCTCGACTCGGTGATTAGCGACGAGGCGCCGCTGGTGGGCATCGAACCGTCGGCAATCCTCTCGTTTCGCGACGAGTATCTCGACCTCGTGCCAGAACCGCTCGCGGGCGCCGCCCGGCGGCTGGCGGGCCGGACGCTGCTCATCGACGAGTTTCTTGCCCGCGAGGCCCGCCGCGGGCGGATCACGGCCGACGCGTTCACGTCGGGCTCGCGGCGGATCGCCCTCCACGGCCACTGCCATCAGAAGGCGCTGTCGTCGGTGGCCGATTCAGCCGAGATTCTCGCCCTGCCGAGGAACTACTCGGTGGAGATGATCCCCAGCGGCTGCTGCGGGATGGCAGGGTCGTTTGGCTACGGCCGCGAGCACTTTTCGATCTCGATGAAGATCGGCGAACTGGTGCTCTTTCCATTCGTGCGGTCGGCGGAGCAGCTGACGCTGATCGCCGCGCCCGGCACGAGCTGTCGCCACCAGATCGCCGACGGCACGGGCCGGCGGGCGCTGCACCCCGTGGAGATCCTGCACGCGGCGCTGGCCTCGCAGGCAGGCGGGAGTGAGGGAGCGATGCCGTGAGAGGGAGTGCAGGCATGGGCCTGAAGCGAGTCGTGTTGGCCGTGGGTGTGTTTCTCGGAGTTGTGGGGATGGCCGTCGCAGACCGGCCAAACGTGGTCTGGATCGTGGCCGACGACCTGTCGCCGAACTTCGGCTGCTACGGTGAGACGGCCGTCACCACTCCCCACGTCGACCGGCTCGCCCGTGAGGGCACACGGTTTGCGCACGCCTACGTCACCGCCCCGGTCTGCTCGCCGAGCCGTTCGGCGCTGATCACCGGCATGGAACAGACCGCGATCGGTGCCCAGCACCATCGCAGCGGTCGCGGGGCACTCACGATTCGGCTGCCGAAAGACGTGCGGCCGATTCCAGAGCTCTTTCGCGCGGCCGGCTACTACACCTGCATCGGAAGTGGCGAACGCCGCGGAAAGGGCACCGACAGAACGGGCCAAGCGGCTCAGGGCGGCGGCAAGACGGACTACAACTTTGAGTGGGATGCCGGCATGTACGACGGGGCTGACTGGTCGGGTCGCCGCCCTGGTCAGCCGTTCTTCATGCAGGTGACGCTCTTGGGCGGAAAGCTTCGCGAAAGCCAGCGAGGCGGGGAGCAGATTGCCGGCCGCGCCGATGCGGAGCTCGGCGGCCGGACGGACATTGCCACCGTCAGCATGCCCCCGCATCTCCCCGACGATCCCGTGCTCGTGGCCGACCGCGCGGCCTATTTCGATGCCGTCCGGTTCACCGACGCCGAGGTTGGCCAAGTGCTCGCCCGGCTGGAGCGTGAGGGCCTGCTCGACACCACGGTCGTCGCCTTCATGACAGACCACGGCATCAGCCATGCCCGGGGTAAGCAGTTTCTCTACGACGAGGGAACGCACGTACCGCTGATCGTCCGCGGGCCGGGCATCCCGGCGGGGGCTGTCCGCGAGGATCTCGTGGAACACATCGACCTCGCCGCGGTGTCGCTGGCGGTGGCCGGCATCCCGGTGCCATCCTGGATGCGGGGCCGTGATCTCTTCGCGAAGGAATACGTCGCTCGGGATGCAGTGTTCGCGGCCCGCGATCGCTGCGACGAGACGGTCGATCGAATCCGAAGCGTGAGGACTGAGCAGTACCTCTACATCCACAACTTCTATCCGCGGCGACCCCACCTCCAGCCCAATGCCTACAAGGACGGGAAGCTCATCATGAAGCGACTTCGGGAGCTGCACGAAGCCCGCTCGCTGCCGGAAGTGACGGAGCGACTGCTGTTTGCCCCGGAGCGGCCCGAGGAGGAGCTCTACGCCTGGCGCGACGACCCGTGGCAGTTGACGAATCTGGCCGCCGATCCGGCCCATGCCGACGCTCTGATCGCGCTCCGTGACCGCCTCGATCGCTGGATGATCGAGACCGGCGACAACCATCCCGAATCCGAGGCGATGTACGACAGCGACATGCGCGTCTACCTCGGCCAGGGGAATCAGATCACGGAAGAGAACATCGCCACGATGAAGCGCTGGGCGGCGGAGGGTCGCTAGCGACGCGATCGGGTATTCTCGGCGGCCACCGGAGAATATGCATGGCGACGTCCACCGCACCCGCGACCATCGTCTGGTTTCGAAGCGACCTGCGGCTCGATGACAACCCGGCGCTGCTGGCGGCGGCGGAGCGCGGGGCCGTCGTGCCCGTGTTCATCTGGGCGCCAGACGAGGAGCATCCTTGGGAGCCGGGGGCGGCTTCCCGCTGGTGGCTGCACCAGTCGCTCGAGCAGCTGGCGGCGGCTCTGGCGAAGGCGGGCACGCCGCTCGTGATCCGCAAGGGGCCATCGCTCGCCGCGCTGCGGGCCGTTGCGAAGGAGACCGGCGCGACCCACGTCGCCTGGAACCGCCGCTATGAGCCGGCCGTGATCGCCCGCGACACCGCGATCAAGAAGGCGCTCACGGATGACGGTCTCGTGGCCGAGAGCTTCAACGGCTCGCTCCTCTTCGAGCCGATGCGGGTGGCCACGAAGGAGGGAAAGCCGTATCAGGTGTTCACGCCCTTCTGGCGGTCACTGCTCACAAAGGAAGAGCCCGCGGAGCCGGTGGCCGCCCCGCGGCGACTGCGAGGCGTCGAGCAATCGCTGAAAAGCCTCGCGATCGAGTCGCTTGATCTTCTCCCCACGATCGATTGGTCCGCCACGATGCGGAAGACGTGGACGCCCGGTGAGGTGGGAGCCGGCAAGCGGCTCGATCGCTTTCTCGAGAAGGCCCTCGATGCCTATTCGGCCGGCCGCGACCGCCCCGATCACGACGGCACGAGCAGTCTTTCGGCGCACCTCCACTTCGGTGAGATTTCGCCGCGGCGGGTCTGGCACGGCGTTCGCGAGGCCGTGGGCGGGAAGCCCGCGGCGAAGATCACGGCCGGTGGGCCGGAGGCCTACCTCCGCGAGCTCGGCTGGCGGGAGTTTGCCAACCACCTCCTCTATCACTTCCCGCACACGCCAAGCGCCCCGCTGCGGGCCGACTACGCGAGGTTTCCGTGGGCGAATGATCCCGTCGGGCTTCGCGCCTGGCAGAAGGGACGCACGGGTTATCCGATCGTCGATGCCGGTATGCGGCAGCTTTGGGCGACCGGCTGGATGCACAATCGCGTGCGGATGATTGTGGCGAGCTTCCTCGTGAAAGACCTCCGTGTCACGTGGCTGGAGGGAGCGAGATGGTTTTGGGACACGCTCGTGGATGCCGACCTCGCCGCCAACACACTTGGCTGGCAGTGGGCGGCCGGCTGTGGTGCCGATGCGGCTCCGTATTTCCGGATCTTCAACCCTACGAGCCAGCAGGAAAAGTTTGATCCCGACGGGGACTACGTGAAGGAGTGGGTCGGTGCCGACCGCGACTACCCCGAGCCGATCGTGGACCACGCCGAGGCGAGAAAGCTGGCGCTCGAGGCGCTGAAAGTCGTGTCGGCGAAGCGGTGACGCGGGTTCTCCATGCGGCTTTCTTGCCCCCGTAAAAGCCCAACGCCGTGAGGCGTGGGACGCGGCCATGACAGGCGCCGCGTCCAAGCGTGGTTCGCCCGCGGCCTTACGGCCGGTCGGCTTTCGCTCGCCACGCCTGCTTCTTCTGTCCTACCCTCAGCCCTTGAGCGCCGCCTGCACGGCGCGGACGTCCTGCAGCGCCTCCTTCTGCTGCTCGGGATCGCCGATCTTCGCCGCCGTCTTTTCGGCCTCGGCGGCCAGCGCCGTCGCTCCGGCCATGTCGCCCGCTGCCTTCATCGCTCGGGCCACAGCAAGGAGGGCGAAGGCCTTGTTGGCTGATCCGTCGATCGCCTTGGCTGCTTTGGCGGCTTCGGCGAGCAGCACCGTCGCCTTCTCCTTCGCGCCGCTCCTCGCTCGCACGTTGGCGGCGGCGGCGAGTGCCTCGGCCTTGGGCCGCAGGTCCTGAAGGCCATCGGCGAGCGATTCGAGTTTCTCGGTCACGGCATTGGCGTCGCCGGCGAGGTTGGCGTTGGCATACCCCAGGGCGACTGCCGCGAGCGCCTGCGGCCGGAAGCGGTCGCTGATGTCGTCTCCCGCGGCGAGATCAGCAGCCTCGGCGAGAACCTTCTTCGCCTTCGCCGCGTCTGCAAGGCCTGCCTCCCTGCCGCCGTACACCTCACCGATCTTCGCCAGCACGTTGACACGGGCCACCGGGTCGCCAAGTCGTTCGGCCATCGCGGCAGCCGTGTCGATCGCCTCCCGAGCTGAGTTCTTCTCAGCAACGGTTGCGTAGGCGGCGGCGATGTCGATCAGTCGCGGGGCATAGATTGCTGCGTCGGCATCATCGGCGATCGTGCCGCGGGCCTCGGCTAGCGTCCTGATCGCGCCTGCCTTGTCGCCCGATTTGGCCTGGAGGCGGGCCACCTTCGCGAGTTCCCGCGCCGGGCCGCCGGGCGACGCCTCCGCCCGGGCTTTCTTGATCCGCTCGGCGATCGTCAGCGGACTCTTCTTCTTGGCACCGCTGCAGCCAGCCAGTGGTGCGACGAGTACGAGGCCACAGAGCATGGCAAGGAGACCGGAGGCGAGGGCCGTGGGGCGGGGCATGGCGAGGCTGTCTCCGGGGCAGGTGCGAAACGGAACGCGGACTGGGTCAGAACTTCAGCCGGGAGCGCTGCAGGCGGGCGTGGAGTTCGGCCATCAGGTCGTCCTCGGCAATGTCATCATCGGCCTCGTAGGTGACCGAAAACCGCAGGTAGGCGCCGCAGTCGTCCCAGGGCACCGTTGAAATTGAGAGGTCGTGGATCAGGAACTGGCTGGCGTCTTGGGCGGTGGTGAACACGCGGTCGCCTGCTCCCTTCGGGCTCTTCGTGTAAAGGAAATAGGTGCCGCCGGGCATTTCGCACTCGAAGCCTGAGGCGCGGAGCACGCCAACGAGTTTCTCCAAGCGGCGGCGGTACTTCTCCCGTACCTGCCGCGGGATCTCGGGGTCGGCGAGCGCCGCGGCCGCGGCCTTCTGGATCGCCATGAACTGGCCCGAGTCGCTGTTGTCTTTGATGTCGGCGAAGGCCCGCACGATCCGCTCATGCCCGCAGACCCAGCCCATCCGCCAGCCGATCATGTGGAAGCCCTTCGACATCGAGTGCACTTCAACGCCCACTTCCTTGGCTCCGTCCACCGACAGAAACGAGAGCGGGGAGTCGTCGTAGGAGAGCATGATGTGGGCAGCGTCCTGCACGACCACCACGCTGTGCCGGTGGGCGAAGTCGACTACCCGCTTGTAGAACTCGCGGGTGGCGGTCTTGCCGGTGGGGCTGTTGGGGTAGCAGAGGACAAGCATCTTCGTCTTGGCGAGCACGTCGGAGGGGATGCCGTCGAGGTCGGGGAAGAAGTCGTTCTCCGCAACGAGCGGTAACCGGTGAACGACGCCGCCATACCAACGGGTGGCGGTGCCGGCGACTGGATACCCGGGCACCGTCATCAGGGTGACGTCGCCTGGATCGATGAACGCCGCGGGGAGCATCGCATAGGCCGTCTTCGACCCGATGCAGTGGTTGACCTCGGTAACTGGGTCGAGCGCGACGCCGAACTCCCGCAGCATGAAGGCAGCGGCGGCCTCCTTGAAGGCGGCGATCCCATTGTCGGCGTAGCCGCGGTTCTCGGGACGGTCCACCTCCTTCTTCATCACGGCCCGCACGTTCGCGGGTGCCATCTCGTCATTTTCGCCGATGCCGAAGTCGAGCATCCGCCGTTCGGGATGGTCGGCGATGGCCTTCCGCTTGGCCCGCTTGATGAGTTCGAACTTGTAGATCTCGGTGCCCTTGCCGAAGTTCACCCCGCCGATCCGCTGGGCGAATCGATGCTGGAACCATGGGTCTGTGGCATCGACGGGGCTGGGGGCAGTGGCCATCGTGGCTGAATCTCGTGGGGAGGGAACGAAAACGGGCAAAACCTGATCGCTGCCGGCAGAATAGCGAGTGTGGCCCCGGTTTCCAACGGCGGGCGACGGCTCTGGTGGCGCCACGCGCCGAGGCGTATTCTGAACGACGTCGGGGCCCGGCATCGCGAGAAACGGCATGCGGATCATCGCCCGGGGCGGAACAGCTGGAGACCGTCCTGCGCGCGGCGCGTCGAACCGCGGATTGCGGCGCGGCCGTCACTGCCTCGGGCTGGAGCGGCTCGAGACGCGTCTGGCCCTTTGTGCCAACCACTTGCTCGATGAACTGATCGATCCGGCGCTCGTCATCGACGGCTACGGCTTGCGGACGCTTTCGGACATGGGTGTGCCGGCAACGGATCCGGCCGAGTCGTTTGCGGTGAGCCTGGCCACGTCAACCGGCACCCTGTCGACGGTCGGTGGCGACTTCGTCGCCACCGCCACCGCCGCCAACGGGCTGCCATTGCTCCACAGCCTGCCGGGAGCGCCGACCGCAATCTATCTCGACTTCGACGGCGAGGGATCCAACGCCGGCTACGACGTGGACGGCGTTCCCGCGACGTTCAACGCCACCGAAGCGGCGACGATCACCGAGGCATGGCGGCAGATCTCCGTCTACTTCGCGATGTTCGACATCGATGTCAGCACGGAGAAGCCGACGGTGCCGTTCGCCTGGCACGTGTCGAGCCCCAGCATTTCAGGCGGCTATAGTTACGTGGGTGTGTTTCCCAACACGTCGCCCCAGTCGTTCAATAACGACGGCGACGCGCGGACGCGGGTCTCCGGCATCGCCCACGAACTTGGCCACAACCTCGGCCTCTCCCATCAGTCTGACTACGACCTGCTTGGCACCAAGACCGCGGAGTATTCCTCGGGCTTCGACGTGCTCCATGGTCCGATCATGGGCGTCGATTACGCCCAGAGCATCCACAAGTGGTTCATCGGCCACCCCAGCAACTCGGCGAGCAGCCTGCAGGACGACATCGCGGTCATCGCCGGCAAGATCAAGGCCCGCCAGTCGGCGGGAGGCGACGGATTCCGGATCGACGACTACGGCGGCACGATCGCCACGGCGCAGCCTCTCACGGCCAGTGCCGGTAGCCGCACGGCCAGCGGCATCATCGAGCGGATGGCCGACGTAGACGCCTTCTCGTTCGTGGCGACGGCGGGCGGCGCGGTGATCTCGGCGGTACCCACGAAGCCATCGGGCGTTGACATCAAGCTCGAGGTCTACGACGGCTCGGGGGTGCTCGTTGCAGCACGCGATGGCGCCACCAACGACCAGCAGATCGTCCTGCCGGTTGGCACAGGCACCTGGTACGTGATGGTCTCGAGCCACGGCGACTACGGCGACGTTGGGATGTACGACCTGACGGTGAACGACCTGCCGGCGGGCTGGGGATCGGCCGACGTGGGGAGTGTTGGCAGCCCCGGCACTGCCGGCTATGACGCCGCCACAGGCACGTTCACCGTCGCTGGTTCGGGGGGCGACGTCTACGGTACGGCCGATGGTTTCCGCTTCGCCTACCAGACCCTCACGGGCGATGGGTCGATCGTGGCCCGCGTGGTGCAGAATCAAAACACCAACGCCTGGTCGAAGGTAGGCGTCGAGATTCGCGAGACGCTCGCGGCGGGCTCGAAGCACGTAGCGATGGTGACGACGGCCACCAACGGGCCACAGCTCGTCTACCGCACGACCACCGGCGGCAGTTCGACGAGCGTCAACGGCACGGCGGCCAAGTTTACCCCCACCTGGGTGAGGCTCGTTCGCTCGGGCAACGTGATCACGGCCTCCCGGTCGGCTGACGGCGTGTCGTGGACGACGGTCGGCATGGTTGTCGTGTCGATGGCATCGACGGTCTCCATTGGCCTGCTCTCGTGTGCTCACGACTCCGTGAAGGTCAACGTCGCCACGTTCACCGACGTGACCCTGACCGGCACGATCAACGCGCCGGCCGCAACCAATTCGCTCGAGGCACCTTTCGGCATGGCTGTTGCGCGGGGCACCGGCACGGCCCTTGCCGTGTCGTGGCAGGCTGTAGAGGGTGCGTCCGGCTACGTGGTCGAGCGGTCGGCCGACGGAGTCGGATTCGCCGATGTCGGCACCATCGCCTCATCGGCGACCAACTGGACCGATGCGAGCCTTCCGGTCTCGATGCGCTATTTCTACAGGGTGCGGGCGACCGACGCGTCGGGCCGGTCGGCAGCCTCCGGAATCGCCAGCGCCATCAGTCGACCGAGCGCGGTGACGAATGCCGCCGTCACGTCGCTGAGTACATCGCAGCTCGTGCTCAACTGGCGCGACACCAGCGGCGACAGTGGCTACCGCATCGAACGGTCGACCGACGGCCTCACTTTCACGCAGCTCGCCACGGTGGGCACCAACGTGCCGAGCTATGCGGCCAGTGGGCTCGCCGCAGGCGCGAACTACTGGTTTCGGATCACGCCGCTGAGCCCCTCCGGCGACTCGGTATCCACCGTGATCTCCGGCAGCACGCGGCTCCAGGCGGTGGGTGGGCTGGCGTTCGCCTCAAAGACCTCGTCGGCTCTCACGATTCGGTGGACGGCATTGAGTAGCGCGACTGGATATCGAATCGAGCGGTCCACCGATGGCACCACCTACGCGACCCTTGCCAGGGTCGGTAATGTGACCACCTATTCCGACACGACGGTGTCGCCGCTGGGCAAGTACTACTACCGCGTGATCGCGACCAACGCGACGGCCGAGGGCTCCAACCCGCTTTTGCCGATCTTCGCTGGCGTACCGGCAGCGACGGCCCTGCCCGCACCGTGGACGTCGGTCGACATCGGCAACGTGCCGGCGACGGGGGCGGCGGGCTTCTCCTCCGGCACGTTTACGGTGGTTGCCAGTGGCGCCGACATCTGGAGCACTGCCGACGCCTTCCGCTACACGTACCAACCCCTCGTCGGCGACGGCTCGATCGTGGCCCGCGTGGCGTCGGTGGAAAGCACCGGCGGCTGGGCAAAGATCGGCGTCATGATCCGCGAGTCGGTCGCGGCCAACTCCCGGCAGGCGATGGTGGTGGTGTCGCCGTCGAACAGCGTGGCGATGCAGTACCGGTCGAGCACGGGCGGCTCGAGCACGAGTATCGCCGGGCCCACAGGCCTCGCGGCACCCTACTGGGTCAAGCTTGTCAGGTCCGGGAGCGTTCTCACCGGTTCCGTGTCGGCGAACGGCACGACGTGGACTCAGGTGGGGAGCGTTACGATCTCGATGGCGTCGAGCGTGCTCGGAGGTCTTTCGGCCAACAGCAACAGCAGCCTCCTGATCAACAAGGCGACGTACACGAACGTGACCGTGAGTAACACGGCGCCGACGGTGGCCATCGCGGCGGCGGCATCGCCGACGACCGTGACGGGTGCCACGACCACGCTTTCAGTGACGGGTGCCGACGACCACGGCGAGTCGAGCCTCGCTTACGCCTGGTCGGCGACGGGGCCGGCGGCGGTGGCGTTTTCCGTGAACGGTACGAACGCGGCCAAGAGCAGCGTGGCGACGTTTGCCAAAGCCGGCGCGTATACGTTGAGGGCCACGATCACCGATGCGGGCGGCCTGACGGTCTCGTCGGCCGTGAATGTGACGGTGGCCCAGACCCTCACGGGCGTGGTCGTGACGCCTGCCGTAGCGACGGTCACCGCCGGTGCCAGGCAGCAGTTCACGGCGACGGCGATCGACCAGTTTGGCAACGCGCTTGCTGTCCAGCCGACATTCACATGGTCTGCGACCGGCGGCGGCACAATCACGTCGGCGGGGTTGTTCACGGCACCCGCTTCCGACGCAACTTCGACCGTGGCGGCGACGACGTCGGGAACCTCAACGCCGGGGGCCCCTGCGTCGTCAATCGCCGGCAGTGGCATCGTGACGACGATGGTGGATGAGGTGATGGCCATCGCAGCGGGCCAGACGGTGACAGATGCGGGGGGGCGATCGGGAACCGGGGCACTCATCAAGCGGGGCGGCGGAGTGCTGGTGCTCAACGGCGCCACCATGCATTCCGGAGGTACGATCGTGGAGGCGGGTGTGCTCGTGATCCGCGATGTCGCGGCGCTCGGAAGTGGACGGCTGCAAGTGTGGGCCGGAGCCTGCGTGACGCTTGATGTCGGGTTTGGTGAGGTGGTGCTCTCGGCTCTCTCGGTGGATCCGCTCGGCCGGATCGAGTTTGGCACAGGCCGGCTGTCGATCGCTGCGGTGGGGATCACCGAGGCGGTGGTCCAGCAGATGCTGATCCTCGGTCGGAATGGCGGCGCCTGGGACGGCACGGCAGGTTTCAGTTCGCGGGCGGCGTTGGGTCGTGGCCGCGCGCTCGGCTACGTCGCCACCCCCGACGCGATCACGATCGCCTATGCCGCTACGGGAGATGGCAACCTTGACGGTATCGTGGATCTTCTCGACGCGAACGGTATTGCCTCGGGCCTCCAGTCGATCGAGCCGTCGGGCGCCGCCTGGTATACCGGTGACTACAACTACGACGGCTTGGTTGACGTGCTCGATATTTTTGACTTTCTCAGTTCGGGGTTGTTCGATCAGGGCGTCTACCTGACGGCCTCCGAGGCAGCCTTCGCTTCATATGGCGCGAACTGATCCGGCGGAGCTGTAGGTATGGTTCAACGCTCCGAACTGCCTACAAAGACCTGTCGCTCCTGCGGCCGTCCGTTTGCCTGGCGGAAGAAGTGGGAACGCGATTGGGACCGTGTCGTCTACTGCAGCGACCGGTGCCGGCGACACGGGTCTGCGGTGAAAAAGGAGTGAATGACATGGATTCTGGCACGTATGTGATCGCGGGCGGCTCGAGCGGCATCGGCTTGGAACTCGTGCGGATGCTCGCCCCTAGCGCCGCGCGGATCGACGTCTGGTCGCGAGAACTCCATGATCTCGAGGCCGGAGGCGTCGTGCGGCACGCTGCCTGCGACTTCGGGATTCCCGACGGTCCGCTGCCGGAGGCTCCGGAGGAGATCTGTGGCGCGGTCTACTGCCCCGGCACGATCACGCTCCGATCGTTTCGCAGCCTTACCACTGCCGACTTTCGTCATGATCTCGAGGTCAACCTGATCGGTGCGGTGCGGTTCCTGCAGGCCTGCCAGCCGCGGCTGCGCGGAGCCAACGGCTGCCCCGCGAGCGTGGTGCTCTTCAGCACGGTCGCGGTTGGGCAGGGTATGCCGATGCACGCGTCAGTGGCGGCCGCGAAGGGGGCCGTGGAGGGGCTCGTGCGGTCGCTGGCGGCCGAGTGGGCGCCGAAGATCCGCGTCAACGCGATCGCGCCGGCGCTCACCGATACGCCGCTCGCCGCCCGGCTGCTCTCGTCTCCGGAGAAGCGGGAGGCTCTTGCCTCGCGGTATCCGCTCAAGCGGATCGGTACGCCCGCCGACGCTGCGGCCGTTGCGAGGTTTCTGCTCTCGGATGAGAGCGGCTGGATGACAGGCCAGGTGCTCGGGCTCGACGGAGGCATGTCGACGCTGCGGGCGTGATCGGCTCCCTCGGCGGCTTGCGGCGGGGATGTCCCGCGGCCAAGATGCATTCCCCGAGACACGAGTTGCGGCGTCCACCTGGACGAAACTAGCTTCAGCCCCAGAGCGCGACGCCATGACAACCAAGAACATCACGCTGCCCACGCCGACGGAACGGGCCGCAGCTCTCAAGGAGCGGCGGCAGTTGAAGATGGCTCGCTCGGCGCACGCCTACGTGCGGGGCAACACGAAGAACTTCTACGACTGGCTCGAGGGGAGCACTGGCCAGGCGGTGCCCGCCGGCCCGCCGATCTGGATCTGCGGCGACTGCCACGCCGGCAACATCGGGCCGATCGCGAGTGCCAAGGGCACCGTCGCCATTCAGATCCGCGATCTCGATCAGACCGTGATCGGCAACCCGGCGCACGACCTGATCCGGCTTGGCCTATCGATGGCCAGTGCCGCGCGAGGCTCCGACCTGCCGGGCGTGACGACGGCCCGGATGACTGAGCAGCTTGTCGAGGGCTACGAGCAGAGCTTTGGTGGCGCCGCCGACGTCGATGAGGAATGGCCTGAGGTGGTTCAGGCGGCGATGAAGGCTGCGTCCAAGCGGAACTGGAAGGATCTGGCCCGCGAGCGGATCGAAGACACCACCCCCGCCATTCCGCTGGGCCGCACGTTCTGGCCGCTGTCTGATGAGGAACGCGAGGCGGTCGTGGCCCTGTTCGCCACGGATGCCGGCCGTCGGCTCGTCACGGCGTTGAAGTCGCGGGCAGACGATGCCGAGATCGAGGTGGTGGACGCCGCATATTGGGTGAAGGGCTGCAGCTCGCTCGGCCTGCTTCGCTCCGCGGTGCTCGTCTCCGTCGGCGGCAAGAAGGGAGAACTCTGCCTTGTTGACGTCAAGGAGGCCGTGCCCGCACTGGCACCGCATCATCCCGAGGTGGAGATGCCGGCTGACCACGGTGAGCGGGTGGTGGCCGGGGCCTGGCACCTGTCACCCGCCCTCGGCGACCGGATGATGGCGGCGAAGGTGCTCGACCGTCCGGTGTTCGTGCGGGAACTTCTACCGCAGGATCTGAAGTTCGACGTCGCCGATCTCACCTGCGACGAGGCGATGCGGCTCTCGCGGTATCTGGCGATGGTCGTGGGAAAGGCTCACGCCCGGCAGATGGATGAAGCCACGCGGAAGCAATGGCAGGATGAGCTCAGCGGGCATCGGTGCAAGACCCTCGACGCCCCGTCGTGGCTCTGGGCCAGCGTGGTCGATCTGCTGGCGACGCACGAAAAGGCCTACCTCGAGCACTGCCGCCGGTACGCGACCGAAGCGGCCCGGTGAGAAGGCCTGCGATTTACGTTCGCCGGCGCTCACACATGCCCTGTGCGACAGGCTCCTTGTCCCACAGGGCACATGGTTTCGCTTCCGTCGCCCGAAGGCCGGACGTTACGGCAGGATCACCTTGTCGATGACGTGAATGACGCCATTCGATGCGTGGATGTCCGAGTTTTGGACATGGGCCATCTCCTTGGCGGTGCCGATGTGCACGCCCGTCAGAAGATGATGGTTTAGCTCGACCTTCGTCCCGGCTGCCGTCGTGGCGTCCTTGAGCTTCTTCACATCAGCGATGAGAAGATCTCCCGGCACCACGTGCATCAGCAGGATCGCCTTCAACTTGTCCTTGTTTTCCGGCTTGAGCAGGTTTTCCACGGTTCCCGAAGGCAGTTTCGCAAAAGCCTCGTCGGAAGGGGCAAACACCGTGAATGGGCCCGTGCCCTTGAGCGTCTCGATGAGCCCAGCTGCTTCGAGAGCCTTGGTGAGCGTCTTGAAGTGCCCCGATTCAACCGCAGTTGTCACGATGTCTTTTGTCGCTCCGGGAGCTTCTGCGGCTCGCTCGCTCCCGGGATTCGCACGCGCGATAGGTTCGGGCGTGCTGAGACCGACCAGTGCCACCATCGCCAGGGCGCACGTCACAGCAAAACTCTTCATGGGCAGGGTACCTCTCGAAGGAAAAAACTCTCGGCTCTACGGATGAGCCGATTCGATCGACGTAACCCTAGGAACGCGTGGAAAGGGGCGAAGCGGAACGCTAGGCCCATGCTCGATTCCTCGTGCCCCGCTTCGTCGGACATATCGTCCCGCCCGCCGCTCACACGGGTTCTCCATGAGCCTAGCGCGGCCGTGTGTCCAAACCCAACGCCGTGAGCCGTGGGGCGAACCACACGCTTCGCTGCCCAGTGACCATCCCGGTGCGACCGTGAGGCCTCGGCGAGTTACGGCGCTGTCACCAGCAACTCCCGGAACTCCGCCTTGTCAGACACCGAGTTGTGGTCTGTGCCGGGTATCACCCGGAGCGTTGCCACCCCTGGGCGAAAGGCCTGCAGCAGCTTCTCCGTGTCGCACAAAGGCACGATCTCATCGTCGGAAGCCGCGATGACAAGCGTTGGGCAGGTCACGCGAGGTGCATAACGCCACGACTCAAAAGGGTCGCGAAGGAGCAGCGCCATCGGCAGGAATGGCGCCGTCCGCTGGGCAATCCGGAGAATGCTTTCGAACGGTGTGATGAGCACGATCCGGGAGACAGGCTCCTCCGCAGCGAGCTGAATGGCGAGGCTGCTGCCCAGGCTGCGGCCGATAATGATCACGTCGGGATGGCGGGCCTGCACCATCTGAAAGAGTGCCCGTGCATCGCTCCGCAGCGCCGCCTCGGCGGGTCGGCCGGAGCTTCCACAGTAGCCCCGGTAGTGCAGGAGGTAAATCGCGCGGTCGGGAAAGAGGGGCGCCAGTTCCGGAAGCGTGTACGCGACGTCTTCCGCGTTGCCGCCGAAATACAGAAGGGCCTTTGGCCCATCGTGGGGCCGGGAAGAGATCCGCACGCGGGCGCCGGGCACGTCAAGTGTGAAGGCGTCGGCATGGGCGGGCGTCTCGGGCCGCGGCATGTAGATAAACGATCGCTGGAAGATAAGGAAGAAGACGCAGATGCCCCCGTAGACGCCCATCGCGATCGTGAGAAGACTCCAGAGCATGCGTCGGTATCTCATCGGTAGGAATAGGTGGGCGGAGAACGTCATGCACATCGATCCAGCACGATCACGTCTCCGTCGAACCTTGCCGCCGCGTGTTGAGCTGGTCTAGAAACTCCGGAAGCTCGGCGAGCAATGGGGAGTGGCCAAGATACCGCTCGGCCATTTCGCGGCGGCCGCGGGAGAGGAGGGTCGCGTAGACGTGCAGTTCGAAGTGAAGTCGGAGGCTACGCTCGGCGGTCGTATCGGCAAGGGCCTGGAACACGCCGATCAGCGCCTCGGCCGTGGAGAGGTGCGTTGGTTCGGGCTGTTCCCGCAGCCAGTAGCGGCCCGGTGCGGCCGCCGACTCTGGCAGGCTCACGCAGCGGCCCAGTCGTTCGACCGTGCGGAGCATTTCGCCAGCCTGTCGCCACGTCCCGTCGAGGAGCACAATGTGCGGGCTTGGCGACTCATTCGCTGGGGCTACCGGTGCGGGCAGCGGCTCGCCGCTCGGATGGAGAATCCAGAGTTCGCAGTCTGGGGCGAGCGTGTTTGGCTGGAAGCCCGAGGCGTTGAAGAATCGGCTTGCACGCTGGTAGACGTGGCAGGTGGCGCCGTTCACGGCTCGGACAATAAGATTGCCGGTGCTCGAGGGCTTGTGCTGCTCGCCGCGGTGGATCAGCACATGGACGTGGAGCCGGGTGTCCACCGGCGGGATCGCATCGCACACGCACCATCGCGGCGGCAGGCTGCACCGCGGGCAGCGGGCGGCACCGGCAAGTACAACGCTACGTCCCATGCGTGATCCCGGGGCTCCTGCTCGTTGTCGCACGCGATCAGCCCTTCCCGCAAACCGATCGTGGATTCAGTGTACCGATCGACTGTGTTGCTCTTTCTGGCTTAGACGGCAAGGCATTACGAACCGGCAAGTTGTCCGGGGCTACACTCGTCATTCATGGAGAACTTCCGCCTGCTCTTGTTCACGACGCTCTGGACCGCCATCTGGGCAGCACCGCTGCCGAAGCTCTCCCGCCGCGTGGAACTCGTCGCCGGGCTGATCCCGTTTGCCGCCTTTGGTCTGCGGGTGTTCGGGGCCTGCTTCATCGGCGTGTCGGCCGACGATCCCGTGCGGATGGCGGTGGCGCCACTTGTTGACTGGATCAACGGCGCGTCGGGCGCGCTACCGTTTCAATGGGTGCTCGACGTCACCGTGGCAATCGGGCTCGTGTGGTTCGCGTCGATTGCGAACATCTCACGGCAATGGCGACTGGCCACGATCTGGGTGATGCCGGCAGTGGCCCTCGCGAGCCTCGCCGGCCTGCAGCTCACTGCGGCCCGACCTGCATAGCCGAATTGCCTATAATCCGCATCATGTTGCCGGGCGACTGCGTGCTTTCTCGAGGACCGTAACCTCCGCCATGAACACTTTCCGCGATCTGCTCGCCGGGGTGTTCAACACACCGCCTGATGACGCTCCCCCGTGCGTCGTCCAGGCCAACTCGTTTCGCGAGGTCGTGTCGCTGCAGGCGTTGTTCGTCACGCTCACCGTAGCGCTCCTGGCGTATATCAGAAGCTCGCCGACGTTCGAGCTGCGGGTGGATCTGCTCTTCGCCGTGCTGGCATCGCTACCCATGATGGGCCTCTACCACATCGTGACGGGCCGCGTGAGAACTGAGTCGGGCGACGTCTACGTGTGCACGAGGCCGATCCGCACCTTTGCCCGGCAGGCGATGATTCTCGACATTGCGCTCGTGGTCGCGGTGTCGTTGCTCCATTGGTGGCGGCAACTCCCCGGCCAGTGACCGCACCCGCCGTGCCGAGGCCTGCGGGCCAACGCGAGGCCGCAGGGTTTGCCAGGCTTGACCACTTCAACGCCGGCCCGGCTTTGGCCGGAGATTCGCCAACCCCGGCCGCGCAACCGCGCCGATGGTATCGATGAGACGGCCCCCCAACGGTAGGAGCGGCTTGCATGCGACCGAACCGTGGGGCGCGCGACGTGCACCGGCGACAGCGGATGATCGGTCGGCGGATGCCATGGCTCGCCGCCATGCTCTCGTGCTGCCTCGTCGGCCTTGTAGTCGCGGAAAACCCGCCGCAGCCCTACGTGGAAGAGCCGCGGTATGAGACGGCTCCGCATCTGCTGGGCTCGCAGGACGGCTTTCGCGAACGGCTGGCCGACGCCGGCCTGACCATCCTTGCTGACAACACGGGTTTTTATATCGGCAACACCAACGGCGGCTTCGATCAGGCCTTCGACTACGCCGGCCACGGCGATTACTGCTTGATCGCCGACGGCGGCAAGCTCGGCGTGCGCGATGGGCTCTATCTCAAGCTTCGCACCGAGCACCGCTACGGCGAAACGATCGTCGGTAACGTGGGCTGCTTCATCTCGCCGACGCTGATCGCCGACCTGCCGGTCTACGATAGCGAGGAGGTGTATCTGACCAACGTTCTGCTCACGCAGGAGCTGACCGATGCGTTCTCCGTGTTCGCCGGCAAGATGGACACGCTCGACGGCGACATGAACGCCTTCGCCCACGGCCGGGGCAAGACGCAGTTCTCGAACATGGGGTTTGTGTTCAATCCGATCGTTGGCGCGACGGTGCCCTACTCCACGCTGGGGGCCGGATTCGTGTTCCATCCCGACGACGGGCCGATGGTGATGGTGACCGTGCTCAACTCCACCGACACGACGGCCACGAGCGGCTTCGACACGCTCTTCAACGACGGCATGCTCCTGTCGGCAGCCGTGCGGGTGCCCACGAACATCCTCGACCGTCCAGGCCACCAGCTGCTCGGCGGCACCTGGAACAGCCGCACCTACACGTCGATCGCCGAGGCCTATATCCCCTACCCGGACGTGGCGATTCCGACGACTCGTGGCTCCTGGTGCCTGTATTGGAACTTCGATCAGTTCCTGTTCGTCGATCCGGCCGATGACACTCGCGGCTGGGGCCCGTTCGGCCGCGCCGGCATCGCGGACCCAAACACCAGCCCGATCGACACATTTCTGAGTTTCGGCGTGGGGGGCACCGTGCCCGGCCGGAGTCGGCGCGACGACACGTTTGGCGTGGGCTGGTATTGGGCGTCGGCCAGCCCCGAGATCGGCACGCTGATCACGTCGCAGTTCGGTCCGGTTGGCGACGGCCAGGGCATCGAATGCTTCTACAACTACGCCCTCACGCCGGCCGTCCGCATCACGCCCGATCTGCAATACGTCGTGCCATTTCTACGACTGGCAGAGCCAGCGCTGATCGCCGGCGTGCGGGCGCTCGTGAGCTTCTGACAGAGCGCGCAGGCCGTGATCCGGACCGGCAGCGGCTGACCACAAGGGCGGCGGCAAACGCCGCCGCGCGTCATTGCCCAGTCGTCTCCTCGACGTTGATTGTGGCGGGTCGGATGATGTTCACGATGCCGGCATGGCTGATCGTCGCAGTGTCGGATATGAACGTGGTCATCGCGGACCTTTTTTTTGGGAAGGCCCGCCTCGCTACAGAGCATGTCGTCCCAAGGAGTCATTCCATGAAGATCGCGTTTCTCGGCACTGGGTTAATGGGCAGCGGCTTCGTTCGTCGGCTGCTGGCGCAGGGGCACGCGGTGCACGTGTGGAACCGCTCGCCAGCGGCGGCGAAGGCGCTTGAGGCCCATGGAGCCAGGGCGTTTGCGGCGTCCGCCGACGCGGTGGCGGGAGTCGAGCGAGTTCATCTGTCGCTGGCTGACGACGCTTCGGTCGACGCAGTGCTCGAACCGCTCGCCGGCGTCATTCCCGCATCGTGCTGGATCATCGACCACACAACGACCACGCCGAGTGCGACTGGTGAGCGTGCTCGACGCTGGGCGGGAAGGGGGCGGGTGTATCTTCACGCACCAGTGTTCATGGGGCCGGTCAATGCGGCGGATGGCACTGGCGTGATGCTCCTGTCTGGAGACCCCGATCAATGTGCAAGGGTGCTGCCGGAACTCGAGCGGATGACCGGCAAGGTGTTCCAGCTTGGGCCGCAGCCGGAGCGGGCGGCGGCATTCAAACTTCTCGGCAATCTGGCGTTTCTGGGGATGTCAGCATTGGCGGGCGACATCGTTCGGCTGGCGGACGCGACCGGCGTCGATCCGCAGGATGTTGCGCGGATGTTTGAGCAGTTCAATCCGGGCCAATTCTTTCCGGCCAGATTTGCGAAGGTGGCCGAAGGCCCATTCGAACCGGCTTCGTTCACCGTCAGCATGGCCCGGAAGGATATCCGGCTGATGGTCGATGAGGCGGCAGAGCACGGCTGCCCGCTGGTCGTCATGCCAACAGTGGCAGCCCAATACGATGCGGCGATCGCTCGCGGCGAGTCAGCGATGGATTCGTCCGCTGCATTCCGGCACGTGCTGGTCCGCAGCACGCTCGAGTCATGGACAGCATGACCTAGCCGGCCTGGGCACCGACGGCCGAGCGACTGGATGACACCGCTCAACCTTGCCGGCGTCTATGGCTGGCAGCAAGGGTGTCCGAAGCGGAGCCGTCTCCCCAGAGTCGTGCCCGCGCGTAGGATATGCGGCTGTGACGGGCAGCACGACCCGGGATGAGACGAGTTTTCTATTCCAACCAAACTCTTTGAGCGTGATGCAATAAATCTCAGACGTTTGCTGGGTATTCCATCGCGGCATGGTAGATTGCGATCATGACACTTCATGTAAAAAAAGGCACCGATTGGAAATCCGTCTACGCTCAGGCGAGGTCGTTAGCACCTGAAGCCTTTGAGGCGGATCGCATCAACAACCTGGTTATGGGCGAATGGGCTTCGGTCGGAACACCCTCAAGCCACGTGAATCCAGTAGACCAAATGCCGATTGAAGGTCCGCCTAAGATAGACCACCAAACCGCTATCGATGCAGTAGCGGCGGCTGCCCGCCAGCACAAGTCATGGGGTTTAGTGGATTTCGACGAGCGCAAGGCACGGGTGAAGGCTGGATTGGCGGGTCTTCGCGAAGCTCGCGACACCATTGCTCTCCTACTGGTCTGGGAGATTGGCAAACCGTGGAGACTGGCGTGCGCCGATGTCGACCGCTGTATCGACGGAGTGGATTGGTACCTGACCCAAATAGACCGCCAGCTCAAGGGTCGTTCACCACTGAGTGGGCCGATTTCCAACATTGCGTCATGGAACTACCCCATGAGTGTTCTCGTTCACGCAGAGTTAGTCCAGGCGCTGGCCGGAAACGCAGTCATCGCGAAAACACCCTCGCAGGGAGGATTTCACTCACTTACCCTTGCCCACGCGATGATGGCTCGGGCTGGCTTGCCCGTGACTCTTGTGAGCGGCGTTGGTGCTGAGTTGAGTGACGCACTGGTCTCTTCGCCTGAGCTAGGTGCCTTTGCCTTTGTTGGCGGAAGGTCGAATGGCCGTGCCACACTCGAACGCCTTGCCGACTTCAACAAGCGTCACATTTTAGAACAAGAAGGTTTGAACGCTTGGGGGGTTTGGGATTTCAGCAAATGGGATTACCTCGCTCCCCACATTCGTAAAGGCTTCGAGTATGCGAAGCAACGGTGCACCGCCTACCCGCGGTATGTCGTGCAGCGACGACTTTTCCCTGCTTTTCTCGAGATGTATATGCCTATCGTGAAAGGCTTGAGGTTCGGCCACCCATTGGCGGTAGAGAATGACAACGACGAACTTCCAGACCTCGAGTTCGGTCCAGTGATTCACAAGAACAAAGCGAATCAACTGCGCGCTCAGTTCAATGAGGCAATCAACACGGGAGGAATCCCTCTCTACAACGGAAACCTCGACCACGGTCGGTTTATACCGGGGCAAGACATTTCAGCCTATGTTGCACCTGCCACAGTTCTCGAACCACCCCGGGCATGGTCGCTGCACCACTCGGAGCCATTCGGCCCAATCGACTCTATTGTTCTGGTGGATACCGAGGCTGAGTTCATTGCCGCGATGAACGTGTCAAATGGAAATCTTGTTTCTTCCGTGGCTACCGATGACATGGTATTCGCGAAGCGCGTTCGCGAAGAAATATCGGCCTTTAAATTTGGTGTCAACGTAACCAGGTCTCGGGGAGATCGCGACGAAGTGTTCGGAGGACTTGGCGCGTCGTGGCGCGGTGCATTCGTCGGTGGAGACTTACTCGTCGACGCAATCACTGATGGCGAGAGGCCCATTTACGGAAACTTCAAGGGAGGATCTCGATTCCCCGAAGGACTCGACCTCTAATACGGGTCCTCCAAGAGTCTCGCGCGGCCGCCGTCCATGCCCAACGCCGTGAGGCGTGGGGTGAACCACCACACGATGCAGCGTCCAGCGTGGTTCGCCCGCGGGCTCACGGCCGATCGGCTTTCACTTACCGTGCACTCGAGCGCGAGGATCAAGTGTGAACCGGCCAAGATCAGTTTGGGGGCGTACCCGTGTCCCACGTGCGAATCTTCATCGTCCCGTGCAGCACCCGCTCCGCATGCTCGGCGGACGGGCCTGTGCCGCCGGGAATCTTGATGTGCATGTTGGCGAACTCATACGTGAGCTCGGCTCGGTGACCCATGAGATTGTCGTAGAGGCCGATCAGGAGGTCACGCCACTGATTGGTATGGTTGGGCATTCCCAGGGGTTGCTTCCACCGCGAGCTGACAGATCGCACGGTCGCGCAGGCGCTTGCCTCCTATGATGCACCGCGTGGTCCCGCGCTGCATTCGCCCCGTTTCCGTACCCTTCCGGCAGTCCTATTCATGAGCGATGTAAGCAGTCCGGCGGTCGTTTCCAAATACACGGTCGGTGTGACGGGGGCGACCGGCTACGTTGGCGGTCGCCTTGTGCCCGCTCTCCTCGAGGCGGGATACCGCGTTCGCTGTCTCGTACGGGAGCCCAGGAAACTCGACGCCCGACCGTGGCGGCACCACCCGCACGTCGAGGTGATTGCCGTTGATATCGTCGACTCCGCGGCGGTCACCACGGCTCTGCAGGGTTGCCGGGCGGCCTATTACCTCGTGCACTCCATGGCGGCTACCGGGGGCGCCTATGCGGATCACGACAGGGTACTCGCCGCCGGCTTCGCCCGGGCCGCGCGAGATGCCGGTCTGTCGCGGATCATCTATCTCGGTGGCCTTGGGGAGATGGGGCCGGACCTCAGCGAGCACCTCCGTTCGCGGCGCCAGGTTGAGCAAGAACTCTCCTCCTGCGGCGTACCAGTGACAACCTTTCGGGCGGCGATGATCATCGGCTCCGGCTCGGCGTCGTATGAGATTCTTCGCTATCTCGTCGAGCGCCTTCCAGTCATGGTGACGCCCAAATGGGTGACAACCGAGAGCCAGCCGGTGGCGATCGCCGACGTATTACACTGGCTCGTCTGCTGCCTCGAGGTGCCCGAGACCGCTGGCAAGACACTGGAGATCGGCGGCCCCGACGTGATGCCCTACTCCGAACTGATGCGGGTAATGGCCGAAGAACTGGGCCTCCGGAGGCGTATCATCCTGCCGGTGCCCGTACTCACGCCGCGGCTCAGTTCACTGTGGATCAATTTGGTCACCCCGGTCTCCTATCGGATCGCACGGCCGCTGGCTGAGGGGCTTAAGAATCGCGTGGTCGTCACCGACGACGCCACCCAGCGCCTGATGCCGCACCATGCTCTAGGCGTTCGCGAGGCAATCCACCGCGCGAAGGTTAAGATCGACCGGCACGCGGTGGAGACCCACTGGAGCGTGGCGGGGCCCGTGCCGGGAGACCCCGTTTGGGCAGGGGGCACCGTCTTCACCGACAAGCGGGTGGTGGACATCGCCGCGGATCCAGCGAGTGTCTACGCAGCAGTCTGCCGGATCGGAGGGGGGAATGGCTGGTATGCCGGCGATCTGCTCTGGAAGTTGCGCGGCTGGCTCGACAAGTTCGTGGGCGGGCCAGGGCTGCGCCGGGGCCGGCGGCATCCAGAGATGGTGGAGTTTGGTGAAGCACTCGACTTCTGGCGGGTGGTGGGTATCGATCGGGACAAGTCACTTTCCCTCCGTGCGGAGATGAAGCTGCCGGGTGAGGCGCAACTCGACTTCGCGATCGAAGAGATCGACGGCCAATCGAAGCCACCCCTGACCCGGCTGGTCATGACGGCCCGATTTCGCCCCAGTGGACTGTTTGGCATCCTCTACTGGTATGGTGTGGTGCCGTTACACGAATTCGTCTTCGGCGGCATGCTCCGCGGAATCCAGAAGACTGCCGAAGCGATGTACTGCTCCACTGTGATCGGCAGCGTTGAGCCTCCTTCGCAGCAATACGCTCCCGGCTACGGCCGCGCTCGTCTCTGGCTCGGGATGAGCGCTGTGGGCACGATGGTCGTGCTGGCGACCGTGGGTCTAGCGGTCGGACTACCACGCCGACTTCTGTCTTCTTCAGAAAGCTTCGGGGGAGAGGTGGTGGGGCTGGCCGGCTTCCTGCTGGCATACGCGACCCTGCATATTCCCTTCGATCTCTTCGGCGGCTACTTGCTACCGAAGTGGTACGGGCGGCGGCATCCGTCGCTGCAACTGTTCTTGGCAAGGCTCGCACGGGGAGTAAGTGTTCACTCTAGCCTCCTGTTCGTATCGGCGTTTGTGCTGCTCGTCGCGGGCAGAGCCGGAGGAGTGCTGGGGGTGATTACTGCAGGTTCAGCAATCGTGCTCGCGTCGCTATGGGGACGGATTGCTTTGGCTACCGCGATGGCACGGCTCGTAGTCACGCCAAGTTTGCCACGAGCCGACGACCAACGTCTCCTGGAAAACGAGCCGAATTCGACGATGCTGCCGACCTTTATGAGCGAATCGGACGATGAGGGTTTCACCGGCGCGGTCGTTGGTGTGCTGCATCCGCGAATGCAACTGCTGCCGATGCGGTGGCGTGAGGTGCTCGATCCCGAGGCTTTCGCCGTAGCGGTGCGGCGGCGGCAGATGGTGGTACAGACCGGGGAGTGGTGGAGAGGACGGATGCTGTCCATAGGCTTTACGATCTTCGGCATCGTCTTGGCGGCAGCAATCATTGGGGATCGCCGGCTGGCCACGGCCGAGGGGATCGTGAGCTACAGCCTCGTATTCACACTTTGGTCGTTTCTGGGACTGCTCACGCTCCCCACTCCCAGCCGCCGCGGCGTGGCTGAGGTGGACCAAAACCTGTTGGCGGCCGGCTGCAGTTACGAGTCGATGGCGAGGACGATCGAGATGCTCGACGACCTCCAAGATCGTGAGCGTCAGAGAGGCCCTTTTATCGAGGTGATCTTCCATCCGGTGCCGAGCGTCCAGTCGCGGCTTCGCGGACCCCGTGCCGCCGGTGTGAAGGGCTACTGGGATGCTGCTCGTTCCGCTGTCTATATGAGCGTTGCCGGCCTCGGTCTCTTGGGCCGGGCTGTTCATTGCAACTGTGGGCGCCCGTCGCTGTGGGTCTTTCTGCCGATTGACTGAAGCGTGTGACCGTCGCGGGTGGCCGGCGCGGGTGGCCGGCGAGGAGGACGACGGCAGGCGAGGTAAACGCCACCGGGCGTCATAGCCCGATCGTCTCCTCGACGTTAATTGCGGCAGGTCGGATGATGGTCACGATGCTGGCGTGGCCGATCGTCATAGTGTTGGATAAGAACGTCGTCATCGCGGCGGAGGCCACCGGTGTCATGCTCCTCTCTGGAGACCCAGAGCAGGCAGGTGCCGCAGATGCGGCCGCCGGCCCCGGCGGTGATGTGGACGCTCCTCACGGAGACGTGCCGAAGCCTATTCAGGACCGTGTTTTACCCACAGATTCTGCTGAAGACCCTCATTTATAGGGGAAAGGCAGGAGTCTCACCTATCGTTGGCTCAGGTCGCGTAGCCGCGGATTCGCAAATGGACTAACTTGTCGCCGGTTCCGCACCCCGGTCTCATTGAAGGATAAAACGTGGCCAAGAAAAAAACTGCAAAGAAGCCCACCGCAACCAAGAGCGCGGCGAAGAAGACGCCCGCTAAGACCGTCTTGGGTAAGATCGCCGACAGGGCCAAGAAAATCGGCAAGAACATGGCGGCCCGCCGGGCTGCTCGCCAGTCGGCCGTCATGAACGTCATCGCTAAGGGAGCTGCGAAGGTCGCAGCTGCGACCGGTTCGGTCGCGAAGAAGGCGACGAAACGAGCCGCTACCAAGAAGGCGGCGGCGAAGTAGGCTGAGAGCCGACCTGTTCCGAGACAAAAGCCCCCTTCTTTCCACGCGGGACGAAGGGGGCTTTTTCTTTTCTCGTGAGGGGACACGGATGCCTGTCCATGTTTCGCATCCGGACGGGGAGGCAAAGTGTTGGTTATCGCCAGACGTAGTCCGGGCGGAAGTCCACGCGTCCGGGAGCTCGTTCAGGCCCATGACGATCGTGACGTCTTTGAACCGTCGCCTGACGAGCTGCCCCCAGGCCGTTCCCCCCGAGGCTCACGAGTCGCTCGGCAGCCGGAAGACCGTTGCCGAAGTGCCATTGGCCGGACTATTCTTTCGCGGCTAGCCCGCACGAGACGTCAGGGAGGTGTCAGCTGTGCCGGTCACGTTCAAGCCCTCGGCTGGGCCGACGCTGGGCCTGGAATGGGAGCTCGGCATCATCGACACCGCCAGCCGAGACCTGGTGCCGGCCGCGGGTGAGGTCGTCGACGCCCTCCGCCGCCCGGACGGCAGCCCCGACCCGCGCGTCCACCGCGAACTGCTGCGCAACACCGTCGAGCTGGTGACCGGGATCTGCAGCACCGTGGCCGAGGCGGCTGACGACCTGGCCGCCGCCTTGGAGTCGGTGCGCGCCGTCACCGAGCCTCGGGGCCTTGCCCTGTTCAGTGCGGGGACGCACCCGTTCGCGCAGAGCCTGGAGCAGGAGGTCAGCACCGGCCCGCGGTACGCCACCCTGATCGACCGCACCCAGTGGTGGGGCCGGCAGATGCTCATCTTCGGCGTGCACGTGCACGTCGGCGTGCGTTCAGCCGACCGCGTCCTCCCCATCCTCAACGGGCTGCTCGTCCGCTACCCGCATCTCCAGGCGCTGTCGGCCTCCTCGCCATACTGGGGCGGCGCCGACACCGGCTACGCAAGCAACCGCGCGCTGATGTTCCAGCAGCTGCCCACCGCGGGCCTGCCCTTCCAGTTCGAGACCTGGGCGGAGTTCGAGGGCTACGTCGACGACATGTTCACGACCGGGGTGATCGACGACTACAAGGAGATCCGCTGGGACATCCGGCCGTCACCGGCTCTCGGCACGATCGAGATGCGGGTCTGCGACGGGGTGCCCACCCTGCGCGAGGTCGCCGCGCTGGCCGCCCTCACCCAGTGCCTGGTCGTCGACCTCGACGACCAGCTCGCGGCCGGGCGCACCCCGGCGACGCTCCCTCCGTGGTACGTGCAGGAAAACAAGTGGCGCGCGGCACGGTACGGGCTGGACGCCGAGGTCATCATCGACGCCGCCGGCCGCGAGCGGCTGGTCACCGACGACCTGCTCGACCTGCTGGACCGCCTGGAGCCAGTCGCGCGGCGCCTCGGCTGCCTCGAGGAGCTCGGCTGGGTGGCCCAGATCCCGCGCACCGGCGCCAGCTACCAGCGGCAGCGCCGGGCCGCAGCCCGGCACAACGGCGACCTCGGTGCGGTCGTCGACAGCCTCGTCGCCGAGTTGCGGTCCGGGCGGCCGGACGGTCAGCACGGCGCGGGCTGACCGTCAAGCGGTCGCCTGGGGCTCGTCCCGCGGTCCGCGCAGCAGCCGCACCGCGGCGGCGCCGACCCCAAAGAACGACATGTCGACGGCCTGCCCGAGGAGTCTGTCTCCAGCGCGCTCGTCTGCGGCAGTCGTGGTGGTGCGAATCGCTCCAAGGGCTGGAGAGGTTGGGCAAGCTGCGTGCGGCGCAACTGCCCTGATAGGGCCGCCCCCCACCCGGTCTGCCCATGATTGGCGACCGGCTTACCTCTTCAGCGTGGCGCTCTGCAGTAAGTGTCCGGCATACCGCCCGTCTGGAATTCGCCCTGAGAAGTGCGCGTCGTGATCCCAGCGAGGCCGTCGCTATCTTTCAGTTGCATGATGCCAGTTGCTTTTAGGTGGTCCATTCGGATGCGACTCGCACGGACACCATCTTTGTCGTCCTACATGAGGTGAGCCCATGCCTCGCTCTTGGTGGCTGCTCGGTGCAGCGGTTCTTGTGACCTGCAATGGCTGTATGGAGGCGCCGGTCGAGCACACGGTGCGCAAAGTCACGACCGAGGATGTCCGTCACGACGCGGAGAAGGCTGTCGACACCTCTGCACACGCTGCCACGCAGGCCAAGGAAGATTTCGAGATGCGCCTCAAGGCCGGCCTCGCGGAAATGGAGAAGGAACTTGATCGACTTCATGAAAAAGGCCACGCGTTGAAGGATGAGGCCAAGGCACGCTGGACAGAGAAGATGGCTGACCTCGAGGCCAAGCAGCAGGTAGCCCGCGACAAGTTGGGTGAGGTTCGCAAATCCACTGGCGAGGCGTGGGGGCACATGGAGAAGGGTGCACAGGCAGCGTGGGACGATGTGCGAAAGGCCTTCCAAGAGGCCGCGAAAGAGTTCTGAACAGGTGATGACGGCTTCGTTGGCGCGGCGGCCACCGGATGCGAGTACACCCTGTCACCCGGCCGTGCGCCACTGGATTTTCGCGAGCGGCCCGAGCCGACCCAGTTGGCTGCCTTGCGTCGTTGGAGCACGTAGCGGACGCGGGCCATGCGGCCGCTCGCGCCGCGAGCCACAGAGAGCCGCTCCAGCGCCAGCCCGACGAGCCTTGGCCGTTGCTTCAGCAGGTCATCTCACCCGGCCGACGCTTGCCGAAGTGCTGTTGGCCGACCTATTCGATCCAAGAAAGAAGCCATTGTGCTAGGGTTGTTTATGTAAATGCCCGGAAACGTCCGTCATAACTCTCGTGGAATTATGCTCATGGTCTTGCATCGCTAACTTGTGTTGGTCGTCGCGTCGTGACCTGCCCCCCTTAAACGTCGCCACTTTCAGAGAGAGAATCTCTGGTGGCGGAAACCAAGGGAGGGCAAGAGATGCCACGAGGAAAGAAGTTCGCTGCGGAGCAGATCATCGGGAAGCTCCGCGAGGCTGAGGTTGGGTTGGCTCAGGGGAAGACCGTGCCCGAGGTGGTGCGTAAGCTTGGCGTGACCGAGCAGACGTACTACCGGTGGAAGCGGGAGTACGGCGGCCTGCGGACGGATCAGGCGAAGCGGTTGAAGG
>CAMBSN010000022.1 GCA_945870505.1 Candidatus Kuenenia stuttgartensis | reverse complement strand
ATGGCCGTGCTCGCGGTGGCGCATGGCTCGCGGGCCTGCCACGTCGCCGAGGTGGAGCCCGACGACTCGGTTGCCGATCGCGAGTCGCTCGAACGGCTCGCGCGGTGGTGCCGACGGTTTTCGCCGACGGTGGGCCTCGAGGAGGTGGCCGATGGCGCACCCGAGTGCCTGCACCTCGATATCACGGGCACAGCTGGATTCTTCGGCGGCGAGGAGTCGCTCGCCCGCACGGTCGTGTGGACGCTCGCCGCCCGCGGTGTGCATGCACGGGCTGCCATCGCCGACACGCCCGCTGCGGCCTGGACTGCGGCCCATCACACTGATGCCGTCGCGCAGCTGCTTCACCAGGCCGCGCCGCTGGTTGTGAGGCGGGCCGTGGAAGGCTCATCGCACGGCGTTCGGCTGGCATCGCGGCGTCACCGCCGCTGGGCCGTGGTGCCGCGTGGCGAGGCATCGACACTGCTCGCCGATCTGCCGGTGTCGGCCCTGCGGATCGACGCGGCCACGGCCAGTGCGATCGCCGAGGTGGGGATCGACACGATTGGCGGCGCACTTGCGATCCCGGCCAGAAGCCTGGCGTCTCGGTTCCCTCCCCTGCTCTGCCGGCGGCTGGCGGAGTTTCGCGGCACGGTCGCCGAGCCGGTGGTGCCTCCCGGCGGCGAGGCCTTGCCGCAGGAGTCGCACTCCTTCGATTTCCCAGTGCGGACGGCCGACCTCGACGAGCAGCAGCTCCTCGGCCTGATCGAAGGCTTGCTTGGCCGTTGCCTCACGCCGCTCGTCGCCCGCGGCGAGGGTGTGCTTGCCCTTCAGCTGCGACTGGAGCATTCAGCGCGAGTGGCGGCGGCGCCGACGGTGATCGACGTGGGCCTGTTTCGGCCGACGGCGTCGCGGCAGCATCTCGTCGAGCTCGTGCGGCTCCGGTTGGGGCGGCAGCGGCCGCCGGCGGAGATCGACGGCGTAGCCGTGGAGGTGATCGCGGCAGGCCCCGTGGCGTGCCGGCAGCGGCTCCTGTTTGGTGGCGGTGTCGGCGGTCTGGAGTCATCGGATGCCGATGCGGAAGTGGCGATGCTGCTCGACCGGCTCGCCGGCAGGCTCGGCCGCGCGGCGGTGTGCGAGCCGCAGGCGGTGGGCGACGCTCAGCCCGAGCATGCGTGGATTGCAGCGCCGCCGAACGGACGGCCGCCGCCGGCTCGGCCACGGCAGCCGGCGGCACGAGACGGCGGTCGTGCTCCCCGCGATCGCGTGAGCCGTTCGGGCGCCCGCGGCTATGCGGTGCCGCGGCCCGTGCCCGCCAGCCGGCGGCCGATCTGGATGCCACCCAGGCCGGTGCCGCTCAACGGACCGGAAGGCGAGGTGATGGCGGTTGCGCCCGATGGTCCGCCCGCACGGTTTCGGCTTGGCGACGTGCTGCATCGCATCGTGCAGGCCCACGGTCCTGAGCGAATCGAGACAGCGTGGTGGCGGGGCCCGACGGTTCGCCGCGACTACTACGTGGTGGAGACGGATTCTGGAGAGCGATTCTGGTTGTTTCGCCGGCTCAGGGACGGCAGCTGGTTTCTGCACGGGATGTTCGCATGAGGGCCACCTCTCCTCGTAGCACAGGTTGTCAACCTGTGTGCCTTCCCGATTCGCACTGCGCTCGGGGCTGCCCATGCCCCGTCGCCGGACGTTCGCGGATGCCGTCGTGGCATCCGCTCACTGCATGTCCGCTGCGCTTCGCCATCCTGGCTTCGCTTGCTCCCATAGCCCGGCTCCCGGGCACGAGCAGCCCCTCGCTGCCTCTCCTCGTAGCACAGGTTGTCAACCTGTGTGCCTTTCCGATTCGCATCGGGCTCGCGTCTGTCGTGACTCCCTCCCCACACACAACTCGAAAGGAACACCATCATGACTGACGCAGGCGACATCGGCCCGCGATACGCGGAACTGCACTGCACGAGCAATTTTTCCTTCCTGGAAGGCGCGTCGCATCCCGAGGAACTCGTGCGGCGGGCGCATGCCCTCGGCTACGAGGCGCTGGCGATCACCGACAGGGGCACGCTCTCCGGCATCGTGCGGGCGCATGCCGCCGCGAAAGACCTCGGGTTGAACTCTGCGCTCAAACCGGCGCTCAAACCAGCGCTCAAACCAGCGCTCAAACCAGCGCTCAAACTGATCGTGGGCGCGGTTCTCGAGCCCATCGACGCGCCGCCGCTCGTGCTCTGGGCCGCCGACCATACCGGCTACGCCAACCTCTGCCGCCTGCTCACCCGCGGCCACATGCGGCGGGCCGAAGCGGGGGCAGCGGCTGCGGATCCGCGGATCGAGAAGGCCGCCGCTCGCTCTGGTGGTTGTGTGGTGACGCTCGATGACATCGCGACGCACTCGGCGGGCCTGCTCGCCGGCGCGGTGATGCCGGCAGCACGCCGCCCCGGACGGCACGAGCGGCATGAAGCATTCAGCGATGCGGTCAGCGGCCTCATGGCGTGGCGCGACGTATTCGGCGACCGGCTCTGGGCGCTCGCTGAGGTGGCGCTCGAAGGCGATGACGACGACCGGTTGGCGTGGCTCGAGCAGGTGGCTGAGCGGGCGGGCGTGCCGCTCGTAGCAGCTGGCGACGTCCGCTACCACGAGCGGGCGAGGCTGCCGCTCTTCGACGCCCTCGCGGCAGTTCGGCAGGGCCAGACGGTCGAGGCGATCTGCGAGTCGCTCTTGCCCAACGGCGAGCGGCACCTCCACGAGCGAAGGCGGATCGCCGGGCGGTTCGCCGCGCTGCCCACGGGCCGCGGCACGGTCGATGCATACGGTCGGCGGTTTCTCTGGCCGGCCGCCGTGGAGCGGTCGGCCGAGATCGCCGCCCGCTGCACGTTTTCGCTCGACGAACTCAAATACGAATACCCCGACGCCATCGTGCCCGCCGGCCGCACTGCAGGAGAACATCTCGCCGACCTCGCCTGGAAGGGCGCGCACAAGCGGTATCCCGAGGGCGTGCCGGAGAAAGTGCAGGGGCTGCTTCGGCACGAACTCGCGCTCGTCGCCGAACTCGGCTACGAGGCCTACTTCCTCACGGTGTTCGACGTCGTGCGGTTTGCCCGTCGCCGCGGCATTCTCTGCCAGGGCCGCGGCTCGGCGGCCAACTCCTGCGTCTGCTACTGCCTCGGGATCACGTCGGTGGATCCAACGCGGATGAACGTGCTCTTCGAGCGGTTTGTGAGCCGCGAGCGGCGGGAGGCGCCCGACATCGACATCGACTTCGAGCACCACCGCCGCGAGGAGGTGTTGCAATACATCTACGACACCTACGGTCGCTCCCGCGCGGCGATGACGGCCGAGGTGATTTCGTATCGGCTGCGGTCGGCCGTCCGCGATCTCGCCAAGGTGCTCGGCTTCTCGCTCGACCGCGTCGAGGCGATCGCCGGCGTGATCGACGTGGGAGACCACGTGGAGGATCTGCCGACGCGGCTGGCCGAAGCGGGGCTCGACCCCGCGAGCGACGCGTGCATGAGGCTCGCGACGCTCGTCGGCCAGCTCGTCGGCTTTCCCCGCCACCTCGGCCAGCACGTGGGCGGCATGGTGATGACACGGGGCGAACTCTGCGACCTCGTGCCGATCCAGCCGGCCACGATGGAAGGCCGCTCGATCGTGCAGTGGAACAAGGACGACCTCGACGAACTCGGCATCCTGAAGGTCGATTGCCTCGCCCTCGGCATGCTCACGGCGATCCATCGGGCGTTCGACCTCGTGAAGGAGGCCGGTGGGCCCGATCTCACGCTCGCCACCGTGCCCGCGGAAGACCCAGCCGTCTACGAGATGATCTCGCGAGCCGACACGGTGGGCGTGTTTCAGATCGAGAGCCGCGCCCAGATGAGCATGCTGCCGCGACTCAAACCCGCCTGCTTCTACGATCTCGTGATTGAGGTGGCGATCGTGCGGCCGGGGCCGATCCAGGGCGACATGGTGCATCCCTATCTGCGGCGGCGGGCGGGCGAGGAGCTGATCACCTACCCCAACGACGCGATCCGCGAGGTGCTGGAGAAGACACTCGGTGTGCCGCTCTTCCAGGAGCAGGCGATGCGGCTGGCGGTGGTGGCGGCAGGGTTTACACCGGGCGAGGCCGACCAGCTCCGCCGCGCGATGGGCGCCTGGCGGCGACCGGGAGTGATCGATGAGTTTCACCGAAAGCTCGTTGACGGCATGCTCACCCGCGGTCTCTCAAAACAGTTCGCCGAACAGGTCTTCAATCAGATTCGCGGCTTCGGCGAATACGGCTTTCCGGAGTCGCATGCGGCGAGTTTCGCGCTGCTGGTATATGTGTCGGCATGGCTGAAGTGCCACCACCCAGCGGCGTTCACAGCGGCGCTACTCGGCAGCCAGCCGATGGGGTTTTATGCGCCCGCTCAGCTCGTCCGCGACGCCCGGGCGCACGGCGTGACGGTGCTGCCCGCCGATGTGAACGCCAGCGGCTGGCATGCGTCGCTGGTTACACGTGGGAAAAGCCCTCCATGGCCTTTTCCCACTGGATCGACCACCGGCCCGGCGCTCCGGCTCGGCCTGGAGCAGGTGCACGGCCTCGGTGAGGCGGCAGGGCTGCGAATCGAGGCGGCCCGCCGCGACGGCCCCTTTCGCCTGCCGCGGGATCTCACGCAGCGGGCGGAGATCGACCGCGAGTCGCTCCTCCATCTGGCCCGCGCCGGGGCGCTTTCCTCGCTCGGCCTCGATCGCCGTCGCGCCGTCTGGGAGGCGATGCAGCCGCAGGATCGCGTCGGCCGTCGGCCGCTGCTTGACGGGCTTGATGAAGACGCCGATGACGACGCCACGCTCCTGCCACCGACGACCAGGCAGGAGGAGGTGATCGCCGACTACAAGACCGGCGGCCTCTCACTCGACGCGCATCCGCTTGAGTTTGAGCGGGGCTGGCTCGAATCGCTCGGCGTGGCGCCGATCAATGAGGCGGTGGCGGCGCCGGAGGGACGACGCGTGAAGATCGCCGGCATCGTGCTCACGCGGCAACGGCCGGCGACGGCGAAAGGGCTCTTCTTTCTCACAATCGAAGATGAAACCGGCGCGGCCAACGTGGTGGTCTATCCCGATGTCTGGGAGGCAGCGCCGCATCCGGCCCGCCGCGCGGCGGTGCTTGTGGTGCATGGCCGGATTCAGCGGCGGGGCGCGGTGGTGCACGTGCTGGCGATGCAGCTCGAAGCGGCGGTGCCGGCCCGCACGGGCCCCGGAGTCGGATCGCTTCCCTGCCCCACCCCACCGCTCGCCGCGCTGCCACGGATGTCGCGGGATTTCTGCTGATAAGCCTCGCCTCACGCCGCGGACAGGTGATACGGCTCATGCGTGAACCGGGGGCGTTCATGAGGCTCGGGGCCTCTCGTAGCACAGGTTTTCAACCTGTGTGTGTTCCCGGTTCGCGTTGGGCTCGGGGCTGCCCATGCCCATCGCCGGACGTTCGCGTCGGGCATCGTGCCCGACGCTCCCTGCATGTCCGCTGCGCTTCGCCATCCTGGCTGCGCTTGCTCCCATAGCCCGGCTCTTGGGCACGGGCAGCCCCTCGCTGAATCACCGCTCGCATGTGACGCTGGACGGGGGCATCTATGAGGCCGGCCGCTACGCCCTGCCCGAATCGCATGGGACCGCATGTGAGATATCACGGAGCGAGGGGCTGCCCATGCCCCGGGAGCCGGCGTATGTCGACAAGCGAAGCCAGGATGGCGAAGCGCAGGCGACATCCGAGTGAGCTCAGGCCTGGAGGGCCGAGGCGAACGTCCGGTGACGGGGCGTGGGCAGTCCCTCGCGGCGCGGCACCCACGATCCCCATCGCTGGCGCGATTGGGCTTCATGACGGGTGCGATCTGCGGGGATTCTCGGGGCCTTCCGGGCCGCGTACAACACTCACATGACTACCTCCCCACGCGATCCCGTCGTCCGCACCGATCTCCCGCTCGGGCCCGTCATCCGCGGCAAGGTTCGCGACTGCTATCGGCTCTCGGGCGGACGGCACGGCGACGCGATGCTGATCGTGAGCACCGATCGGATCAGCGCCTTCGACTGGATCCTGCCCACGCCGATCCCCGACAAGGGCCGCGTGCTCACCGCGATCTCCGCGTTTTGGTTCGACCTGCTCTCGCGTGGGCCCAATCCGGTAGCGCATCACCTGATCACTACGGACGTGGATGCGATGGATCTGCCAGCGACGATCGACCGCGAGCCGCTCCGTGGCCGCACCATGCTCGTGAAGCGAGCCGAGGTGATCCCGTTCGAGTGCGTGGTCCGCGGCTGGCTCGCAGGATCGGGGCTCGCGGAATACCGGCAGCGCGGCACGGTCTGTGGCGAACCGCTTCCGGCGGGGCTCGCTGCCGGCGGCCGGCTGCCCGAGACGATCTTCACGCCCGCCACGAAGGCCGAGAGCGGCCACGACGAAAACGTCTCTTTCGCGGTGATGACCAAGCAGATCGGCGGCGACCTCGCCGCCACGCTTCGCGACAAGAGCCTCGCCGTTTACTCGCGGGGCGCGGCCCACGCGGCGCTGCGCAGGATCGTGGTCGCCGACACGAAGTTCGAGTGGGGCCGCCTTCCCGACGGCACGGTGATCCTCGTGGACGAGGTGCTCACGCCCGATAGTTCCAGATTCTGGCCGGCCGACGCTGCCGGCTCAGGCCGCGTGCCTGAGTCGTTCGACAAGCAGTTCGTCCGCGACTGGCTCGAGGCTAGTGGTTGGGACAAGGCGAGCGAGCCCCCTGCCCTGCCGGCCGACGTGGTCGCCAAGACCCGCGACAAATACCTCGAAGCCTGCCGCCTCCTCACCGGCTCCCTGCCCGAAGGCGTGGCCTGACTTCGCTGCCAGGCCGGCTTTCACGCCGGGGCGAACCGCTCTAGGGACACCCCGGACGCGCAACTAGAATCGGCTGGTCTTTCCGTGCCTTGAGACTTGGCCTTTTCGGACCCCACTCGATGCTTCGCTACTGGACCGCCGGCGAATCCCACGGCCCCGCGCTCGTCGCGCTCGTGGACGGCTTTCCCGCCGGACTCACCGTTGACACGGCCGCGATCGACCACGAACTGAAGCGGCGGCAGGGAGGCTACGGCCGCGGCGGCCGCCAGCGGATCGAGACCGACACGGTGACCTTCCTCTCCGGCCTCTGGCGGGGCATCACGCTCGGCAGCCCGCTGGCGCTCGAGGTGGTGAACAAAGATTACAAGCTGGAACGGCTCGAGGAGGTCGAGCGTCCGCGGCCCGGCCATGCCGACCTGCCTGGATCGATCAAGCATCTCGGTGGCGTCCGCGCCGTGCTCGAGCGGGCCAGCGCCCGCGAGACGGCGGCCCGCGTCGCCGCGGGCGGCCTCGCCCGGCAGTTGCTCTCCGTGTTTGGCATCGAGGTGGCCGGCTGGGTGACCGAACTCGGGCCCGTCGTGCTCGGTGGCCGCGCCGGCTCGCTCGCTGATCTCCGCGGCATCCGCGATTCGAGCGAGATCTACTCGCTGCATCCTGAGCGCGATTCCGAGGTCACGGTGCTGATCGACACGATCGGCAAGGAGGGGGACACGCTCGGCGGGATCGTCGAGGTGCATGTGGACGGCCTGCCGGTCGGCCTCGGCACTCATGCGCAGTGGGACCGCAAGCTCGACGGCCGTCTCGCCCAGGCTGTGATGGCAGTTCAGGCGATCAAGGGCGTGGAGATTGGCATGGGCTTCGAGGCGGCTCGACGCCGCGGCTCCGAGGTGCATGACCCAATCGGCTTCGACGCCGCGGCCCGCGACACCCACACGCTCGGCTTCACGCGGCCCACCAACAATGCCGGCGGCCTCGAGGCGGGGATGACCAACGGCCAGCCGCTGGTCGTCCGCGCGGCGATGAAGCCGATCAGCACACTCCGCAAGCCACTCGGCTCGGTGAACCTCCGCACGAAGCACCCTGAAGACGCCGCCTACGAGCGGAGCGACGTCTGTGCCGTCAGTGCTGCAAGCGTGATCGTGGAGAGCGTGGTCGCGTTTGAGGTGGCCGTGGCTCTGGTCGACAAGTTTGGTGGCGACAGTGTCGAGGAGATGAAGGCCCGCTGGGACCTCTACCACCAGCTGGCCCGGAACCGCTGAGGGAGCCCCACGGACCGGGCCACGGGAGGACAGGGATGTTCATCGAGCGGTCGGCCGGACGGATCCGGCTGACGAGGCTGATCTTCGTGGTCGCGGGGCTCGTGCCCTGCCTGCTGCTTGCCGGCTGGGCGGTGCAGCGCGGGTCGGTGGCGCATCGCAGCGCCGTGCGGGCCGCCTGGCAGGCTGCCATCGGCCTCCAGCTCGATGTCGCGGCGATCGCCCATCCCCGTCCTGGCGTGATCGCGGCGACCGGCGTGGTCGTGCGGTCACCGGCAGGGCGGCCGCTGCTCGAACTGCCCGCCGTGGAGGTTGAATCGGCCGCGACCGAGGACCGGCTCGTCGTCCGCGGCACGCGGATCGATGCGGCCGCGGCCGCGATGCTCGGGTCGCTGGCCCGCGAATGGCTCCGGAGCGACGCCCGGCATCCGCGAAACTGCGTGATCGAGGTGGCCGATGTGACCTGGGGCGGCGCCGACCTCAGTGAGGATCAGCGCGAGAACCTGCGGATCGAGTGCGTTGGCCAGGGCCCCGCGCGGGCGATTCGCATCGTCCGCGGCGATGGCGATGACGAGATTCGCGCGGTGCGAACGCTCGAGGGCGAGGGGCAGTCGAGCGCGGAGCGGTTTGAGGTGGAGGGGCGTCTTTCCCGGCCGCTGCCCGTGGCCGTGCTCACCACCGTGGCGGGCCTGCCCCCCGAGGCGTCGGCCGCGATCGCCTCTCGGGCGACGACCGTGGGCGAACTGCGTGCCGTGCACGACACCACCGGTTGGAGCGGTTCGGCATCGGGACGGATCGGCACGCTCGATCTCGGCGGCTGCTGCGCCGCCGTTCAGGCGAATGGGGCCGGGGCGGTCGATATGTCGGTGACCCGGTTCGCTTGGCGGGAGGGACGGCTGGTGGATGCGGCGGTCGTGTGCGACTGCGGGCCGGGATGGATCGATGCGGCGCTCTTCGACCGGCTCGTGATCGCGCTGGGCTGCAGACCGGGCCCGGCGTTTCAGGCATCGGCAGGTTCACAAGCCTTTGACGCCGCGGGGTGCTCGCTCGAACTCGACGGCGGCAAGGTGGTGGTCCGGCCGGGTGGCATCGCGAATGGCCTCGCCGCATCGAAGGGCATGCTGCTCCTCATGCCTCCGGCCGCCCCCGTCGCATTCGAACGCTTCGCCTGGATGGTGTCGCCGCCCGCCTCCACGTTTGTGCCGGCCGATGGCCCCGGGGCGTGGCTGATGTCGATTGTGCCGACTCCCGCGAACGGGCCCCAGCGGCCCATGAACCCCCCCTTACGAGAGGGTCCCCAGGGGTTTTGACGTGTTTTTGACACGCATCCGACTCACTCCTGACCGCTTCCGGCTGCACAAAAAAGGCTGGTCGCGTCAGAGTATGGCGGTTGCCGATGACGACGGCAGTGGGCAGCGCCATGCGACGGGCGGCCCGCGATGCCGCGGCCACGGCCGACTCCGTGAAAAAGGATTACCGATGACGCCCCAGTCTTCCGCCTCGGACGCCCCCGTTCTCGAACGCAAGCGCCGTGGTGCGAGCGTGGCCGATGTCGCCGACGACTTCGGCCGTTCGGCCATCCACGATCCTCTTGCCGACACGTCGCAGCCGGTCGTGGAACCTCGCCGTGAGCTCGAGCGGGTCAGCAACTGGTTGGCCGATCTCGACTGGCCCGCGGTGATCTGGATCGGCGCGATTCACCTGGCGGCCCTGGCGGCGCCCTTCTACTTCACGTGGTCGGGCCTGGCGATTTGCCTCTCGCTCTACTGGGTTACCGGGGGGCTGGGGGTGTGCCTTGGCTACCATCGCCTGCTGACGCACGGCAGTTTTCAGACGTCGCCAGCGATGCGGTTTCTGTTTGCGTGGCTGGGGGGTGTTTCGGGCGAGGGTTCGGCCGTCGCCTGGGTGGCCAACCACCGCAAGCACCATGCGTTCAGCGACCAGGAGGGCGACCCTCACTCGCCCCGCGACGGCGGCCTCTGGGCACACATCCTCTGGATGTTTCCCGGCCATGCGCCTGGTGAACTTGAGGCCCATGCGAAGCGGTGGGCGCCCGACCTCGTCAAGGACAAGGGCGTGGTCTTCCTGCACCACACGTTTCTGCTGTGGCACTTTCTGATCGGCGGGGCGCTGCTGGCGTCGGGTTGGCTGCTCTATGACCGCTTCACCGGCATCTCGTGGCTGCTCTGGGGGCTCGCCATGCGGATGGTGATCGTGTTCCACGTCACTTGGTTCGTGAACTCGGCGAGCCATATGTGGGGCTACCGCAACTATGAGACGACCGACGATTCCCGCAACCTCTGGTGGGTGGGACTGTTTGCCTTTGGCGAGGGCTGGCACAACAACCACCACGCCTACCAGCGGATGGCCGCCCACGGGCACCGGTGGTGGGAACTCGACCCTACCTACTGGGTGATTCGCGGCATGGAGGGCCTCGGCCTCGTGTGGGACGTGGTCCACACGCCCCACGGCGTCGGTCGGAAGCCCGGACGGCGGGCCACTTTGAATCAGGGCTGAGAACGATCTCAGGTTGCAATTATCCAGAGCCCGGATAAACTCCCCGGCTGAATCCAACACCTACACAATCAATGCTACCCGCGGCGGGTGGATGACGGCTGATGTCGCTCACGAAAGAACGCAAAAAAGAGCTGATCGGTGCCAACCAGCGGGGAACCGCTGACACCGGCTCGGCTGAGATTCAAATCGCCCTGCTGACGGGGCGGATCTCACACCTGACGGATCACTTCAAGAAGCACACGAAAGACTTCGCCAGCCGGCGGGGTCTGCTCATGATGGTGAGCCGTCGACGCAGACTTCTCGACTACCTCAAGCGGATCGCTCCGCAGCGGTATCTTGACATCATCCGCCGCCTGGAGATCCGCAAGTAGCGGATCTGTCCCGGTTGTCCGGGGCGGCCACGGCTGGCGTTGATTGGGTCGGTCCATCGGGCGGTCGCAGGGCACCGTGTCCGCGTCCGTTGTGGGCCTCGGGGTCGGATTCCGCGCGGACGCTCCGGTGCGTCTGGCGAGGAATGGATCAACGGTTTGAACCACCAGTCGGCACGGCACGCCCCGACGCGATCCAATGGTCGCGGGGCAGTCGGGCACATCAAGAAGGAATGCAAAAGTGAAGCAGCGTGTTGAACGGCAGATCGGCGACCATGTGCTCTCGATCGAGACGGGCTTTTTGGCCAAGCAGGCGGCGGGCAGCGTGCTCGTCAGCTACGGAGAGACGGTCGTGCTCGTGGCCTCGGCCACTGGAGCGCCCCGCGCCGGCATCGACTTCTTCCCCCTCACCTGCGACTACCGCGAGCGCGTCGCCGCCGCCGGCAAGTTCCCGGGCGGCTTCCTTAAGCGCGAGGGACGGCCGACTCTCAAGGAGACGCTCACCGCCCGCCTCATGGACCGGCCGATTCGGCCGCTCTTCCCTGAGGGCTTCTACGACGAGGTTCAGGTGCAGGCCAACGTGCTGGCCAGCGACCGTCAGAACGACCCCGACGTGCTGGCGATGATCGGCGCATCGGCGGCGCTGTGCATCTCCCCGCTGCCCTTCCAGGGGCCGCTCGGTAGCGTTCGGCTGGCCCAGGTCGACGGGCGGTTCGTGCCGTTTCCCACGATCGACCAGCTCGAAGAGAGCGACCTCGATCTGATCGTCTCCGGCAGCCCCACGGCGGTTCTCATGATCGAGGGCTTCGCCCGCGAAATGCCTGAGGATCGGATGCTCCAGGCGCTGGAGGAGGCCCATCGCGTCATTCGCGTCATCTGCGAGATGCAGGAGGAACTCATCCGCACGGCGGGCAAGCCAAAGAAGGAATACGTCCTCGCCGACTACTCGGCGCTGCGTGACCGCCTCACCCGCGACTACCTCGGCGAGCTCAAGGCTGCCAAGGCGATCATGGGCAAGCAGGAACGCGGCCAGGCCGTGAAGGCGCTCAAGGAGAAGGCTAAGGCGGCCGTGGCTCCGTCGGAGCCGGCCTTCGGCTTCAAGCCCGGCGAGGCCGGCGGCATCAGCGATGCCGACTTCTCGCACGTCTGGCACGGTCTCGAGGAGCGGGCCGTCCGCGAGCTGATCCTCGAGGGGAAGCGTCCTGACGGCCGCGACCACAAGTCGCTGCGGGCGCTGCACTGCGAGGTCGATCTGCTCCCCCGGGTGCACGGCTCGGCGCTCTTCCAGCGCGGCGAGACGCAGTCGCTCGTGACCATCACGCTCGGCACCGGCAGGGACGAGCAGCGGGTCGATGGCCTGATCGACGAGTACTCGAAGAAGTTCATGCTCGACTACTACTTTCCCTCCTTCTCGGTGGGCGAGGTGCGTCCGATCCGCGGCCCCGGCCGTCGTGAGCTTGGCCACGGTGCGCTCGCCGAGCGGAGCGTGAAGCCGGTGCTGCCCGATCCGGATGTGTTCCCGTACACGATCCGCGTGATCTCCGACATCCTTGAGTCGAACGGCTCGAGTTCGATGGCGAGCGTCTGTGCCGCGACCCTCGGCCTGATGGCCGCGGGCGTCCCGATCTCGCACCCGGTCGCCGGCATCTCGGTCGGCCTCGTGAAGCAGAGCGAGCAGCACTGGGTGCTCCTCACCGACATCATCGGTGACGAAGACCACTACGGCGACATGGACTTCAAGATCGCTGGCTCCCAGAACGGCATCACTGGTATCCAGCTCGACCTCAAGATCAACGGCATCTCGCCGGCGATCATCGAGGCCACGCTGCGGCAGTCGCGCGAGGCCCGCCTCGAGATCCTGCGGACGATGCTCTCGGCGATCCGCCGGCCGCGTCCGGAGATTTCGCCGTGGGCGCCGCGTCTCCTGCGGACGCGGATCGATCCGCAGAAGATCGGCCTCCTGATCGGCCCGGGCGGTAAGACCATCCGCGGCATCCAGGAATCCACCGGAGCGAGCATCGACGTGGATGACGACGGCACGGTCACCGTGGCCAGCCACGACGCCGAAGGGGCGATGGCGGCCATGGCCCAGGTCGAGGGCCTCACCGCCTCGATTCAGGTCGGCCGGATCTACGAGGGTCGCGTCACGAGCATCAAGGACTTCGGCGCCTTCGTCGAGTTGGTGCCCGGCAAGGACGGCCTCTGCCACGTGAGCGAGCTCTCCGACGATTTCGTGAAGAGCGTCGCTGACTTCTGTCGGATCGGCGACATCATGAAGGTGAAGGTGATCGCGGTCGACGACCAGGATCGCGTGAAGCTCAGCCGCAAGGCGGTGCTCCGCGAGCAGGCCGAAGCGGCCGGCAACCCGGCGGCGGAGTGACGGTCTTCCCAGGAGCCTCCTGAGAGCGGAGCCGGCCATGTCGTCCCCCGACGATCAGGACCGCTCGCGGGCTGAAACGTATGCGGAGTTTGCGGCTCTCGTGGGCGGTCTGGCCCACGAGATCCGCAACCCGCTGTCGACCATCCGGCTCAACATGGAACTCCTCGCTGAGGATTTCGAGAACAGCGACCCCGATTCGCCCACCAAGCAGCGGGATCGGCGGGCGAAGGCCAAGATCGATCTCGTGCGGCAGGAGTGCGACCGGCTCCAGAAACTGCTCGGCGACTTCCTCGACTTCGCCCGTCAGGAGTCGCTGACATTGGAGCCGGGGAGCCTCAACGCGGAGATCGAGCAGTTGCTCGACTTCTTTTCGATCCGCGCCACGGAGGCGAGCGTCGAAATCGTTCGCTACCTCGACCCGGAGCTTCCGGCGGTTCGGCTCGACCGTGAGACCTTCCGCTCGGCGGTGCTCAACCTGCTGCTCAACGCCGTTCAGGCGATGGACGAGACGGGCGGCCAGCTCGTCGTCCGCACGCGGCCGGCTGGGCTCGGCGTGATGCTCGAGTTGATCGATACCGGCCCAGGCATGGATGCCGAGACGCTCGGCAAGGTGTTTGGCGCCTTTTATACGACGAAACAGGGAGGCTCGGGCCTCGGTCTGCCGACGGCTCGTAAGATCGTCGAGGCCCACGGCGGTACGATCGATGTCGAAAGCGCCCCCGGTCGGGGCACGAAGGTCACGATCTGGCTGCCCGCGCCGCCCCGGCTGCCGAAAGGCGGCCGTCCGGCCGCCAGCACGCCATCCTGACCGCACGCCGCAACTGGACGCCCGCCCCGCACGCTCCGTACCATCCCGTTTATGGCTTCGCCACCACCACCCCCTCCAGCACCCGAGAACGACCCGGCCGCCGAGACGGTCGCGGGCCCATCGGCGATGCGGGTTTTGGTGGTCGACAACGACATCGTGCACGCCCGCACGATGGGCGAGGTTCTCGGCAGGCTGGGTCACACCGTGACGGTCGTGGGCAGCGGCACCGACGGGAGCCGGCGGATCGAGGCTGAACTGTTCGACATCGTGGTCACCGACCTGATGATGAACGACATCGGCGGCCTCGAGATCCTCGCCCGAGCCAAGAAGGCCTCGACCGAGACCGAGGTGATCGTCGTCACGGGTCATGGCACGATTCCGTCGGCCGTCTCGGCGATGCAACAGGGTGCCTTCACCTACCTGCAGAAGCCCCTCGACATGGCCCACCTGCGGGCGGCGGTCGAGAAAGCCGCCGAAGGGGTTCGCCTGCGGCGGCAGAACATCGAACTCAATCGGCGGCTCGACGAGAAGTTTGGCTTCGAAGGCGTGATCGGCTCGAGCCCACAGATGCTCTCGCTCATCGAACGGCTCAAGCGGATCGCCCCGACCGACGCCACCGTGCTCATCCAGGGTGAGACCGGCACCGGCAAGGAGCTCGTTGCCCAAGCCGTGCACCAGAACAGCCCGCGGAAGAGCAAGCCGTTCGTGGCGCTCAACTGCGCCGCGCTCAGCGAAAACATCCTCGAGAGCGAGCTCTTCGGCCACGTTCGCGGCGCCTTTACCGATGCCTCCAGCGACCGGATCGGGAAGTTCGAGTACGCCAACGGGGGCACGCTGTTCCTCGACGAGGTCGGCGACATGCCGATGGCGACGCAGATCAAGCTCCTGCGGGTGCTGGAGTCTGGGGAGATCACCCGCGTCGGCTCCAACACGCCGGTGCGGGTGAACGTCCGGATCCTCTCGGCCACCAACCGCAATCTGGAGGATGCAATCGCCTCGGGGGTCTTTCGCAGCGACCTCTACCACCGCCTCAAGGTGGTGACGATCGCCATCCCGCCCCTCCGCGACCGGGCCGGCGACATCCCGCTGCTCATCGAGCACTTCCTCAAGCAGTTCTCGAGGCGGCACGGCAAGACCATCAAGGGGCTGTCGCTCCCCGCCCGCGTGAAGCTCGGCTCCTATGCCTGGCCCGGCAACGTCCGTCAGCTCCGAAACGTGATCGAGAGCATGGTCGTGGTCGACTGCAACGAGATGCTCGATGTCGACGACCTGCCGATCGAGCTCGATCCGGACGCGCCGGTGGCCGCCGCCTCGACCGCGGCCGTCGACATGACCGCTGGGCTCTCCGCCCTCGTTGGCCGGCCGCTCGAGGAGATCGAGAAGGTGTTTATCGCCGAGACGCTCAAGCTCACCGGTGGCAACCGCGAACAGGCGGCCGACCTCCTCGGCATCGGCGAGCGGACCTTGTATCGCAAGATCAAGGAATACCAGCTCAGCTGAGCCATCGATCGCATGGGACGCATCCATCAACTCCCGATGTCGGTCGTCAACCGCATCGCCGCCGGCGAGGTGGTGGAGCGGCCCGCGAGCGTGGTCAAGGAACTGCTCGAGAATGCCCTCGACGCCTCTCCGGCGCGGATCGACGTCGCCCTCGACCAGGGTGGGATCGCGCTGGTTCGGGTGGTCGACGACGGCGGCGGCATCGAGGCGGACGATCTGCCGCTCGCGGTCACGGCCCACGCGACGAGCAAACTCCGCGTTGCTGAAGATCTGGAGCGAATCGGCACGCTCGGATTTCGCGGCGAGGCACTCGCGAGCATCGCCGAGGTCTCGCGGGTCGTGATCCGCTCGCGGACGCCGGACGGCACGGGCGCGACGATCACCGTGGATGGCGGCCGCGCCGACGAGGTGCGGCCCGACGGGTGCGCCGTCGGCACCACGGTCGAGGTCCACCAGCTCTTTGGCAACGTACCGGCGAGGCGGTCGTTTCTCCGGGCGGCGCAGACCGAGTGGTCGCACGCCTCGGAGGCCTTCGTCCGCACCGCCCTGGCCCATCCCGCCGTGGCCTTCAGCCTCGTCCACAACGGCCGTCGGGTGCACGACCTGCCGGCGACGGTCTCGTGGCGCGACCGGATCGCCGGACTGTTCGGTGCCGAGGTGGCCGGCAGGCTCATCGAGGTCGAGGCTGACGATGGCGAGGTGTCGGTGCACGGGTTCGTGGGGCGTCCCGAGGACGACGTGGCCAGCGGCCGGCTGCAGCACCTATTCGTTGGTGGCCGACCGTTCCGCGACCGCTCGATCCTCCACGCGGTCCAGGAGGCCTATCGCGGCCTGCTGCTCTCGGGACGCCAGCCGATCGCCTTCCTCGCCTTCGACCTGCCTCCCGATGCCGTGGATGTGAACGTGCATCCCGCCAAGATGGAGGTGCGGTTTCGCGAGCCGTCGCGGCTCTACCGCCTCGTGCTCTCGGCCCTCCGTACGAAGTTTCTGGCCGCCAACGTCACCACGCGGCTTGAGCCTCCCCGGCCGACCGTGGCGAGCCTGCCCGAGTTCGAGCCGTTTGCGCCGGCGGGCCACAGCGGTTTCGGCACCGGCGCCGAGCGGATCGCGGCGCCGATGTCGCGACCGCTCTGGCCGGCCGAACCGGTGGCAGGCGATCGGGGGTTTGCGTCGCGGGTCGCCGGCGATGCGGTTGCTGCCCCGCCGGCCTGGGAGGTGGACGACGTCTCCCGGCCCGTGGCGGGGGAGGAACTCGCCGTGCAGATGCACGACCGCTACATCGTGGTGGAGACGGCGGCCGGTATCGAGGTGATCGACCAGCACGCGCTCCACGAGAGACTACTTTACGAGAAGTTCAAGGCGGCGGTGGAGTCGGGCGGGCTCGAGGTGCAGCCGCTGCTCGTGCCCGAGAAGGTCGACCTCGCCCCGGCCGAGTTGGAACTCGTGCACGAGCACGTGGGCACGCTCGAGCGGGCGGGTATGAAGATCGAGCCATTCGGCGGCAGCACCGTGATCGTGACCTCGAAACCGGCGCTCGCCGGTGACACGCCCGCCGGTGCGATCGTCCGGGAGGTGCTCGACCGACTCTCCTCGACGACGGCCTCCGGGGGCGGCACCAGCGTGCTGGTGGATGAGGTGCTCCACGGCCTTGCCTGCCGCGCCGCGATCAAGGCGGGCGACCGGCTCTCCCAGGCGGAGGTCGACGCCCTCGTGCGGGATCGACGGATTGTTCCCGAGGCCCACCACTGCCCGCACGGCCGACCCACGTCGCTGACGCTCTCGCGGCAGGACCTCGACCGCCAGTTTCGGCGCACGTGATACGGGGAACACATGATTTTCGCGATCGAATGCGTAGCGAGTGAAAGCCGACCGGCCGTGAGGCCGCGGGCGAACCACGCTGGATGCGGCGTCTGTTGGTGGTGCATCCCACGCCTCACGGCGTTGGGCTTGTACAACCGGCCGCGCACCGTTCACCGAGAACCCGTATGACACTCCCGGCCCCCATGCCCAAGACTTTCACTTCCGAGGACCTGCGATGATCTGCGTGAGCATTGGCCGCGGCCGGCACCGGCACATGATCGCCGAGCACAAGCATCTGGTGGAAAACGGTATCCGCCTCGTCGAACTGCGACTCGACTACATCCAGGGTGAGGTGCAGGTGAGGCGGCTGCTCAGGGATCGCCCCTGTCCGGTGATCGTGACCTGCCGGCGAAAGAGCGACGGCGGCCGCTGGGAGCATTCGGAGGAGGCCCGGCAGACGCTGCTGCGGACCGCGATCGTGGAGGGAGCCGATTACGTCGACCTCGAGGACGACATCGCCGCCGGCGTTCCGCGGTACGGATCGACGAAGCGGATCGTCAGCCTCCACGACTTCCAGAAGACTCCCGCCGATCTGACCCTGCTGCACAAGCGGCTGGCCTCGATGGACGCCGACGTCGTCAAGGTAGCGGCGATGGCGAATCACCCCACCGACAACCTGCGGATGCTGCAGATGGTGCACGCCAGTAAGGTGCCGACGGTCGGGATCTGCATGGGCGACATCGGCGTGCCCACCAGGATTCTCGGCGGCCGGTTTGGCGCCCCCTTCACCTACGCCACGTTCAACGACGACCGCGTTCTCGCCCCCGGGCAGATTGGCTGGCGGCAGATGCGGGAGATGTATCGCTACGACTCGATCACCGCGGCGACGAGGATCTACGGCGTGGTCGCCGATCCGGTGGCCCACAGCCTGTCGCCCGTGGTCCACAACGCCGCCTTGGCTGCCGCCGGTATCGACGCGGTCTACATGCCATTCCGGGTGCCGGCCGAGCAGCTCGACGAGTTTCTCTCGGCTGCCTCACGGTGGCCGCTGGCGGGCCTAAGTGTGACGATCCCGCACAAGGAGGCGGTGCTCAAGCACGCGGCGCATACGGATGATCTCGTGAAGTCGATCGGCGCCGCCAACACGCTGTCGTTCGCCGCCGACGGGATCACGGCTGCCAACACCGACGCGATCGCCGCCGTGGAGAGCCTTGTCGCGGCCCTGCAGGGGGACGAGCGGGCGACGAGCGATGGACTCGGACTGAAGACCACCCTCGTGCTCGGCGCGGGAGGGGCCGCGCGGGCCGTGGCGTTTGGCCTCAAAAAGAAGGGCGTGGAGGTGACCGTGACCTCGCGCACGGCCGATCGTGCCAAGAAGATTGCGGCCGAGGTGGGCTGCAAGTCGGTGGAGTGGGCCGCCCGGCAACGGATGCCCTACGACGGCATCGTCAATGCCACGCCGGTTGGCATGCATCCCAACGTGGACGAGAGCCCATACGACAAGGAGCACCTCCGGCCGTACATGGTGGTCTTCGACACTGTCTACAATCCGGAGAATACGCTACTCATCAAGGAGGCGCGGAGTGCCGGCTGTCGCACCGTCACCGGCGTGGAGATGTTCGTGCGGCAGGCGGCGATCCAGTATCGCATCTGGCACGGCGCGGAACCGCCACCGCAGGTGATGCGCGAGGCGCTCAAGCGGGCCACGGCATCGGCCAAGCAGCCGTTGTGAGCGGCGCGGCGAGCGCGGATGGAGAAGCGACGATGCGGCTGACACTCATCGGCTATCGCGGCTGCGGCAAATCGACGGTGGCGGCGTTGCTTGTGCCGCGGCTGGGAATCCCCGCGGTGGATGCCGACGAGGTGGTCGAGCAGCGGGCCGGCATGTCGATCGCGGCCCTGATCGCTGGCCGCGGCGAGTCGGCCTTCCGCGACCTTGAGTCGCTCGTTCTCGCTGAACTCCTCGCTGGTCCGCCGCTGATTCTTGCCACGGGTGGAGGTGTGGTGCTCCGCCAGGCCAACCGCGAACTACTCTGCGACCGCGGTCGCCCCGTCGTTTGGCTTGACGCCGCCGCCGACGTGGTGCGGGAGCGACTGGCGGCCGACCCGATGACCGCCGTTCGACGACCGGGACTTTCGGGGGCCGATCCGCTCGCGGAAGTCGCCGATACGTTGGCGGCCCGCGAGCCGCACTACCGATCGTGCGCGGACGTGCGCTTCGACACCGGGGCCGAGCCCGCGGGCCCGATCGCCGAGCGGATCGTCGAGTGGCTCGCCACCTGGGATCGCTCTGTCACGGCGTCAACGGAGCATTCGCGATGATTCCTGAGGCGACATCGCTCTCTGGTATGGCGACGCTCATTGGCTCGATCCTCGCGGTGGCCGCCGGTCTCGTCGGCGGTCGCCTACTCGTGGTTGGCGTGGGGCGGCTCGTGGAGCCGCGGATCACCGCCGGTTCGCCGGCCATGCTCTGGGCTCCCACGGTCGTTGCGGCGGCGGCGCTGGCCCTCTGGTGGTGGGAGGTACTCTGTCGTGGCATCGTGCCGGAGGGAGCGGATGCCTCGTTGGCGATGCTCACCACGCGATTCGCCCTTCACGGAATCCTGTTCCTGCTCCTGGCTGCCGCCACCTGGATCGATCTCAGGCATCGCATCATCCCCGACGCGATCACCGTCCCGGGTGTGCTGGCCGGTTTGGCAGCGCTCGCCACGTGGCCCGACGGGCTCCTGCCGGTGATCCGCGAGGTGCCCCGCTCGTTTGCACCACCTCTGCGCGAGGCCGATGTGCTCGGGTTCGTCGGTCCGCTGCGAGGCCCGTGGCCGACGTGGCTCGAGCCGGCGCCAACGCTTGCAGGGCTGGCCATCGCGGTAGTCGCGTTCACCATGTGGTGGCTCGTGGGCACAGAGCCCGGAGTGTCTGACACGCGGATGGGGGCGTGGTGGCGGCGGCTGGTCGCTCCCCGGCCGCTCGTCGCGATCGCGGGCGCGGCGGTCGTGGTGACCGGGTGGTTGGTTGGTGGCGACCACTGGCGGGGCTTGGTGTCGTCGCTCGGTGGGCTTGCCGTCTCTGCTGGAATGGTCTGGCTCACCCGTGCCGGTGCGTCGCGGGCACTGGGCCGGGAGGCGATGGGGCTCGGCGATGTGACGCTGATGGCGATGGTCGGTGCGTGGCTCGGCTGGCAGCCTTGTGTGCTTGCCTGCTTCCTCGCGGTCTTCATCGGGCTGGCGCACGGCGTCGCGCAGCTCGTGCTCCACAGTGAGACGGAGCTCCCCTTCGGCCCGAGCCTGTGTCTCGGCGCGGCGCTGGTGGTGGTAGGGTGGCGGCCCCTCTGGGGCCGGACCGAGCCGTTCTTCGAGCGCCCGCTCGAGATGGCCGCGGTGGTCACGGTGGTGATCGTCCTGACGGCGGTGACCCTCTGGGTCTGGCATCGGCTGAGGCCGATTTCCGCCGGCTGAACGCCTGCTTGCCGGTCTTGCCGCCCCCGCCCCGGCTCCCTACGATCCCGCCCCCTTCGGAGGCTCGCTCGCCGTGATGCCGTCGCGCGCCAAGTTCATGCCACTTCTCGTCGCGCTCCTCGCGGCGGTTGTGTGCGGCTGCGCGAGCAACCCCTTCAAGAAGCAGGCCGTGCCGCCGCCAAGCCTCGAGCCGCCGCCGGGCGTCGCCGCGCCGGCCCACACGATGCCGCAGGCGTCGTTGTCTTCACTCCCTCCCTCCTACGCCGACGTCGATGGCCGACAGCTCGAGGCGGCGCTGGTGCGGAATCGGCAAGAGTCTCAGGTGATGCAGGATGAGATCGCGGCGCTCCGCGACCAGCTCGCGAGCACGTCGTCGCAGCTCGCGCAGACGCGGGCCGCCGGCCTGCCGCCCGGCGCCGACAAGCCGCCGCGGGTCGGCAACGACGGCGGAGTGCCCGCCACCCCCGTGGTCATGCAGTCGGCGATGACCCAACTCAAGCTTCCCGATCTCCAGCCACGGTTCGACGGCGCGGTGATCCGGATCGACATCCCCGCCGACCGGCTGTTCGACGGCGGCACCGCCAATCTCCTGCCCGAGGGGGCGGCCGTGCTCACACAGGTCTCGGCCGAGTTGGAGCGGGTCTACCCCGGCCACTTCGTCGGCATTGAAGGACACGTCGACACAGAGCCCCTCCAGAATGCCTCGTGGACGTCACCCCATCAGCTCACGGCCGCGAGGTCGGCGGCTGTCTTCGATTTCCTCACGACGCGGACCTCGATGCACGAGAATCAACTCTTTCTCGTGGCCCACGGCGCGAATCACCCGCTCGTCTCCAACGCCACGGCGGCGGGCCGGTCGCGCAACCGGCGGGTCGAACTCGTCGTCTACCCCGACCGCGCTGCGGTCGACATCGCCGCGAAGTGACCCGCCGGCTTCCGGTTGCTACACTCCGCCGCATGGTGACGATCGTCGACTATGGCAGCGGCAATCTGCGAAGCGTGCAGAAGGCGTTTGAAAAGCTGGGCGTGGCGGCACGCATCACCGACGATCCCCAGGTGGTGGCCGAGTCGGAGCGGGTGGTGTTGCCCGGTGTCGGTGCCTTCGGCGACGCGATGCGAGCGCTCCGCGAGCGTGGGCTGGTCGAGCCGATCGTGGCCCACGTGCGGGCGGAGAAACCATTCTTCGGCATCTGCATGGGGCTGCAGCTGCTCTTTGAGACCGGCCTCGAGGGTGGGCGTCACGAGGGGCTGGGCCTCCTCCCTGGCGAAGTCGTACGGTTCGACCTGCCCGCGGGCATGAAGGTGCCCCACATGGGCTGGAACACGGTCCGATGGCGCGACGGGGCGTCGCCCGTCGAGAGCCCCGACTGGTACTACTTCGTGCATTCGTATCACGCGCGGCCGCGTGACGAGTCGCTGGTGGCTGCGGTCACCGACTACGGCGGCGAGTTTGTCTCGGCGGTCGCCCGGGGCCGGCTGTTCGCGACGCAGTTTCATCCGGAGAAGAGCCAGGCCGTCGGGCTGCGGCTGCTCTCCTCGTTCATCGGCCGCGGCTGACCCCCCTACCCTTCTGCGGAGCCCTTCGATGGAACTCTGGCCGGCGATCGACCTGCGTGGCGGCAACTGCGTGCGGCTCCTTCAGGGCGACTACGCCAAAGAAACCGTGTTCGGAAGCGATCCCGTGGCGATGGTCTCACGATTTCTCGCAGGCGGTGCGCGGAGGCTCCACATCGTCGATTTGGATGGTGCCAAGGCAGGCTCGGCCGTGCAGGCCGACCTCGTCCGTCGGATGGCTGCGGCCGCAGGCATTCCCTGCCAGATCGGTGGCGGCATCCGCACGGTCGAGACGGCGGAGGCCTACCTCGACGCGGGGCTCGCCCGCGTGATCCTCGGCAGCGTGGCAGTCGAGGATCCGGCATTGCTCGAGCGTCTCGCCACCGCCCATCCCGGCAGGATCGTCCTTGGTCTCGACGCTCGCGATGGCCGGGTGGCCACTCGTGGCTGGGTCGACACGAGCCCACTCCTGGCGGTCGATGTCGCGCGGCGGCATGCCGACCTGCCGCTCGCGGCGATCGTATACACCGACATCGCCACTGACGGGACGCTCGCCGGTCCCAACGTCGCGGCGCTCGAGGAGATGCTCACCGTTGCCACGGCTCCGGTGATCGCCTCCGGCGGCATCGCCACGCTCGACGACATCCGCCGCCTGGCAGCGATCGGCTGTGCGGGTTGCATCGTGGGCCGGGCGCTCTACGACGACGCCTTCACTCTCCCCGACGCGCTCATCGCGGCTGGCGAGTAGCCGTGACGTCGAAAAACGTAGCCGCAGGTTGGTAACCTGCGGTGAAAGTACGGCACAGGTTGACAACCTGTGCTACTCCACGAGGCGGGTCACCGATTCCGTAGCCGCAGGTTGGTAACCTGCGGAGACGTAGCACAGGTTTTCAACCTGTGGAAGAAAGGAGCGAGGGTTTTCAGCCTGCGTTGCCAGTTCGGCACAGGTTGGAAACCTGTGCTACGTGAGGCCGGCCGGGCATGCATGAGCCCCGGCTGGGGGCGGCGGCATATCCTTCCAGGATTCCCCCGACGCGGCTTGGATCGAGGTTTTTCAGCAGGATTCGCGGGGAAGCCTCAATATCCGGGGCCGGCCGGGCCGACCGTACGAGTGACCCGTTTGCCCGGCCCGGTTTCCCGCCTCTACGATCGAATCTCATGGCCACCGACGTGCGAATCAAGGAGCAGTTGCCCGAGCTGACGCGACGGATCATCGAGACGTACCAGGAAGTACCGACGATCCACTACCTCGGCCACTGCCCGCTGCCGAACTACGAGTCGATCATCTCCGCCTGTGAGGATCTCAAGGAGATTCTCTACCCAGGCTATCGGCGGCGGGAGAACCTCCACCTCGGCAACGTCACCTACCATGTCGGCGACTTGATCGACGGCCTCCACGACAAGCTCACCACGCAGATCGGCCGGGCGCTGCGGCACAGCGTCTCCGCCCAGCGGGCTGCCGCCGAGCAGGGCGTCGAATTGCCGGTCGCATCGGAGGCGGCGAAACACTGCACCGAGGAGGGCGACTTCGAGGCACTCGGGCAGGCGAAGGCGGTCGAGTTTCTCGAACGGATCCCCGACGTCCGACGCATTTTGGCGACCGACGTTCAGGCGGCGTTCGACGGCGATCCCGCCGTGCGGACGCTCGACGAGATCATTTTCTGCTATCCCGGCCTCGAGGCGGTGACGATCCACCGGCTCGCTCATCTGCTCCACCGGCTCGAGGTGCCGCTCATCCCGCGGATGATGGCGGAATGGTCCCACAGGCGGACCGGCATCGACATCCACCCGGGGGCCACGATCGGCGATCACTTCTTCATCGACCACGGCACCGGCGTGGTGATCGGCGAGACGTGCGAAATCGGCAGCCACGTGAAGATCTACCAGGGCGTCACGCTGGGCGCGCTCTCCTTCCAGACCGACGCCGACGGCCACCTCGTCCGCGGCACGAAGCGGCATCCGACGATCGAAGACCGCGTTGTGATCTACGCCAACGCCACCGTGCTCGGTGGGGCCACGCGGATTGGCCACGACTCGGTGATTGGCTCGAGCGTGTGGCTCACGCGGTCGGTCGACCCGCACACGACGGTGGTGCTGGAAAAGCCGAAGCTCCGCATGCGCGGCGAGGCACCGGAACTCGACACGGGCAATGACTGGCAGATCTGAATTGAGCGCCCGTCAGCTGCGCACTCGGGGCTGCCCATGCCCTCTCGTCGGACGTTCGCGACGGCCCTCCAGGCCGTCGCTCTCTGCGTGTCCGCTGCGCTTCGCCATCCATGGCTCCGCTTGCTTCCACAGCCCGCTCGAGGGCATGGGCAGCCCCGAGCCCGCCCTAGACCACGTTGGCCACGTCGAAGAAACCCCTGATTTCCCGGCGGAATCGGCATGGGCCGGGGGTGCCGGGCTTCGCTAGTCTCTGGGGGTTCCCGCCTCCGGAGACGATCCGCCATGCGTGCCCTGCTCGCGTCCCTGCTCTGCCTGCTCCTGTCGGTCACCTGCCTCGGGCAGTCCGCCGCCCCCGCCAAGGTAACGGCCGTGTTCGCGGCGTATGCCACACCGCTGGAAGAGCCGTGGAACCAGGTGATCCACAAGGCCCTCCAGGATGCAGAAAAAACGGGCAAGATCACCTACGCCTGGCAGGACAAACTCGCCACGGCTACCGCCATGGCTTCGGGTCTGAACTCGGCCCTCGTCCGTCGTCCCGACGTGGTCGTCGCCGACGGCGTCGAGTCGCTCGACGCCATCAAGGCCGTGGCCGCCGCGAACCCGGGGATCTCGTTCCTCGTGGGCACGTCGCAGCCCCCTGTCGCTCCTAACCTCTCCACGTTCGACAGCAATCTTTCCGAGCCTGCCTACCTCTGTGGCATCGCCGCCGGCCGACTGACAAAGTCGGGTGTTGTCGGCGTGGTCGCCGGCAAGAGCGACACGCAGGTGCACCGGGCGATCAACGCCTACATTCAGGGGGTCAAGGACGCGAACCCTGCCGCCAAGGTGAAGGTGACGTTCATCGAGTCGTGGTACGACCCGCCGAAGGCGAAGCAGGCGGCACTCGCCCAGATCGCTGCGGGCGCCGACCTGATCTGGGCCGAGCGCGAGGGGGCGATCGAAGGTGCCCGCGAGAAGGGTGTGCTCGCCTTTGGCAATCTCATCGATCAGACCATCGAAGGGCCCGAAACGGTGCTCACCGGGCCGGTGTGGAGCATGGCTCCCCTTATCGACCACGTGACGAAGCTCTCCGGCGCCGGCATGATTCGGGCCGAAAACTACATCGATTTCTCGTCGCTCGCCCGGGGTGGTGCGGTGCTCGCCCCCTGGCACGGCTGGAACGAGAAGCTTCCGGCCGACGTGCTCGAACTCGTCCGTGAGCGGCAGAACGCGATCAAGGTGGGCGCGCATGTGATCGCTCCGAGTGCTGACAGGCCGGTCGGCGAGTAGCCGAAGGGCATCACGAAGGGCATGCACAGGTTGAAAACCTGTGCTACTCAGGACACAGGTTGGAAACCTGTGCTACTCAGAACACAGGTTGGAAACCTGTGCTCCTGGAGCAGGGGCTAGCGGGTGGCTGTGCGGACGAAAGCCCGAGCCGTGTCCTCGGCCTTGAGCTTCGCGTCGATCGCGTCGTCGCCCGTCGCTCGAGTGCTGGAGATTTTGTCCAGCTCGGCCCGGGCCGCCGCGGCATCGATCTTCTCGGCTGGCACGGCCCGCTGGGTGATCACCGTCACCGAGTCGTGCCCCACCTCCACGAAGCCGCCCTCCACAAACAGGCTGCGGACGGCGTCGGCCGGCCCGCCCTGCTCGCCCACGATCCGCACCTCACCGGCACCGAGGCGGCCGATGAACGGGGAATGGCCGTGGCCTACGCCGCGCAGGCCGTCGAACAGCGGCAGCGTGACCGATCGGGCCTGGGTGTCGAGGCTCGTCTGCTCGGGTGTGACGATCACACACCGCACCGCACCGGACTGCTTCGTGTCTGCCATGGGAGTGTTTCCGTCTTTTCTCAGACCTTGGCGGCCATCTTCTTGGCCTGCTCTTCGGCCTGCTCGATCGGGCCGACGTACATGAACGCCTGCTCGGGCAGGTGATCCCACTTGCCGTCGGCGATCTCCTCGAACGAGCGGATCGTGTCCTCGAGGCTGGTGATCTCGCCCGGCTTGCCGGTGAACACCTCGGCCACGAGGAACGGCTGCGAGAGGAACCGCTCCATGCGGCGGGCACGGTGCACGACGAGTTTGTCCTCTTCCGAGAGTTCGTCCACGCCGAGGATCGCGATGATGTCCTGGAGTTCGCGGTACCGCTGGAGCGTTCGTTGCACCCGGCGGGCGATCTTGTAGTGTCGCTCGCCCACGTACTGCGGATCGAGGATGCGGCTCGACGAGGCAAGTGGATCGACGGCGGGGTAGATGCCCTTCTCTGAGATCGACCGCTCCAGGTAGAGGAACGCGTCGAGGTTGCCGAACGCGGTGGCCGGGGCCGGGTCGGTCGGGTCGTCGGCCGGCACATACACCGCCTGCACCGAGGTGATGGCCCCCTTCGACGTCGAGGTGATCCGCTCCTGCAGCGCGCCCATTTCCGTGGCCAGCGTCGGCTGGTAGCCCACGGCGCTCGGCATGCGGCCCAGGAGGGCGCTCACCTCGCTGCCCGCCTGCGAGAAGCGGAAGATATTGTCCACGAAGAGCAGCGTGTCGGCGCCGGTCGTGTCGCGGAAGTATTCGGCCATGGTCAGGGCCGAGAGGGCGACACGGAGACGGGCTCCTGGCGGCTCGTTCATCTGGCCAAACACCATGCAGGTCTGCTCGATGACGCTGCGGCCGGTGTCGCCGATCTTGGCCTCCTGCATTTCGAGCCAGAGGTCGGTGCCCTCACGCGTCCGCTCGCCGACGCCGGCAAACACCGAGTAGCCGCCGTGGGCGGAGGCGATCCGCGCGATGAGCTCGGTGAGGATGACCGTCTTGCCGAGGCCGGCACCGCCGAAGAGGCCGGCCTTGCCGCCGCGAACGAACGGCGTGAGCAGGTCGATCACCTTGATGCCCGTCTCGAAGAGTTCGGTCTTCGTGGTGAGGTCCTTGATCGGCGGCGGATCGCGATGGATCGGCCACCGCTCCTGGGTCTCGACCGGCCCGCGGCCGTCGATCGGCTCGCCGAGCAGGTTGAACACGCGGCCCAGCGTGGCCTTGCCGACCGGCACGGAGACCGGAGCCCCGGTGTCCACCACCTGCGCGCCGCGGGTCAGGCCGTCGGTCGAGCCGAGGGCCACGCAGCGGACTTTGCCGCCGCCGAGGTGCTGCTGCACCTCACCGACGAGATGGAGATCAATGCCCTTGTTCGCGGTGTCGATGCGGACGGCGTTGTAGATCGACGGGATCGAGTTCTCGGGAAACTCGACGTCGAACGTGGAGCCGATGACCTGCGTGATCTTGCCGTTTGCCATTGCTGTTTCAGCCTGTCTCGAGAGGGGAAGTGTGAATGAGGATTGGATCGTGAATCGGTCGGTGTGTTGTCGTCACCGGTGTCGGATTTATTTCCGGAGTCGGCTCGTCTCTGGTGTCGGCGATCAGCGGCCGAAGGTCCGCTGGATCGACGGGAATGCGGATGGCATCGGGACCGGCGTCCCTACTTTTTGAGCGCCTCCACGCCCCCGAGGATCTCCATGATCTCGCCCGTAATCTGTGACTGCCGCGCCCTGTTGTATTGCCGGGAGAGGCTCTTGATCAGCCCGCCGGCGTTCTCGGTGGCAGCCTTCATGGCCACCATCCGCGCCACCTGCTCGCTGACGGCCGCGTCGAGGAAGCACTTGAAGAGCCGCGACAGGAAGCTCGCCGGGAGAATCTCCTCGAGGATGCTGCCGGCCGACGGGTAGAAGCTGTACTCGTCGGAGGCGAGCTTGGCCGACGTCGCAGCGCCCGAGGCCTGCGGTGGGGCCAGCGGCAGGAGCGTCTCGGTCACCGCCTCCTGCTTCGCGATCGAGTGGAACCTCGTGTAGACGACGTCGAGGCGGTCGATCTCGCCCTTGGAGTAGGCGTCGAGGTAGGCCCGGCCGATCGGCGCCACCGCGGCGAACTCCGGCTTGTCTTCAAACTGCGTGTATCGCTCAGCGATGTTGGCACCGCGGAACTTCAGCGCCGAGATGCCTCGCTTGCCAGACACCGCCACGTGGGTCGGCACCTGCTCGCTCTTCCACTGCCCAAGGAGCGCGACCGACTGCCGCACGACGTTGGAGTTGTAGCCGCCGCAGAGGCCGCGATTGCCAGTCAGCACGAGTACCGCCGTCTTCTGCGTCGGCCGGCTCTCGAGCAGCGGGTGGGAGACGTCGGCCCCCACGCTGGCGATGTTTTCGAGGATCTTCGCCAGGTGCTTGGTGTAGTCACGGGCCGCGACCGAGCGGTCCATGGCCTTCTTGAACCGCGCGGTGGCGATGAGCTCCATCGTCCGCGTGATCTTGCGGATGTTCTTCACCGACTTGCGGCGGCGATCGAGGGCCCGGGCTTTTGCCATGATGTGTGACTTTCAGCGTACGGCTGCGGAACGAGAGTGCCTAACGTGCCCCGGCGAGTTGTTTCGCCCCGCCGGACTTCGCGGCCCGCTGCCGCTTGAACTCGGCGATCGCGGCCTCGAGCTGCCGCTCGCTCTCCGAGTCGAGTTCCTTCGACTCGTCGATCCGCTTCCGCAGCTCGGGCACCTGGTCACGGACGAACGTGAGGAAGCCCTTCTCCCAGTCGGCAACCTCGTCTCGCTTGACCTCGTCGAGGTGACCGCGTGTGCCGGCGTAGATGCTCAGCACCTGATCAACCATGTCCATCGGGGCGAACTGGCCCTGCTTGAGGAGTTCGACCATCCGGTAGCCGCGGTCGAGCCGCTGCTGGGTGGCGGCGTCGAGGTCGGTGCCGAGCTGGGCAAAGGCCTCGAGTTCGCGGAAGCTGGCCAGGTCGAGTCGGAGACCACCGGCCACCTTCTTCATCGACTTCGTCTGGGCGGCACCACCCACGCGCGACACCGAGATGCCGGCGTTCATGGCGGGCCGCTGGCCGGCGAAGAACAGGTCGGGCTGGAGGTAGATCTGGCCGTCCGTGATGGAGATCACGTTGGTGGGGATGTAGGCCGACACCTCACCTTCGAGCGTCTCGATGATCGGCAGCGAGGTGAGCGAGCCGCCGCCGAGCTCCTTGGAGAGCTTGGCCGACCGCTCGAGGAGACGGCTGTGGGCGTAGAATACGTCGCCCGGGTAGGCCTCGCGTCCTGGCGGCCGCCGCATGAGCAGCGAGAGCTGGCGGTAGGCGGTGGCCTGCTTCGACAGATCGTCGTACACGATCAGGGCGTGCTGGCCGTTGTACATGAAGTGCTCGGCCATCGCCGTGCCCGAGTAGGGGGCGATGTACTGCAGTGGGGCGGCCGTGCTGGCACCGGAGACGATCACGGTCGTGTAGTCCATCGCCCCGTACTTGCGGAGCGTGTCGATGGCCACGGCCACCGACGAATCCTTCTGGCCGACGGCGACGTAGAAGCACTTCACGCCGCTGTTCTTCTGGTTGATGATCGCGTCGATACCGATCGCGGTCTTGCCCGTCTTGCGGTCGCCGATGATCAGCTCGCGCTGGCCGCGGCCGATCGGTGTCATCGCGTCGACGGCCTTGATGCCGGTCTGCATCGGCTCGCGAACCGGCGACCGCTCGGCCACGCCGGGCGCGAGCGTCTCGACCGGGCGGCGGAGTTCGGTGACCACCGGTCCCTTGCCGTCGAGCGGGTTGCCGAGCGGGTCGAGCACGCGGCCGATCACCGCATCGCCCACCGGCACCGAGAGCAGCCGGCCGGTGCTCTTCACCTCGTCGCCCTCGGTCACCTTCAGGTAGTCGCCGAGGATGATCACGCCGACCGAGTTTTCCTCGAGGTTGAACGCGAGGCCGGTGATGCCGCCCGGAAACTCGACCATTTCGCCGGCCATGACGCCGGAGAGGCCCCAGACGCGGGCGATGCCGTCGCCCACTTCGAGGACTCGGCCGACCTCGCGGACGTCGATCCCGGACTGGTACCGCGAGATCTCCTCGCGAAGGACGGATGCGATTTCGTCGGTCAGGTGTGCCATGTGTACTCCCCGTTTTGGATGGCGTGAATGTTTCGCTGGTTGAGACGGCCGCCGATGCGGGTCAGGCCCGTGGCGACCGACTGGTCGTAGATGGTGTCGCCGACGCGGACGACGAGGCCGCCGATGATCGTCGGGTCGACGACGAATCGCGGCTTGAGGGAGGCCGCGAGGGCCTTCTCGGTTTCGCCGACGATCCGGCTCTGCTCCGTGGAGTCGAGCGGAACGGCGGTGATGAAGGTCGCCTGCTGCTTGCCGTCGCGCTCGTCGGCGAGCCGCTCAGCGGCCTGAACCACCGCGCCGAGCATGCCGAGCCGGCCATGGCGGGCGAGCACGTGCAGGGCGTTGACGGTCGTGGGCTTCATCCGGTTGCCGGCCAGCCGGTCGATGATCCGACCCTTCTCCTCGGCGGAGATCTTCGGCGACGAGAAGACGGCCACCGCCTCGGGCACCTTCGGCAGCACCTCGCGGGCAAGCAAGCCGAGTTCGTCGAGAACCTCGCGGCGACAGCCTGCGGCCTCGGCAGCCTCGACGATCGCCTGGGCGTAAATCTTGCCCACGCGGTCGGCAGCGATGTCGACGTTCCCTGTCTCGGTGGTGGCGGCGGTGGCGGTGCTCATCGTAATGTCAACCGGGCTGGGTGGGCTCGTGTCCGTGGGTCAGTTGACGCTCGGCCGGCTGGAGAGGCTGGCCACCGAATCACGAACGAGCCGGGCCTGGTCTTCGGCACCGAGCTTATCGCGGAGAAACTTCCCGGCGACTTCGACGGCGAGGTGCCCCGCCTTCTCGGCGATCTGCGAGAGGGCGTCGTCCTTGGCGAGCCTGATTTCGTGCGTGGCGCGGTTTCGCTCGTCCTCAGCGGCCTTGCGGGCCTCGGCCACGATTGACTGCTTGGTGCTCTCGGCATCGCGGCGCGCCTCGTCCAGCATTCCGCGAACTTCCTCGGAGGCCTCGGCGAGCCGTCGCTCGTACGACGCCAGCATCCGCTTGGCCTCCTCGTTGGCCGCTTTCGTCTCGGCGATCTGGCGGGCGATGCCCTCCTCGCGCTTTTCGAGCCCCTGCATGATCGGCTTCCAGGCGAACTTGGTGAGCACGCCGAGCAGGCCGAGAAATACCGCAAACGACCAGACGGCGAGGTCTGTTTGGAACCAGGCAGGGCTCTCGAAGTCCTTTTGGGCCACGCCAGCCGGAGGGTTGTGGCCGATCTCCGGGGCGTGGCCATGCTCTGCATGACCGGCATCACCAGCATGACCGTGGTCGCCGCTCACGCTCTCAGCGGTCGGCGAGGCCGCGTGTGCGATTCGGAGCGGCGTTGCGTTGCCGACGGTGACGGCAACCGCGAGGCAAGCGATGCGGATGATCGAGGAGGTGGTCACGAGAGAAACTCCGAGCGAACAGGTGTGATCGGCGATCGGGTCGGGGGCTGCCCGCGTTCGAGAAGCGGCGTTTGCACGCACACAACTTCGGCAACCAACCCGAACCTGCCCAGAGGGATGGGGCGAAACGCACGAGGCGCCCGCCCCATCCACTGGACGGTTTTCCTTCGCAAGACGCGTGCCCGGGGGCCGCTTCCTGCCGGAAGCACGACTTAGGCCTTCTGAGAGCAGATGAACAGCGCGTAGAACGTGAAGCCTTCAATCAGGGCCGCCGCGATGATCATCGCCGTCTGGATGCTGCCGGCGACTTCCGGCTGCCGCGACATGCCTTCGTAGGCGGCCGAGGCGAGCTTGCTGATGCCGTAGGCGGCACCGATGACGACGAGGCCGACGCTGAACGCCGACGTCAGGTCGATGAGCGAGCGGCCGGCAACTTCCTGGGCGCTGGCCATGTCGGCGGACAGGAACGCGACGGCCAGAGCGGCGACGGTGGTGAGCATGCGGGTCGAGAGCAGCGAACGGATCATCAATCAAGCTCCTTGGAAAAAGGGACCGGGCGGGTGCCCGGATACGGGAAAATAAGAACGGACAGGATGGTTGTGCGGGTCGGGAAAGTGATTCCGGCGAGCAGCCGCGGAGCTCATGTTCTAGGGATTTCGCGGCGGCTGTGTAGGGCGGTTTCTCCGAAACGCGGTTTTTGTCGTCGGCGGGTGCTCAGTGCTGGTGGACGGAGGCCCCGATGAACAGGGCCGACAGGAACGTGAAAATATAGGCCTGCAGGAACGCCACGAAGAGTTCGAGCAGGCTGAACAGCGTGCAGCTCACAACGCTGATCCCCGTGACCGTCGCCCACAGTCCCATCGAATAGGTGGCGGCGGCCGAGATCAGGCCCATGATGCCGAGCAGCACGAGATGCCCGGCCACCATGTTGGCGAGTAGCCGCACGGCGAGGATCAGGTGCTTGATGCACAGCCCGAGCATTTCGATCGCAAAGATCATCGGCTTGAGCAGGATCGCCAGCGGCAGCGGCAGATCCATCGTCGGCACCTGGTTGGCAAAGAAGCCGAGGAAGCCGAACTTCAGCATCCCCGCCACGATGACGGTGAGCATCGTCACGCCCGCCAGGGCGAGGGTGACGGAGAACGACGCGGTTGGTGAGCCCGCCCAGGGCACCATGCCGAGCAGGTTGCAGCCGAGCACGAAAAAGAACAGCGTCAGCAGCAGCGGCACGAAGCGGTCGCCATCGTGGACCTCGCGGTGCACCGTGACCGTCGCGCCGCCGGCCCCGGCAAGAGCGGGGGACCCGTGGCCGTGCCCGTCGTGCGACTCGTGGCCGTGGTGTGCGGCTCCGTGATCGTCGTGGCCGTGGTCGTGGCTGTCGATCGCCGGCCGCGCGATCTGGTCCCGCACGAAGAGGATCATCGACTCGAACAGGTTTGTGAACGCGCCCTTCGGAGCCTCGCCCGTCCGCAGTTTCTTGGCGAGTCGCGAGAAGATCATCAGTAGGATGCCGGCGAGCAGCAGTTCCAGCAGCATGTACTTCGAGATGCAGAAGCCCGACTGCTTCTCGTAGAGGCTGTCGAGCGTGCCGAACGGCTGCGGGATCAGGATCTTGCCCGCCATAGCCTCGTTGAACTCGGCGACCGACGGCATCGGCAGATGGTCCCGCTCGTACGGTGCGCGGAGAAATGCCGGCACGTCGTCGAGCGTCTGCCAGGCGCGCGGCCAAAAAGCCTTGGGAACTTCGAAGAAGTAGGCGTCTTTGAGGTGATAGATCGGATTGTGGTCGGACATGATGGCCGGCGATTCCTGAACGATCCTGCGGCGGGAGCCGGACGCGACAGCGCACCCGGGTCCGAGAGTGTGCTGCACGCGGCCCGATGGCGTCAATTCGCCCTCGTCGAACCCGCTGCCGGGTCGTTTCCGTGCGAACCAATAATGTTCAGAATCACGTCGGCTGCAAGGACGGCGAGATAGAACGCCACCAGCATCCCTCCTGCCCCGGCTTCCCGGAGCCGCGATCCGGCTGGCGTCTGGAGCCAACCGAGCGCCGCCAAGGCCGGGAAAATCCGCAGGGCGACCACCGCCAGGGCTGCGGAAACTCGGGCCGCCGGCGTTGCCCCCCGCCACTGGGCCACGGCCCAGCCCGCAACACCCCCACCGAGGCATACCGCCGCCGCAAAGCCCACCGCCTCGGCCCGGTCGGGACGATCGGCCCCGGCCGTCCACGCGATGCCTGCGGCCACCGCGAGCACGGCGGCCTGGACCGCCATGCCTTTGAATGTCGACGCGGGGATTGGATTCCCGGGAGGAGTCACGACCTGGCCCTCCGCCTGCGGGTTGCCAACCGCCAGAGCGAATAGATGGCCAGTCCCAGGCCCACCACGAAGCCGAGTGGGCCGATGAAGTTCGTTCCCAGCCGGGCATCGAGCCAACCGCCTGCCACGCCGGGCAGGAACATCGTCAGGCCAATCGCCATGATGCGGGACACCCACACCATCGCGTCGCCGACCGGAGAGACGTCGGAATCGCGGACCATGCGTCGAGAATACCACCGGGTGGGTGGTGTCGGGTATCGTGACGCGTCGACTGAGGAGCTTTCCGTGGCATCCCGCAAACAACGCCGTCGCCGCCGCCGTCGGTTCGATCACGACGCGCCGGCCGTGGCGTTCTCGACCTCAGCATCCACCGCCGGCCAGCCAACGATCCTCCGGTTGACGGCCTGTGACGGCAGCACCACCCACGAGTCGCCGGTCCTCTCGCTGCAGGAACTCACGATCGCCCGGGAAAAGTGGCCGGTCGTCTGGCTCGACGTGGACGGCTTCGGTGACCTCGCCACGATCCGCGCGGTGGGGCAGATCTTCGAGATCGGCGACCTCGCCCTCGAAGACGCGACCACCCCCGACGAGCGGCCCAAGGTCGAGGTCTTCGGCCACCAGTTGCTGATCGCCGTGCGGATGGCCCGGTCTGATGGGGAATCGATCGTCACCGACCCGATGGCGATCTTCCTCGGCGACCGCTACGTGATCACGTTTCACGATCGCACCGTGCCCGATGGGTTTGCGAGCGTTCGCGAACGGATCCGTCACGGCCGCACGCGGATCGGCCAGCTCGGGGCCGACCACCTCTGTGCTCTGCTCCTCGACGCCGTGATCGACGGCTACTTTCCCGTGCTGGAGCAGTTCGGCGACTCGCTCGAGCTGATCGAGGAGCAGGCCCTCGACAATCCCTCCCGCGACCTGCTCGGCAAGATCCACGATGTCCGCAACGACCTGATGACGCTCCGCCGCGCCCTCTGGCCGACCCGCGACGTGCTCCATGCCCTCGGCCGCGAGCCGACCGCCTTCGTGGGCGACCACGCCCGGCAGCACTTCCGCGACTCCTACGACCACACCATGGAACTCCTCGACCTCACCGAGGGCTACCGCGAGATCGGCAGCGACCTCCGCGACATCTACCTTGCGAGCATCAACAACCGGATGAACGACGTGATGAAGGTGCTGACGGTGATCGCCACCATCTTCATGCCGCTGACCTTCATCACCGGCTACTACGGGATGAACTTCAACACCGAGTCGCCCTGGAACATGCCGCTGCTCAACTTCCGCTACGGCAGCCTGGTGGCGGTGGGGATCATGCTGTTGACGACGGTGGCCATGGTGGTGTTTTTCTGGCGCCGTGGCTGGCTGAAACGCTGGCACTGATCCCGTAGCACAGGTTTCCAACCTGTGAATCACGTAGCACAGGTTGGCAACCTGTGTCCGATTCACGCCGGCGCTCGGGGCTGCCCGTGCCCCGTCGCCGGACGCTCGCTTCGCCCATCCTGGGCTTCACTCGCTCGATGCTGACTTCGCTCCGCCATCCATGGCTTCGCTCGTCAGCAACGCCGGCTCCCGGGGCACGGGCAGCCCCTCGCCGATTCCCATGCCGTGAAAGCCGACCGGCCGTAAGGCCGCGGGCAATGCCGTGGCGACGAGGCGCGAGTGTGCCTGATCAGGCGCGGCCGAGCAGAAAAAACGTGTGCAGCGTGCCGCGGCCCTTCACGGTCACCTCGCCGCGGTCGGCAAACCGGAAGGCGTCGCCAAGCAGCGCTCGGGTTGTCGGCGATACGTGGATCCGCGACGGCTCGCCGTGCGACTCCATCCGGCTGGCGAGGTTCACGGTGTCGCCCCAGAGATCGTAGGTGAACTTCTGGCGGCCGATCACGCCGGCCGCCACCGGGCCCGAGTGCATGCCGATGCGGAGTTCGAGCGCAAGGCCGCGGTTTCGCATCACGCTGCGAAATGCGTCCTGCATCCCGATCGCCATCACCGCCATCGCCTCAGCGTGGTCGGGTCGCGGCACCGGGAGGCCCGATACGGCCATGTAGGCATCGCCGATGGTCTTGATCTTCTCGACGCCGTGGGCGTGGGCGAGGTGGTCAAACGTGGAGAAGATCTCGTCGAGCAGGCCGACCACCTGCTGGGGATCGACGTGCTCGGAGAACTCCGTAAACCCGCTCAGGTCGGCAAACAGCACCGTCACGTCGGAAAAACTCTCGGCGATCGTGGCCTCGCCGTTCTTGAGCCGTTCCGCGATCGTGGCGGGGAGGATGTTGTGGAGTAGCCGCTCCGACTTCTCCCGCTCCCGCCCGAGTTCGGCCAGCGACTGCTCCAGCTGGGCGAAGGCGGCATTTCGCTCCAGCAGCCTGCGGTAGCCGTCGGAGTGGACGCGGATCCGGGCGATGAGCTCGACCTGATCCGGCAGTTTCACCAGGTAGTCGCTCGCTCCGGCGTCGAGCAGGCGGGCCTTGACCACGGGCTCCTCGCGGGCCGAGAGCACGATGATCGGCACGTCGGCCGTGGCGGGATTGCGGCGGAAGTGGCCGACCATCTCCAGCCCGTCGATCCCGGGCATGATCAGATCCTGGAGGATCACGGTCGGCTGGAAGGCGGTCGCGGCATCAACGGCCTGCGTCCAGTCGCGGCAGAAGTCGTAGGCGACGTCGGTCTGGTCGGCGAGCAGCCGGCGAACCGCCTCGCCGATCATGGCCTGGTCGTCGATCAGCAGCACGCGATGAATCGGGGCCGTCATAGGGGAATGGGACGGGCCCCCGGCGCGTGAGGCGGAAGCGAAGGGACGAAGAAAACCGGACGCTGCTTCCACCCGCCGGCTCGACTTGGGGCGCCGCTACCACCCGCCGACCAAGCCCCCCGGCGCGTGAGGGAGAAGGACGTAGTCTCAGAAACCGCCGACCAAGCCCCCCGGCGCGTGAGGGCTAAACGTGAGGGTTAAAACTGGGGAACTAGGATTCGAACCTAGACTAACTGGTTCAGAGCCAGTCGTGCTACCGTTACACCATTCCCCAACGTGCGTTGGAGCTCGCAGATTACCCGCGGCGGTCGCGTCGGGCAATTCCGGATCCTCCGCCACGGTGGTCCCTGCGAATCGATCGATTTCGTACGGTTCCCTCAATGCCACCGGCTTCTCGCCCCGTGCCATTTCTCGATCTCGTCACCGCCGGCCGTCGCGTGACTCGGTTCCCGCTGGCCGAGGGCCGGACCATCATTGGTCGCCATCCC
>CAMBSN010000021.1 GCA_945870505.1 Candidatus Kuenenia stuttgartensis | reverse complement strand
CCCGCATGCCGCGGCGCAACCGCGTGCCGCACGTCGGCGATCCGCCGGACCAGACGACCGTCTACGGCGACGATTCGATCACCCGGCCGGAGGCCGGCACGGGCGGCGGGGGAGCCCTGGCGCACCGACGCAATAACAGGAGAGCCGTTGATCGCATCCCGCGATCGATAACCGATACCGAGGATGCCGCTCCCGAGCGACTCTCCTGCGGCGAGCCGCGGAAGCACCGCGAGCAGGTCCTCGAGCGGCACCGCGAAGCCGATGCCGGCGTCGTAGAGCTCCGTGCCTCGCATCATCTTCGCGGGCTCGGCAGGGAGCGGCGCCACGATGCCGATCACCCGACCGGCGATGTCGATGAGCGGACCTCCGTAGTTCATTGGCGAGACCGCCGCGTCGGTCTGCACGGCGAGCCCCCAGCCGCGTTCCACCGCGGACAGGATGCCCACCGACACGCTCGGCTCGGCGGCCGACCAGCCGCGGCCGACGGCGATCGTCCACTGGCCCGGCGCAAGACTGCCGCGAGGCGCCGGCTCGATCACCGGCGCGGCCGGAATCGGGTCGGTCTTCAGGAGCACGATGCCCCGTGGCACGTCGCGGCCGAGAGGCTTGGCCGCCACGCGGCGGCCATCGGGCAGCACCACCACCGCCTCGCGAGCGGTCTCGGGCACGGCGAACGACGTGGTGAGCACGAGCCCCGCCGAATCGACCACGAGCCCCGTCGATGGCCCCGAGGCCACGCCCGCCTCCTCGCCGGCGGCCCCCGCCACGGCTGCGCCAGCGACGGGCTCGATCCGCACCACGGCACCGGCAACCTGCCTCACCGCCGCGCCAAACGCCGCCTCTTCGGCGAGCGTCGGCTCGCCCGCGGTCGCGGCACCGCCCACCGTGGAAAGCATCGACGCCACCACAAGCTTCAGCATGCCGTGCGGCCAGTTCATGGCGTGGCTCCCTGCGGCGCTCGGCCTTCCGCCACCGCCGGCCTCGGGCCGAGTTCATAGTCCACGACCGTCCCCGTGCGGATGACTGAGAGCCGCACCGGATCGCCTGAAGGAATCGCCCCCACGGCCCGCTCCGCAGCGGCGTGCGAACCGACCGCCCGAGCGCCGACAGCGATCAGCAGGTCGTCCGCGGCGAGCCCAGCCCGTGCCGCCGCCGATCCCGGAAGCACCGTCTCGACGAACGGGGGCGTGCGGTCGAGGAGGTCCGGCACGAGCACGATCCCGAGGAGCCCCAGATCAAATGGTGTCGCGGCGGCCGCAGGAGCCGCCACGCCGCTACCCGCGACGATCGCCTCGCAGCCGACCAGCAGTTCGTCCACGGGCAGGGCGTAGTTGAGCCAGATGCCGCCGGCCGACGACCGCAGTTCCTTGCCGATCATTCCGAGCAGCCGCCCGCGGGAGTCAACGATCGCACCGCCCGGTGAGCCGGGATTGTTGGTCGTGAAGTCGAGCACGTAGACCATGCCGGTGTACGGGGCATCGGCGGCGCCCCGTCGTGCCTCAAGCGGCACGACCGACGCGATCACGCCCCGCTGCACGCTCGCCCGCTCATCGCCGACGGCAACGCCGAACATGTTCGACACCGCCAGCACCCGCGTGCCCGCCGCCACACGCTCCTCCGCGGGCAAGGCCGCCGGCAGGTCGGTGGCGTCGATCGAGAGCACCGCCAGTTCCCGTCGCGGATCGACCCCCAGGGGTGTGGCCTCGAAGCGGCGGCCGTCGTCGAGCACGCAGTCGATGCCATCCGAATCGAGCACCGTGCTCATCGCGGTGGCGATCCGGCCGTCGGGCGAAAGGATGATCCCCGACTGGTAGGCCTCGAGGCCGCGAAGCCCGCCCGCGCCGTAGATCTTGACGACGCTGTGTGCCGCGCTGGCCGCCACCAGCTGCGGCGACGACTCGGTCGCGGCGCCGACCACGCGGGTCGTCAGCAGCGCGATAAGGACAGCGGCTGCACGGCACGGGATCATCGCGATGCCTCCGCTGCCGCGGGCGCATCCATCACGAAGGTTGCGAAGGGCTCGCTGCCAAAGCTGGCCTCCATCGATAACGGCATCCCGCCCGCGGTGCCCTCCTCCGGCCACGTGAGCCTCACCTCACACGGATCGGCGTCGGGCGACGTCCAGAGGTCGATCCACACGACGCGGCCGGCGGCGTCCACACCAAACCGGGCCACCACGCCGGCCACCGCCGATTCGAGCACGTCAACGAGTTCCCCCGCCGCGTCGGCCGCAAACGTGGCGGGCTGCCGCGGCGCGGTTCCCCAGAAGATGGTCTGCCCCACCGCCGTAGGGCCCTCGACGACGAGCCGTCGCCAGAGCACAAGCGCCGGCAGGAGACCGCCGCTGCCCGGAGGCACCGGCTGGCGGTCGAACTCGTCCTCACCCGCGAGCGTCGAGGTGCCGGTGGGCAGGTCGATCGTCGCCGTGGCGTCGGAGAGCTCGATGCGAAACTCGCCACCGGCCGCAAGCTGACCGGCCAGCACCCACGGCCCGTCCGGCCGCGCGTCGCGAATGGCGGCGAGCCCCGCCGCGACGCGATCCCGCTCGACAACATTGAAGTGATGGTTGGCGAATCCGGCCCGCCGCTCGTAGACGTGGCGAACCGCCGCCGGCACCTCCGGCCCATCGCTGCCACCCCGCGACTCTTCGGCGGCGTCGCCGCTGGCGAGTTCTGCGAGTTTTGCCGGTGAATGCACCGCGTGCAGTCGCACGAGCAGGTCCTGCCGGCGGCCGTCCCTGCGGATCACGAGCGGCACCTGCCATCCCGCGGGCAGGATGCCGAGCACGTTCTTGAACGCGTTTACCGTCCGCACCGGCCGGCCCGCGAGCGACACGATCTCGTCGTCGTACCGCAGCCCGCGCCGCCAGGCGTCGGACGATTCGAGGATATCCGCCACCACCACGCGGCCATCCACGGCGGTCGAGACCGTCGCGCCGAGCGTCGCATGGTCGCAGATGCGACCTGACCGGAGCGCCCCGAGGAAGTTTCGCAGTTGGTTCGCCGAGATCGCATATCCGGCGCCGACGTTCACGCGTCCCCGCTTCTCGAACGACGCCCGGCCGTTGATGCCGATCAGCCTCCCCACTGCATCGAAGAGGCCGCCACCGGAGTTACCCGGATTGATCGCGGCATCGACCTGGATGCAATCGGTGTATTCCAGGATCGTGCCCGCGGGAAACTGGTAGCGGTGCACGCCCGAGACGATGCCCGCGCTGATCGAGGGCTGCAGATCGGTGCCGAGCAGGAAGGGGTTGCCGATCGCAAAGCATTCGTCGCCAACCTGCACGCGATCACTGTCGGCCAACCCGGCGACCGGAAAATCATCGCGACCGAGCAGTTTCACGATTGCGAGGTCGCCGGTGGGATCGATGCCCACGAGCGCCGCGTCGTAGAGCCGTCCGTCAGCGAGCCCGCAGGTGACCGCCGGGCCCGCCGCCTGCACGACGTGAAAGTTGGTGGCGGCATACCCATCGCGGGTGAGCAGCACACCGGAGCCTCCTCCGGATTCGCCGGCGAAGATCGACACGGCCGCTGGCGTGGCCCGGCGGATCGCGTCGATCCTGGCCTGCTGGGCCTCAAGGACGGCAGGATCGACCTCGACGCCGCTGGCGATCGTGGCCGCGGCCATCATGATCGCGACCACGAGGCCCCGAAGGCCACGATGTCTCCCGGCGCTCGGGGCTGCCCGTGCCCGTCGCCGGACGCTCGCTGCGGGCTCCGGCCCTCCGCTCGCTCGATGCTGACTTCGCTCCGCGATCCAGACTCCGCTCGTCAGCAACGCCGGCTCCCGGGCACGGGCAGCCCCTCGCGGCATCATCGCTTCCTGTGACTCTGAGAGGGGGAGCATCTGGATCGGAGGCACGCACAGGAGCGCACTGCGAAACGGGAAGACACACAGGTTGAAAACCTGCGCTACGAGGGGCTGTGAGGGGCTGCCCGTGCCAATCGAGCGGCGTAGGAAACCGAGCGAAGCCTGGAGGGCGAAGCGAGGTCTCCTTCGAGTGAGCGGAGGGCAGGATGCCCGCAGCGAACGTCCGGCGAGATGGCACGGGCAGTCCCGAGCCCACTGCACACCGGGAAGACACACAGGTTGACAACCTGTGCTACGAAGGAGCCCCCCGCGTGAACCGGGACGACACACAGGTTGACAACCTGTGCTACGGGGGAGAGCCCACGCCTGGGAATGACGCGCACCTCGGATCACTTCTCGAACCCCGCGTCATCGAAGCGCACGGGGACACCGACACCCCCATCGGCAAACTCGACGCCGATCGTCAGCCGCCGCGCGTCGTGGAGGTCGATCTCGATGGGAATCGCACCAGCGCCGTCGAGCCGCTGCCGCCACTCGGCGCCATCGTCGGCTCGCGCCCAGACAACGACCGCCGAGGTCGCCGCCACGCGAACCGCCCGGGCGTGAAACCGGCGGCTGTCGTCGGGCACCCTCCAGGTGGCGGTCGCCTTGGGCCGCATCAACCAGGCGGGCTGCCCTTCGGCGGGAGTCACGATCCGCGGCGCAAAAAAAGAGGCCAGGCCGTCGATCGCGGTCAGGCCTCCGAAGAACGGCTCGCTCGACGTGGTCTCAGGTTCGACCGCGACGAGCGCGACCGTCCGCCCGGCTGCAAAGTCGATCGACCGGAGCATCTCGCCGGGAACGCGAATCTCGCCGTCGAGCACGAGCCCGCCATCCCGCCACTCGACCGTCGAAGCGCCGAGGGTGCCGCCGACAATCGAGACCTGCGTGGCCCCCGTCGCCGGAGTCGCCTTCGCCACCGGCGGCCGCACCCAGACAAGCCCGAGCACCTTGCGGCGGTTCACGGGGATCCGCTCACCGTCGAGCATCACCGTGACCGCGATGGGCGAGATCGCGGTGATCGCGCACTCCACGAGTTCGAACCCCTCCGGCTGCGTAACGGCGACGAGATCGGCCGCCGGTTCGGCGGGCACCGCCGCGAGCCAGTCGGGAATGTCCGCCCCTGCGGCATCCGCCGCCGGTCGCCACGCCGCCCGACGCAGCCGCTCGATCGGCAGGTCGATGGCCGCGGTGCCGCGGACGATCGTCGCGCGACCTTCCTCCCAGCGGAGGTCGTCGCCGCCGATCGTGAGCCCGCCGTCTCCCACCACCTCGACGGCCGCAGGTGGCACCGGCCCGCCTTCAGCACCGGCGACCGCGGTGAGCGTCCGTACGCCGGCCAGGGGGACCCGCCGCGACTCACCATCCACGATCAGTTCGAGGGCCTCGCGATCGATCGACCGGAGCACGCCCTGGAGCGGCGCGGCGGTGGTGCCGTCCACCCGCACCTGCACATCGGGGCCGGCGGCGATCCCGCCGACCGCCAGAACGGCCCAGCACAAAGCCGTCCGCGCCGCGGTTCGCAGGCCCACGCCGCAAGACATCGTGATGACGGGGCAGCAGCTCACGTCAGCGATCCTCCGCGCCGGTGGACAACCGCTTGAAATACTGTTCGATCGCCTCGCGGTAGTGCGGCGGAAACTCGCGGCCGATCTGCTGAAGCGCTCGCTCGCGATCGTGAGGCGGCAGGTTGCCCCACGACTCGCCCGGGGCGAGGTCTCGCTTCCGCACCTCGCCCGTCCCGCGGCCGCGGGCGATGCGACTGTCTTCCATAGGCCGCCCTCCGCCCCCCTGCCCCGAGCCACTGCCCGCGCCGGACGACGACTCGCCTTGTTGGTCCTGCTGCTGGTCCTCGAGCCGCTTGATCAGTTCGTCGAGCGACGCCATCACGCCGTCCTGCACCTCGCGGGTCGTGGGGCCGGCACTGCCGAGGTCGAGCCGCCTGGTGACGTCTCGCATCCGGCGGGCGATGTGATCGAGCGAGCCCTTCTCCAACGCGGCGACGTCCGCCCGCAGGAGTCGCGCCACGCTGGCGTATCGCACGGGGATCTCCGACTCTCGCTCCAGCAGCCGGTCGAGCGACTCGATCGCCTCATCGATCTTGAGGAGCCAATGCTCGCATGCGGCCCGGTGGAAGAGCACGGTCGCGGGATCGACCGAATCACCGACCTCGAGGCGTTCCAGCAGCGGCAGCGCCTCGTCGAAGCGGTCGCGACGGACGAGTTCGCGGCCCCACCAGAGCGTCAGCGCATCCCGCACGAAGGCGTCGGTCGCTGGGTCGTCGAGCCATTCGATCGGCGGATCCTGCCCACGAGCCACCGTCGCCACCAGCTGGGCGGCACGCGGCTCATGATCTCCGATCGCATCCACCACCGTGTCGAGCAGGTCTCTCCGGCCGGCGGCCACGTCGTTCCAGGCTGCCCGCACGGCGGCAGCCCGCGTCGGATCAACCGTCTCCTGGGAGACCGATCCCGCGGGCCACTGCTCCACCTTCAATCTCACCGCGCTGGCGGTGGGAATCGACCACGTGGGCTCGCGGGAAAGCGCCGGCTCCGACACCGCGATGGCGCACTCCGGCGGCGGCCCGACCGCGGCCCAGGCAGCCGCCACGAACAGGCCTCGGGCCAGCGTGCGGCGGATCGAGGGCAAGGGCATGCGCGGCTCCGGAGGTCGGGAACGAAGCACCATCTGTGAGTGTAGTCTTCGCAGCCACGCCGGGGGAAACCTTCGGCCAACGCGCTACTCGGTGAGCCCTTCGACGATGTCGCGGGCGGCCCGTTCGATCTGCCGCTGCCGGTCGGCGAGCCGCGCAAGGGCGGCCCGCAGATCCGTCCCTTTCACGGGTGTGTCGTCGGCATCGAGCAGCCGTGCGAGCCGCTGCGTTCGCGCGTTCACCCGGGCCTGCAACGACCGCAGCATCTTGAGTTCGGCGAGCTTGTCGACGAGCGGCTGCTCGCCCACCTCTCCGGGGCGTCCGCCCGCCGGCGCGGCGGCCGCATCCTGCTGGTCCTCGCGCGCCCGTTCGACGGCCGCGAGCATCTCCTCCAGGCCGATGACGATCTCGCCGAGCAGGCTGATCGTGTCGCGGCCCGCGTCGCCGCGAGCCAGCCGCGTGGCTGCCTGGCCCGAGTCGTCGTGCACCTGCTCGAGCGCCTGCGGAATCGCCACCGCCGAGCCGTCGTCGCGGACGAGCACGAGGGCCTTGGCGGCCTCGGCTGTAATCGTTCCCTGCTCTCTCCCCAACCGCGCCGCCTCCAGCTGCCGCTCCCGATCCGACTGCTCGGTCGCTGCGGCCAATCGCTCCGCGTCGGCGAGCACGCCGCGTTCGGCCTTGAGCATGCCGCGAAGCCGCGTCTCGAGCTGGACGAGCAGCCGCGTCACCTCCTCCTCCCGCATCTGCCGCAGGATCTGCTCGAGCTCGGCCCGCGCCGTTTCGAGTTCCTCGACGGCCCGCTCCTGCTCGCCCCGTGCGGCCCCGGGGTCGGTGTTCTCCAGACGCTCCTGGGCCTGTCGCATCCGCTGCTCGGCGGCCCGCAGCCGCTGCGCCGTCCGGCGGCTCCGGGCCGTGTCGTCGTTGCCCTCGACCTGAGGCTCCTCGGCGGCGTTTGCCGGCGCCGGCTCGTTTCCGTCGGGGCTGGATGGCTCCGCCTCGCGGCCGCGCTCCTTCCCGGGCGCCTCGGATTTCTCAGCCGAATCGGCCGCGGGCTTCTTCGCATCCTCAGCGAGCCGTTCGGCGAACCGCTGCACGTCGTCGCCGAGCGCCCGCGTCTCGTCCGCGGCCGCCCGCTGCCGCTCCGTCAGGTCGCGGCCGGCGCCTCCCGCCTCCGTCACGCCCTCGATGTCCCGCTGCTTCGCGATCTGCTTGGTGATCCTCCCCATGAAGGCCTTCAGTTGCTTCGCGGTGTCGGCCGCCCGCTGCTCCCCAGCCCCCGCCTCGAGCAGATCGAGGAGCGAGCGAAACTGGCCGATCGCATCCTGCTGGCTCGTGCCGGCTTTGAGCAACTGGCCCTGCTCGAGCATCGCGACGATCGCCGCCACGCGATCCCCCAGCTGCTCCTCGCGGGCGTGATCAAACGCCGCCCGCAGCGCCGCGGCCCGCCGTGGATCGGTCGCCGCGAGCACGTCGGCAAGTCGTAGGAACGACCGTTCGAGCTCCTGATAGCGTGCGAGCAACTCGGCCTCACGGGCCGCGAGCGCGGTGGCGTCTGACCGCGGCGCGTCAACCGCCCACGCAGGGCACCAGGTCGATGCGGCGAGCACAGCCGCCACGACGGGAAGCAGGCAGCGTCTCATGGCGACTCCAGGGCCTCGCGGCCCCGCCTCCGCTGCCGCTCGAGCGTGTCGTCGCGGATCTGCTCCTGCACGCGAATCACGCCGCGGAGCCGCTCGATCACCTCGTTGATCGATTCGAGTTCCAGCATGCGATCGAGCACCGCCCGGAGTTTGGCCACCGCGGCATCGAGGGCGGCGGCCATGGCCTGGCGGCCACCGGCGGCGTCGCCCTCGCCTGCCTGCCGGCAGCGGCTGATCGCGGTGGCTAGTTCCTCCGTCACGATCGCCGTGAGCGGCTCGGCGATCTGGCCAAGGAGGCGGGCCTCGACGTCGGGCGTCGCCAGAGCGTTGTTGACCAGTTCGCGGTGGATTCCTTTGAACTCCCCGGCGATCTCGGCAGTCTCCCCCGCCGCGCGGGCGGCCGCTTCGCCACACCGCCGAGCAACGCCATCGCCGCCACGATCATCGCCATCATCGCCCTTGTCGGCCGGCTGTGGCGGAGTCGCGGCGGCAGCGTCTCGCGCCTTCACGAGATCGTCGATCACGCCCTCGAGCCGCCGCCGCAGCAGCACCTCGCGGGCCTCCACCAGCGCCCGCAGCGACTCGGGCGAGACCACGTCGAGCGTCCATGTCTCGCCGACGGTCTCGTGCGGCCCATCGGCGAGCGTGCAGCGATCGCGGGCCGAGACCGACACCTCGAGCCGCGCGCCGATGGCGAGGCCCGCCTGCTCCAGCCGCACCAGTTCCGGGCGGTCTGCGGCAAGATCGACCGCCGCCACTCCATCACGAGCGCGGCCGATCGGCACGATCTGGCTCGCATCGCCCACCGCCAGCCGCACGTCGGCCGAGGCCAGGGCGTGATCGTCGGTGATCGAGCCCTCGATCGGGAGCGTCGCCTGCGGCGTCACGGCCGACGAGATGCCCGCGAGTCGCACCGCCACCCGCGGTGGCTCGTCGGGAACGGCCGCGAGCACCACCGCGACAGGATCCCGGTTCACGAGCCCGTGATCGTCGACGAGCCGCACGAGCACGGCGGTATCGACATCGATCGGCGGTGTCACGGCCGAGATCGCCTTCGTTGGGGCGGATGCCGAGTCGAGCCGGGCGATCAGCTCCTCCACGGCATCTGTCCCATCGGCGGCTGCCGCCCTGCGGATCGACACACTCGCGGCCGACAGTGGCTTGCTCGACGTGCATGCCAGGCTCACGATCGATCCGCGGGGCACGGTCACGACACGGCTCGCCGCCGAGGTTCGTGGTCCACCACCGAGGTAGGGCGGCGGCGTGGAGGTGATCTCGAGCGCCGTCACCACGGGAGGATCTTCGACCACGACGCGGAGCCCGCGCAGCCTGGCGTCTCCGCCGCGAATTTCCACGTCGAGATCCTCATCGACCCCCTTGAGCACGTGGCCGAACGACTGTCCGGCGGCCGTCGCGCCGCCACGGCCCCCCATCCGCTCGGACCGCACGCCACCTCGGCCCCGCGTGCGGAGTTCGACCATCTCAGGCGGATCACCCCAGGCAGCGATCGCCCGCACGAGCACGTCCACGTCGTCACCGCGGGCCACCACCCGCCGCCCGTCCACGAAGCCCTCTGGCTCAAACGCCACCCGCCGCGGCCAGGGCGCGTCGGAGAGCCCGAGCATTCGCCGCGTCCAGATCGCCGTCTCCGTCGGCCGCGTCGCCGCCGCCACCGCCGTGACAGACACCGCAGCAGCGACGGCCGCCAGCACGCCCGCAAGCCGCCGCCTGCGGAAGATAGCCCCGGTTCGGATCACGCCGGCGCGTGCCGCAGCGGCCGACACCGTTGCCGCGAGCATCTCCGGATCCACTTCGGTGTTGCCGCCGAGGCTGCACGACACGGCCGTTGACAGCGCGTCGCCAAACTCGGGATGTGCCCGCTCGACGACGAGGGCGAGTGATTCGTCGGTGAGCGGCACCGCCAGCCGCATCGCGAGTCGTGTGACGAGCACCCACGCCACCGCGGCGGCGACCGCCACAAGCATCGCGACCCGTACCCAGATCGGCGGTTCGACGAGCCGATCGAGCACGAGCGACAGCCACGCACCAGCCAGGGCCACGGCCGCCGCAAGCGCGAGCGACTCCGCCCAGATCCAGATCCGCGTGCGGCGGCGGACCGCCGCGAGCATTCCGAGGATCGACGCGATCGCTTCGTCATGCGGGGCCTGAGTCACGGCAGGATGGGGTGCGGTGTCCATGCGTCAGGCGAGCCTCGCGAGCCGGCGGACGATCCATTCGAGGCACAAACAGCCGGCGCCGACCGCGAGCAGGGCGGCGTTGAGCCAACGCTTAAACGCCGGGTCGGCTGCCCCTGTCTCATACTCCCGTCGCGACCGGTCGGGGAGTGCCGCGGCGATCGCCTCGGCGATCTCGCCGGAGGCGCCACCGTCGGCAAGGAACCGCGTGGTCCCGCCCGTGTCGTTCGTGAGCTGGGCGAGCACCGCGCGATCGAGCCGGGGGTTCGCCAGTTCGCGATCGGGCAGCTGCACCTGGATCCGACGAGACAGCCGCTCGTCGCCGGCGGAGAGCGGCTCGACCTCCACGAGCCAGCCGCCCTCGCGGGTGACGACAAACCCGCCCGCAAACGTGCCGGGGCGCGCGGGCTCGGCGACGAGCGGTACCGACACATGGCTGCCGTCCGGTGCAACGGCACGACACTCGGGTGGGCGTCCCGCTCCGGGCGCGACGATCCGGATCCGCACCGTGCCGCCGACCGCCACGCGATCCTGCTCCACGATCAGCCGTCCGCGGCGGGCTCCGCGCATCAGGCGGCCCTGCGCCACGTGCCGCACGAGCTGCGCCACCAGCCGCTCGTAGACGTCGTCGCCCAGGGCCCGCAGCCGCCAGAGTTCACCGCTGCCCATCGCGAGCACGCTCCCCGATCCATAGAACTGCCCCGCGAAATAGGCCGGTCCGTCGCCACCCGCCCCCGCGGCAAGTCGTGCGTAGACCGTCGCGCCCGGCTTCACGCCGGCTGCGGGATAGCAGGCAAAGACGCCGGGAAACTCCCTCCAGACCGCGTCGCTGGCGGCCCTCGTGCCGGCGAGCCTGAGAAACTCCGCCTCGCTGCCGTCGCGGGTGAGTTCGAGCCGCCGCGGATCGTCGGCCGCCATGCCGGCCGTCGCCGCATCGCTCCGCCGCCGCAGGTCGAGCGGATACAGCCCTCTGATCGTCGCCGTCCGCGCGTCGCCGAGCCAGCTATCCATGAACACACTCCCTGCCACCAGCATGAGCCCGCCCGACTCGCCCGCCACCCACCGCTCCAGCCGCGCCTGGGCCGCCGGTTCGAGCAGCCGCCAGTCGTAGTCGATCGCCACCACGGCATCGTATTCGCCGAGCGGCTCGTCGGCCGGTGGAAACGCGTCGAGAATGCGGCGGGCGTCCTGCGAGATCCCGGCTGCCGCGGTGCCGAGGAGCACGTCGACCGCGAAGCTCTTGTCCCGCTCGAGGACGTTGCGCATGAACTGATACTCGCGGCCCGGGCCGCCCGCCATCAGCAGCACCTGCGTCACGCGGTCCACCACCTCGACGTCCACGGCCTGCACGTCGTCGGTGGCCGAGTGATCCGCCGCCGGAGGAACCACCCGCACCGCGACCAGCCGCCGGCCCGGCGTCGTCAGGCCGGGCACGTCGAACCGCACGGGCACGAGCTCTCCATCGGCCCCGAGCAGCACCTCGACACCATCGAGCACGCGACCCGCGACCGACTCCCCTGCCCCGTCGGACGGCCGCTCCTCGAGTTCGATGCGCACCCGCTCGCCGGCCAGGCCCTGCGACTGCAGAAAGGCCGACACGGCAAACCGGTCGCCGGGGAACACGCGGGCCGGCGCCACGAGGTCGGCGATGCGGACGTTTGCCGGCAGCACATCGCTCCCCACGCCGATCGCATGCACCGCCACGCCCGCCCGCGTGGCCGCCGCAGCCGCCGACCGGGGATCGAGACCAGCGTTTTGCCCGCCGTCGGAGAGCACCACCACGCCCGCAAGCGTGCCGGCCGGCCCAGCCTCGACCGCGCGTGCCACAGCCTCGCCCAACCGGGTCTCGGCCCCGCCCGGCGCGAGCCGCGATCGCCAGTCACCATCGGCCGCCGCGTTCGCCTCCGTTCCTGAGCCGGTGGAGGAGAGTCGAAGCACGGACGTCGCGTCGGCGTCGAACCGCCACACGCTCACGTCGTGCCGGGGGAGCACCGCCGCGAGGAGATCCGACTCCACGAGGTCGGCAGCGCGAGCGGCCCGCGTGCCAGCGGCATCGTCGCCGTCGGCCAGCGACATGCTGGCGCTCGAATCCACGAGCACGGCCACGCGCGACGGCAGGGCGATCTCGTGCTCGGCAATGCGTTCGATGTCGAGGATCGCCGCCGCGACGACGGCCAGGGCCGCAAGCCGGAGCGCGGCGAGGAGCACGGCCACCGGCCACGGAAGCTCAGCGGCGTCGCGCCGTACCATCCAGGCGACGTACACGGCCACGGCGGCGACCAGCAGGAGCGACACTGGCATCTGCCACCAGTCGTCAAAGCCGTCGAGCAGTCGGCTCGAGACGCGGTGTCTCATGAGGCTCCTCCGTGATTCCCGCGGGGCGTGGCCTCGCGATGACCCGCCGGCGATGAGGGCGGGAGCGGGCGCACGACGGGCAGGCACAGGTTGACAACCTGTGCTACGGGGGCGGACGTGGGTAGGCACAGGTTGGCAACCTGTGCTACTGGGGAACGACGTGGCGAGAACGCAGCCACGATGGCGAAGCGCAGCCGGCGTGCAGCGAGCGAAGGGCCGGAAGCCCGTAGCGAACGTCCGGCGACGGGGCGCGGGCAGACCCGAGTCGACGCCAAGCAGGGAGGCACAGACTGAAAACCTACGGTCCCGGACAGGAACCACGGGAGATGGGGAACGAGCCGTATCACGTCGTCGGCGACGGCGAGCAGCAGCGGCGGTGGGAGCGGCGTCATGGGCGCAGGGCTCAGGCCGTTGGCCGGCGGGCGACGGGGTGATATCCGGCCGCGTAGGCGACCAGCTGTTCCAGCAGCAAGAGCGCCGCGACGACAATCAGCAGTGGCAGGGCCAGCGGACGGCCGGCGAAGTCGCCCGCCGTGGCTGCGACGTCGGCGGCTCGATCGTAGCGGAAGGGCACGCCTCGCAGGGCCGCCTCCAGCCGCCCGACCCCGGCCCGCTCCAGGCGTCCCTCACCGGGATCGACGTTGACGGCGAACGACCGCTGCCGCTCGGTGCCGTCGAGCCTCCGCCACCGCGCCTCGACGAGGCCTGCGTGAGCCGTTGCCGGGAGTGTGGCCTCGAGCATCGGTCCCGACGTGGCGACGGCCGTCTGCCGCAGCAGGGCGGCATCGGGCGGCACGAGGAAGTCGACGTCGGGTTCGTCCACGCCGGCCTCGAGCCGCACCGTGACGGGCTCGCCGACCGTGACCGACTCTGCCCGCCGTCGCAACCGCGCGAGATGGCCCTCGAGTTCCAAGAGCACGACCACCCAGCTCGGGTTGGCCCGAGCCCAGTTGTTCCACTCGGGGGCGGCGGTCGTGAGCACCGCCACGACGAGGCCGTCGCCGAATGTCTTCTCGATCACGAGCGGCTGACCGGTGCGGAGCGAGAGCAGCCGCCGCACACCGTGCCCGGCGGCATCGAAGCCGCGGTCGATCGCCCAAAACCGCTCGATCCGCACGGCGTCGAGAAGCGGGTTCCGCTGGCCGGCGAGCACGGCCACCACGGGGTGATCCTCGACGGTGACGTCGGGCGTCTGCGCGGCGGCCTTGGCGTCGGGCAACAGGTCGATCGCGCCGGCGAGCGGCACCGGAAAGAGGCCCGCGCCGCTGCGATGAAGCGTGTCATTCACGACATCGCCGCGGGTTCGAGGCCCGCAGAAGAAGACCACACCGCCCCCCGCGCGGACATAGGCCTCGATCGCGGCGACGGCCGCCGCGTCGAGCCGCTCGACATCGAGGACCCAGAGACAGGCGAATCTCGATAGGTCGGTCGCCGCCAGGGCCGCCGGCGGCACGACCCGTGGCCGCAGTCCGGTCGCGGCGCCGGCTCCGGGGGCGAGCGCTGTCGCCACGTAGAAACCGTCGCCCGAGCTTCCTGCCCCTCCACCGGAGGCGGCATCGGGGGCACCGTCCACCACCAGCACGTCGACGCGATCGACCACGTCGATCACGGTCTGACGCCCATCGTCGGCCTTCAGCACATCGCCGGGAAGCGCTGCCTCGATCGTATGGCTGCCGGGGGCCGTGAAGCGGACGTCGAATCGGCGGCTGACCATGCCACCCGCCGGAATCTCGTCGATCCGCACGCCAGGCCGGCCGCCACCATCCTCGCGGAGTTCGATGGCCACATCACGAACGGGGGTCGAGCCGTCGTTGCGAACCTCCACTTCCACCGGCAGCAGCACGTTGGCCGCAGGCACGCCACCCACCACCTCGAGCCGCTCGAGCGTGAGGTTGCCGCCGGGGCCGTCGCCGGCGCAGTCAACCAGCCGGAGCGTGGCGCCATCGGCGGCCAGCTGCCGCAGGGTCGCCGCCGGCTCGTCGCTGCCGAGCCAGTCGCGGCTGCGGAAGTCGCCCACGAGCCACACCACCCTCCGACCACCGGCGGCGGCCGCGAGCCGACGCATGGCCGGGCACGCCTCCCGCAGCCCGGTCGCCCCATCGCCGGCCGCCGCCCGGCCGACCGCGTCGCGCACCGTCTGAATGGTTCCCGGGGCGATGTCGGTGAACGGCAGCAGTGGCAGCAGCGGAGGGAGCACATCGGACGAGGTGGCGAGTTGCGACGTGACCGCGACGGCGAGCCGATGACGCCCCGCCGTCGCTGCGAGATCGGCGGCAATCCGCTCCACCACCCGCCGGCCACGATCGAACGCCGTCGCCCGCCGGGTATCGCCGGCGGTGGTGTCGGTCTCGAGATCACTCTCGGCGCCGGTCGTATCGCCCATCGAGCAGCTGTCGTCGAGGATCACCAGGTGTGTCGTCGCGTCGCCGCCCGCGATGCCGCCCGCCGCACGCCAACGCGGCTGCGCGAGCGCCGCGACGAGCCCGAGCACCGCCAGCGTCCGCAGGGCGAGCAGGGCGATCTGGCGGAGCAGCACGCGGGTGCGGTAGCGCCGCTGGCTGGCGAGCAGAAACTCCATCGCCGCCCACTTCACCCGCCGCTGCCGCAGCAGGTTGATCAGGTGGATCAGGACGGGCGCCGCCGCGAGCGGCAGGCCCCACCAGAAGAGCGGCGCGAACTCGAGAGTGGGCATACGCGAGGGTTCCGCCTAAACAGCCACCGAGAACGCCACCTAGACCGCCACGCTCGCCCGCCGCGAGAGAAACCGCACGAGCGCCGCGTCGAGCGGCTCACCGGTGCGAACCAGCGCGTAGTCGCAGCGGACGGCCGCCGCCCGCCGGCGAACCTCGGCGAGAAAGGCCTCGACCGCCGCCAGATAGCCCTCGCGCAAGGCGCGTGGGTTGCAGGCGATGTGGGCCGGGAGTTCGAGTCCCTCAAACCGCGTCGCTCCCTCGAAGCGAAAGTCGATCTCGTCGTCGTCGAGCACGTGCACGATCGCCAGGTCGTGGCCCCGCGTCCGCAGCAGCTGCAGCCCTGCGAAGATCCCGTCCCGGTCGCCGAGCAGGTCGGAAACGATCACGATCATGCCGCGCTTCGGCAGCGCTTCGGCGACGGAGCGGAGGACGCGCTGGAAGTCACCGGCGCCGGCGTTTCGCGGCGCTTCGAGCACCTCGCAGATGCTCGCCAGCTGCGACCGCTTCGTGCGGGCCGGCACGCTGGCCCGCAGCCGGTCGTCAAACACGCCACAGCCGACGGCATCACCGTGCGACAGGGCCAGCCAGCCGAGGCTTGCCGCCAGCGTGGCGGCGGCGTCGTATTTCGTGGGCCGCGGCGGCACCGCCTCCGCTCCGCCGCGGTAGTCCATGCTCGTGGAGCCGTCAACGAGGAGCGTGAGCCGGAGGTTCGTCTCCTCTTCGAACTCCTTGACGGTGAAGCGGTCCTGCCGTCCCCAGACCTTCCAGTCAACGCGCCGCAGGTCGTCGCCGCGGACGTACTCGCGATGCTGGAGAAACTCCACCGACTGGCCCTTGAAGGGGCTCTTGTGGAGCCCCGCCAGTGCGCCTTCGACCACGGCCCGGGCACGAAGCTCGAGCCGATGGATGCGGGCGATCGCGTCAGGACGCAAATATCGTCTGGAACCGCGGGTCACGCGACAGCTCGTCCTCTCTGGCGGGGGTGGACTCGATGATTCGGTCGATGATGCCGTCGGGGGTCACGCCTTCGCTCTCCGCGGCGAAGCCGACCACGATCCTGTGCCGCAACACCGGGGCGGCAAGCGCGCGGATGTCTTCCTCCGCAACGTACGGGCGGCCCTGGAGGAGCGCCCGCGCCTTCGCGCCCACGATCAGAAACTGCACCGCCCGGGGCCCGGCCCCCCAGACCAGCTGGTCGGAGACGAACTCCGGCACGCCCCGCTCCCCGGCCCGCGTCTGCCGCACGATGGCGAGCGCATAGCGGACGAGGTGATCGCTCACGGGCACCTCGCGGACGCTCGCCTGGAGGGAAAGAATGTCGGCCGCCGAGAGCACCGGCTGCGGCTCTTCCAGCGGCGCGCCGGTGGTCCGCCGCGCGATCTCAAACTCCTCGGCGAACGACGGATAGCGGACGAACACCTTGAACATGAAGCGGTCTTGCTGCGCCTCCGGCAGCGGGTAGGTGCCCTCCTGCTCGATCGGGTTCTGCGTGGCGAGCACAAAGAACGGATCGACGAGCCGGTGCCGCACGCGGCCCACGCTCACCTGCCGCTCCTGCATCGCCTCGAGGAGCGCCGCCTGCGTCTTCGGGGGCGTGCGGTTGATTTCGTCGGCGAGCACCACGTTGGCGAACAGCGGGCCCTCGAGAAACCGCGGCTGCCGCGTCCCGGTCGCCTTGTCTTCCTCGAGCACGTCGGTCCCGATGATGTCGGCCGGCATCAGGTCGGGCGTGAACTGGATGCGGCTGAACGACAGGTCGAGGCTGCGGGCGAGCGTGCTCACGAGCAGCGTCTTGGCGAGCCCCGGCACGCCCTCGAGCAGGCAGTGGCCGCGGCTGAACAGGCTGATGAGCAGCTCCTCGATCACCTCGCGCTGGCCGACGATCACCCGCGAGAGCTGATCGAGAATCCGCTCGTGGGCCTCGTGGAGGCGGTCGACGGCAGAGGCGGAGGGCGTGGGCATGGGGGCTCCGGGAAAGGCGGGGGATCGTCAGCGCTGATAGATCGGCAACGAGCCCTTGTCGAGCTGGAGGATCACGAGGTTGGTGGCGGTGGTGTAGACGGTGCCGATGTAGCCCTGCGGCCAAAACGCACCGTCGCGGTCTCTCTGGGCCTCGGCGACGAGCCGCTTGCCGATCTGGCCGTGATACGACTCCCAGGCTGCGCCTCCCTCACGATACATCACCTGGGAGTAGTAGAAGTGGGCGTAGTGCCAGTGGCCAAAACTGTTGTTGCCGATGTTGCCCAGATTTCGCTTCGCGTAGGCGAGCATCCGCGGCACGTGCGTGTCGTCTTCCTCGCCGGCGTTAAACAGGCAGGCGATCGCCGCCGCCGAGATCGCCGGCCGGCCGCCGCCCCCCTTTGAGCTGTATTGCACGCCGCCGTCGGGCAGCGTGCAGGCGTGGATGTAGGCGATCGCCTTGTCGATGATCTCCCGCGGCACCGGAATGCCCGCGTTGCGACATCCCCGTAGGCCCTGCACCTGGGTGATCGTCGTCGAGCCCTCGTCGAAGTCGTTGGCGTCTTGGGCGCTCACATAGCCCCAGCCGCCGTCCTTCGTCTGCGCGCGGCCGGAGAACACCACCGCCTTGGTGAGCACGCCGACGAGTTCCTCCCGCCGCCGCTCGTCTTCCTCCTCGCCGAGCACCTGCGAGAGAAAAAGCATCGCGAAGCCGTGGCCGTAGGTGTAGCGGTCGTCCGACTGCGGGTCGCCGATCAGGCCGTTGGCACGCGAGCGGCTCACGAGGTAGTCAACCGCCAGCCGGATCGCCTCCGCATGGCGGCCCTGCGACGTGGTCGAGCCCTCCATCAACAGGGCCATGCCGGCCAGTGCCGTCATCGCCGTCGGGTAGCGGCCCTCGTTGGCCGACCAGTTGCCCCGCCGCGATTGCTTCGCCTCGAGCCAGGCCAGCCCGTCGGCCACCACGCCCTCGACCGGCCCTTGAGATGAAGCTGGGGGCCGGGCAGCATCGTTGGGTGCGGCAGCGAGCAGCGGCGCCGACATCGTCGCTGCCATCACCGCCACGATGGCGGCACGCCAGCCCGTGCCCCACGCGGCGCGGCACGGCGAACGATGGCGGAGAAGGATCAGCATGCAACCATCATACGGCCGCGCCGGCAGACGGGCCGCGCCGGGCCGCCGGCCCCGTCAGGGGCTGTCGCCGCCCTCGTCGGCACGCCCGAGGGGCTCGAGGCCGAGGCCAGGAGCCGGCGGGCGGCCTTCCGCCTGAAAGGGCGACTGCGGCGGCAGCGGTTCCCCGGTGAAGGCGAGTGTCACCGTGGGCGACATCGCACCGGCGCCACGAATGGAGATGGTGTGTTCGCGTGGAGCACCGACCACCTCGCAGCCGACGAAGAGGTGTTGCTGCAACGCCAGCCGGTGCTCCTCGAGCACGGCATGACCAGTCCGCTTGTCGAGGCAGAGCACGACGAGTTCGGGCCGGCCACCGTCGCCCGGCCGCATCTGCCGGGTCAGCACGAGCACCGGCAGGTCTGCCGGCTGCGCGAGCAGCAGGCAGTGCTGCCGGACCGTGGCCGGCGCCTGCCAGAGCAGCCGGCCGTCGTCGCGGCCCACCGCCCAGATGGCCCCCGACAGTGGCGCCGTCGATTCGCTCGCCATCAGGATGCCCTGCAGCGGCGAGATCGCCGCCGAGTCGTCGTGCGTGGCGATGTCCGCCGCGGCCGCGAACACGAGATACCGATCGCGCCAGGGCATGACGTGCAGTTCATCCATCCCGGCCGCCCCACCGGTCAGTCGCGTCCGCCAGACGCCGGCGCCGGCGGCGACGTCGATCACGGTGAGCATCCCGTCGGGCTCGAGCACCGCAAGCCGGCCATCGCCGATGATCGCAGCCCGCGCTTCGCCCGCAAACTCCCCGAGCGGCCGCGACTCTTGCAGCAGCGGATCGATGCGGTCGATCCGCACGCGGCTCGCGAGCGGGGTTTCGTCGCTGGGCACGACAGCCACCACGTATCGGCCGTGGCTGGCAAGCCGCTGCCGGCGGCCGGGCAGATCCACGGCGCGGAGCAGGCGGCCATCGCACATGGAGATCACTGGCGATGAAAGCCCGTCCGCGGTGCACCCGCAGGCGGTGTCATCGTCGGCGATCCACTCCACGATCCCTGGCACCCCCTGCCGTTCCCAGAGCACGCGGCCGGTCGCCGGATCGAGCAGCGACACCGCCCGGCCCGCGGGCACCAGCACGCCAGAGCGTCGCGCCGGCGGCGCGATCGTGGCGCGGGGCCCGTCGAGGTCGTCGGCTTCGGTGATCCGGCGGCCAAGCGGCACGCCGCCGTTGCGGGCCACGCGGCCGCCGGCAACCGCCCGCACCGACACCAGATCGCGGCCCGTGACAGAGCGGCTCGCCGTCTTCCAGAGGAGGCGGCTGTCGCCCGCCGTCGCGCCGATGTCGAACGCGCTGACGCCCGCGCCCGTCCGGACCACGAGCGTGCTGCCGACCACGGATGGTTCGATGGGCGACATCTGATTGAGCCACGGCATCGACGCTGCCGGCTCAAGCGGCAAGGGCTCCACGACGCGGCGGCCATACCCGTCCGCGACGAGCAGCCTCCGCTGCTGCATGTCGTAGGAGACGGTAACGCCCGGCACGACCGAGTCGGTCACCCCGACGAGCGGCACCGACACCACCTGACTGCCAGGGGTGCCCTGCTCCGGCTTCGTGCGGCGCGGCCGCGACACCACGACGCGGCCGAGCGGCCACTCCTCAGCCGCGGCATCGCCCTGCACGGCCGCCGGCTCAACGCCGGGGCGATCGACGTGGCCCCCCATTCGATCCACGAGCTCGTCAACCTGCCTGCGGAGTGACGCGTCGCCGCGGGACGTGAGATCGGCCAGCCGGCCGCGGGCCCAGCGGTCGGGGTCAACCTCGAGCCCGGCCTCGGAGGGATCGCTGATCAGGGGCGCCGTGGGCCCCGCACCAGTCACCGATGCGAGTCGCTGGCAGGCCCGCCAGGCCGTGGCGTCGTCCTGCGCACGCAGGCTGCCGTCGATCACCGAGCGGAGCACCTCGGGCGTCGCAGCCGCTGCATCGCCCGCATCATCCCACGACCGCCACGCCGTCACGGCGGTCGCACAATCACGCCGCATGGCGAACACGAGCGCGTCGGCAATGGCGACTGGCGACGCCCGCGCGGATTCCGCGGCGGCGCGGATTCGCTCGAGCGCCGGCCCCACGTCGCCGGCCGTGAGCTCGAGCTGACCGCCCCAGTAGTCGGCCCAGGGCCGCGGCCGCTCGTCCCGACCGGCTGTCTCCACCTTCGACTCGAGTTCCGCGGTCTGGTGAAACACATCCAGGAAGTCGATGCCTCGCGAGATCACCTCGCCGCGGACCGCGATCAGGTTTCCGGGAACGCCCCCGCCGCGGACCGCGTGCTGGCCCACGAGCCTGCCGTCGGCGAGATCGATCTCGATGACCCCGGGAGCGTCGACCGAGAGAAACAGCCGAGCGCCGGTCAGGAGCCCGCGGCCGCTCGGGCGGATGCCCGGTGGGTGCGGCCGCGTCCAGCGCTGCCGCCCAGTATCGATCGACACCGCATCGACGCCGTCGGCCCCCACGAGGATCAGGCTGCCGTCAACGACGCCGGCGATCTGGCGGCGGCCCGGCATCGGCCGCTGCCAGCCGGCGGCGCCATCGCGAAGGCCCAGGCAGACAAGCCCCTCGGCGTCGTATGGCATGAGAAACACGCGGCCGGAGGCGATCACGGGCCACGGGTCGCCGCTGCGGCCGGTGGCCGGTTCCCTGGGTTCGCCAGTGAGCCCGCGAAGCCGCGCCGCGCCGCCGATGTCCTCGCCGCGGCCGGCCGCACGTCGGTAGCTGTGTGCCCAGAGCAGCGCGCGGGAGGTGAGGTCAATCGCCACCACGGTGCCGCCGCCGATCGGACAGACGAGCACTCCGTCGTCGAGCGCCGGCGTGAGACCGGCCAGCCGCCGGGCGTAGCCGTCGGGACTGGCCGCCGACTGCCGCTCCTCGAGGTCGGCAAGCGGCTGCGACCACTGCACCGTGCCGTCCGCGGCGTCGAGCACGTCGACCCGCACCTGACCGTTGGCCTCGACGAGCACGAACAGATCGCGACCAACAACGAGCGGCGCGCCCATGAACCATTCCCGCGCCGCGTCGTCGCGGTTCGCATCGCCCGGATCCGCGTGCGGCAGCCTCCACGACACCTCGCCCCGGGCGGTCACGTCATACGCCGTGAGCGCGTTGCCGCCGACCCAGCGACCGTCCGCGGCATCGAGTCCCATGCCGATGGTGAGGTCGGCTGCCGGCGTCAGCGCGTCGGGGTGGCTCTCCACCGCGAACACGCGCACGCCGTCGCTCGACAGCCCGCCACTGGTCGCATCGTCAAACCCGCGGCCGAGCGCCGCTTCCACGGCCGACACCCGCGTGGCCGCGACCGCCGACTGGAGCCAGAGCCGCTTCCCGGTCTCAAAGTCGATTCCGAGGATTCCCAGGGGCGTCTGCATGACGAGCGTTTCGGCGATGGCCAGCGGCGTGCCCGCCGGAGCTGCCAGCCCCCCGTCGGCCACCAGCGCCCGCCGACGTTTCTCGAGCAGCCGCGCCTCCTCGGGATGTCGGGTGAGAGGCACGCGATATCGCGGCACGAGCAAGGGCCGCGTGGCCTCGACGACGGCGTTGCGGGCGGCATCGCCGCGGGCCAGCAGCCAATCGCCCGCCGGCTCGCGGATCGCCCGCGGGGCAAACCGATCGAGCCATTCCTGCGATGGCCGGTCGCCGGAAGCCGCCACCTCACGGCCGCCGATTCGACTCACGGCCGCCGGCATCCGCCGCGTCTCCTCGACGAGTCGTTCGGCCGTCGCGCGGTCTCCAGCACCGACCGCGGCAGCCGCCTGCATCAGCGTCAGCGTTGGCTTCCATGCCGGGTCGCCGCCGGCGGCGAGTCGCTCGAGCCACGCCGAAGCCGTGCAGGGATCATCGGCCTCGAGCGCCAGCTGCGCGGTGATCACGGCTGCCCGTCGCCCCGCGGGCGTGGCGAACCAGCGGCGGGCCACGGCAACCACGCCGGCGGCGTCCGCGCCGCCGACCGCTTCGGCCAGCGCCCGGTCAGCCCGCCCGCGGCAGAGAAGTGAATAGGCGTCGCGCCCCGGTGGTGGCAGCGCCCCGATCAGCCGCGTGGCTTCAGATCGGATGCTCCGCCGCGTCCCGTCGCCGGAAGCTGTCACCACGAAGGCGTCGCGATCGTCGGCCAGGATCTCGTCGAGCAACGCCACCGCGTCGGCCCACTCGCTGGCGGCGAGCAACCTCGTGGCGCGATCGAGCTGCCGTTCCCTCGCCCGGTCGGACGGCAGAAAGACTCCCGCATCCTCCGCCGACGGTCGCTCCTCATCGTCCTGATTCGCAACCGGCGCGATGCCGTCGCCCTGTCCGGCCGCGGGAGGCGCCACCGCGGAGAGCCACGCCGCACAGGCGACGACGAGCAGGGTGAGCCTGCGGCCACCCCGGCCACGGGGGCCAGACGGCTGTCGCCAAAAAACGGAGGCCACCACGGTCATGGCGTCGCCCGAAGGTCTCTCGATTGCCGGAACAAGTGCATCCTAGCACTCGACTCGGCTCCCGCGGCTGGCTCCGGACGGGCCTCGCAAAAGCTGATTTTCACGGTGTTTTTCATCCTCGCGGAGCCCGCCGGGCCAGAATTTCCTCAAAAAAGAGCCTGTTTTCGCTGAGCCAACCCCTTTTCTTGGGTTGCATTTTCAAACTCGCGAAGTCTAATCGGGGCCGCGTTCGGCGATTGCGGCCGAGTTTTGTGGTCAATCTCTCTGACGGCGGTGGGGAACCTGCCGCATCCAACTCTGACTCAACTGGAGGTACTGGCGATGGCGAAGAAGTCGGGAAGCAAGCCGATGACGAAGACCGAGATCATGCGGAGCATCTCGGAGACGACCAACCTTCCGAAGAAGGACGTCGTTGCTGTGCTCGAGTCACTAACGACCGAAATCCAGAAGGCCCTCAAGGGCTCGGGCATCGGCGTGTTCTCGATCCCCGGTCTGGTCAAGATCGAGCGGCGGAAGGTTCCGGCCCGCCCGGCTCAGAAGGGCGTCAAGAACCCCTTCACCGGCGAGCTGCAGGATCGTCCCGCGAAGCCGGCCAGCGTCAAGGTCCGGGTTCGCGCGCTGAAGAACCTCAAGGCGATGGTGTCTGGCTGATCTCAGCCCGGCTCCTCACCACCGAACCTGTTCATTCCGGCGGGCGGCATCATCATGATGCCGCCCGCTTTTTTTGTGTGGCGTGAACTCCTTTCGGACACGTTGGGGCAAGCCTGGCAAGCGGGGCAGCCTCATTTCCGATCAGCATGACACGAGCGACTGGGGAAACAGGGAGGGCTTTGCCGATAAAGCTGGTAGGGCTGGCGCATGTCCGCTCGCGTTCGCCCCATTCCATTCCGTCCTGCGAGGCCGCGACATGCACCACACGAACGGCCCCTCTCTTCTATCCCCGTCACTGCCACGCGACACCCCTTCGGTGCCGTTTGTTAGGGCGGCTGCCCGCTGGGACGTTCGCCGCTGGGAGCCGCTTCTCTACGCCCTTCGCGGCGCCTTGAAGACGTTTCGCCACCGGTTCCTCTGCCGGAACGACAAACTGGCCGCCTTGGTTGGGCGGATGCTCCGCGACGCAGCTGGCGGCACCGCCGAGGGGCCGATTCGGCTCGTTGATGTCGGTTGTGCCCAGGGCGGACTCACCCTGCGGATCGCCGAGCGGCTGCCGCGCCGCGTCGCCAACCGTTTCCAACCGATCGGAATCGAGATCTCGAACCACCTCGCGAAGCTCGCCCACCTCGCGCTCCGCGGCCAGGGCGGCCACTGCATCCACGGCACCGGAATCGACGGCCTCGGCGACGTCGAGCGGGGCAGCGCTCACGTCATCGTTCTCTCCGGCACCCTGGAACACGAGATCGCGCCACTCGCTCTGCTCCGTCGTTGCCGGGAACGGCTCGCCCTCGACGGTCGAATCGTCGTGAAGGTGCCGAACGACGCCTGCGTCGGCCGCAGAATCCTCGGTGGCCGCTGGCACGGCTACCGTTGGCCCGATCGTGTCAATCATTTCACGCCGCAGACCCTCGCCGCCGCGGCACGCGCCGCAGGGTTGCAGGTCGTGCGCATGAACGCCTTCGACCGCTGGCCGCTGAGCGACTCGCTCTACGCGGTGCTGGGCCGCGATGCGTCGGTAGGCATTGAGGCGGTCGAGCCCACCATCGCCTACCGGCCGCGGAAGGCAGCCTGATACGGCCCGCGCGTGATCCTCGCGCGGTGGCGCGTCCTGCCGGAATCGCAGGCGAGCCCGTTGCGAATCGTGAAGACACACAGGTTGAAAACCTGTGCTACGAGGAGGCGGCGAGGGGCTGCCCGTGCCCGGGAGCCGGCGTTGCTTTCTCCGTGAAGCCACGATGGCGAAGCGGAGAAAGCATCGAGCGAGCGAAGGGCAGGATGCCCGCAGCGAGTGTCCGGCGACGGGCGCGGGCAGCCCCGAGCCCGTTGCGAACTGCGAAGACACACAGGTTGAAAACCTGTGCTACGAAAGGCAGCTCACGCTGCGCGGCGGGAAAGGGCTTGCGTGCATCCGCGGAGCATGCCGGCGAGTTCGGCGGCCTGCTCATCCCAGAAGCGGATCCCCTCCGCTGCAAACGTCACCGGTGATCCCGGAGCGAGGCGGCCGATCATCCCCACGGCATCGACGACCGCGGCCCGCAGCGCCGTGCCGTCGTCCTCGAAGGGAATCACCGTGCCGTTGCGGCCCGGCAGGATGTCTTCGACCACGCCGCCGGCATCGGTGGCGATCACCCACACGTGCCGGGCGATCGCCTCCCGCACCGTGAGCCCAAAGCTCTCCTTCCACTGCGTCGGAAAGAGGAGCACGTCGATTCCGGCGAAGAAGTCGTCGATCGTCCGGTGCGTGTAGGCGGGCACGACCTCCACGTGTGGGATGCCGCCGATCGCGTCGGCACCAAACGACGCGAAGCCGAGGTTCAGCGTGTTGTCAACGAGCACCAGGGTGGCGGGCAGGTCACCGAGGCCGGCGAATGCCTTTCGCACCAAATGAAAACCTTTGATGGGCGTATTGCCGCCCACGTATCCAACCCGCACACGACCGTCTCGGCGAACGCGACTGCGGGCGAGCGGCGGAGAGATGCCGTTTTTGTTGACGAGCACTCCCGGGAAACCGTTGGCCGCGTGAAAGTCGGCGAAGAACCTGCTCGGAGCCATGAGCAGGTCGGCGGCGGCCAATGCCTCGCGGGTCCGGCGGCTGCGACCCGATAGCGTTCGGACGTTGTCAACGCAGGCAGCGCAGACCTGTTCGTCGATGCGCCGCTGGTGGCAGTAGCGCCCCTGCCGATCGACCATGAACTGGCGGCCGCAGAGCCACCAGGCGTCGTGCAGGGTGATCGCGTAGGGCACGCTCCGCGCTCGACACGTCTCAACCGCCCCAATGCCGATGCCCTGAACGCAGTGAAAGTGCACCACATCGGGCTGCACCGCGTCGAGCACCTCGTTGAAACACGAGACGGCCGCCGGGTTGTCGAATCCGCCCGGGCCATCGTGCGCCCCTTCGGGCAGCCCCATGCCAAACACACCGATGCCGTCAAACTCGTAGCGATGGAGTGTGTGCGGCGGTGCAACGGCCGTGGGCACGGTGGTGAAGACCTGCACCTCGACGCCGTGCTGCTCGTGCATCAGCCGATTCACGTTCTCCGCCACGATCGTCGCCCCGCCGAACGTCCGCGGGCCGTAGAAGACATTGACCGACAGAACCCGCGTCGCGTCGTCGCGGCCGCAAGCGACCAGCGGCGCGACCTGGCGGCGGGCGATGCGGGCCGGCGATGAGTCGCGCATCACCGTCCCGCGGGCGGCGGCACCGATCCGACGCCGGAGCGCGGGTTCGGCCACCAGGCTCGCGAGCGCCTCTTCCCAGGTGCGGTCGTCGTCGCAGAGCAGGCCGTTCACGCCGTCTACGATCGCGGCCGCAAACGCCGCCCGAGGCGAACACACGCTCGGCAGCCCGAGGATCGACGCCTCCAGATACTTGATCGCGCTCTTGGCATCGTTGAACTCGCCGCCCTCGAGCGGGGCGATGCTGATGTCACCGGCGGCCAGCACGGCGAGATAGTCCTCGAAGCCGGTCGCCGGCAGCCGCTCGAGCTGGTCGCCATGCCGCTCGAGGCAGGCCGGCACCGCCACCGGCCCCACCAGCCGCAGCCGCGCCTGGGAGAAGCGGTCGAGCACCCGGGCGATCGCCGGCGCCGCTTGTTCGAAGTCGACGTCGTGCGCGTTCGTGCCCGATCCGTAGACGATTCGCACGAGGCCGTCGTCTGCGGCGTGCCCGCCCGTCGCTGCGGCGCGGGCGGTGATCGCCGCCGCCGCCGCGAGCGTCTGCTCGTCGAGTCCGTTCGCGATCACACACACCTCGTCCATCCCCGCACGCCGCATCGCCTCAGCGAGCCCCGGAGTCGAGGCGATCGCCGCATCGCATGCGAGCATGGCCCGCCGATAGAGACGAGCACCGGCGGCGAGCGATTCGATCGTCTTGCGGCCCAGCCTGGCGATGGCGCGGCTCGAGCGGATCACCGCCTCATCAAAGATCAGGTCATCCGCCTCCCACCACGTGGGCACGCGGAGCCGGCGCGCCTCGGCGATGAGGCCGAGCACGCTGTCGTCCGCCGGCACGCGGTAGAAGATCGCGTGCGAGTGCGTCTGGAGCGCTGCGCGGCAGCCCACTTGATCGGCCCAGGGCCGCCAGGTGCACTCGACGCCGATCCTCTGAAAGGCCTCCTGCCGCTGAACCACGCGATACTTCAGGCACTGCGGGATGCTCGTCTCCGCGACGATCAGCACCCGCGGCGCGAGCGACCGCGGAGCAGGCCGCTCCATCCCGAGGCCATACTCCTCCGGCAGTGGCCCGGCTGCTTTCCGCCGCTTCCGCAGCCGACGGACGGCCTGCTCGGCGCCGCGGAGCGCTGCCCGCACGGTGCCACACGCATCCTGAACGGTCTGCTGCCAGCGGGGGTGGGCCGCGGGCGGCAACGCATCGGCGAACTCGCCGATGGCGTCGGGCCTCGCGATCCTGAAATGTCGTTTTTGCATTCGTTCCCCCCCGGGAGCGTCCACCCCTCCGGCCGGCGGCTCACGCCGCCCGGCGTGGCGGCGGTCGTCGCCACCACGCGAGCGGCCACCGCCGCCGCCAGCCACCCCCGCGCGGCGATCGACGCGTGTCGTGGCCACGAGTGCCGCGCGCGGCGTCTGCCAAACCGGCCGACCGCTGCCACTCCGCAAGGAGGTGGCCCCGCAGGGCTAGCGGCGTCGGGGCCGTGAAGCCGTCTGCCGGCGCGCCCGTTCGTTCTTGCAGCTGCCGGTAGAGCACGATCGACTCTGGGCACATTGCGGCGAGCAGTGCGGGCCGGCCTCCGTCGCCATCCTGCTGGAGCAGCGAGTCGTCGTAGCAGTCGGGCGGATCGCCGATCGGCACGCCGAGCCGCTGGCGGATCGAATCGCACAGCCCGCGCGGATCGGCGGCCGCCTGGGCGGCCTCGCACACGAGCGCGGCTGCTGGATTGCGGGTGGCGAAGTCGAGCAGCAGGCGGTTGTAGTGCAGCCACACGTCGAGCGCAAACGCCGGGTGGTGGCGAAACGCGGTCTCTCCGCGGCGGAACAGAGAGTCGACCACCTCCCACGGCCTGCGGAAGAGGAGCAGGAAGCGGGCCTGCGGCACCAGCGTCTGCCAGAAATCGAGAAACAGTGTCGTTCGCGGCTCCTTCCAGCCCCACATCCGCCCACGTCCGGCCCTTGCGGCGACCAGATCGGCCGCCAGTCGTCGCAGCGATGGCGAGAGCGCGATCGTGGCCTGCGTCGTGTAGCCCTCGGAGACGATGCCGTTGGCAATCAGCACCGTGCGGTGGAAGTCGAGGATGCCCACGTCCTCGAAGTGGCCGCGTGGATTTCCGGGCGACGACTCGAGCAGTGTATCGCCGAGATGCACGCCGGCGCCGGCGACCAGCGACGCCACAAACGACGTGCCGGAGCGGTGCATCCCGCAGATGATCAGTGGACGCTCCCCCCCGGGACCGTCGCTGGCAGCCACGCCGGCGGTCATGTCGCTCCGATCGCGATGACTTTTCCTGTCAGTTCCCCGGAGGCAGGGGATCGACACCCCACGGCGAAGAGTTGAGGCCGCCAAAACCGGGCAAGCCAGGCAACCGGGGAATCGAGCCTGCTCCCCGGGCCCAGCGACATGGCGGCCCTGTGCGGCTCAAGGGAAAAACTCTAACGTACGGACGCATCCCATTTCTGGACGCAGGTCGCCAACGCCGGAGTGATCGCCCATGCCCGACCGGCTTTCGCCGATCCAGGACTTTCTCGAACTCCTCCACGCGAAGTACGCCGATTTCCGCGAGGGGGAGGTGGCGACTTACATCCCCGAGTTGGCCACCGCCAATCCGGAGCTTTTCGGCATTTGTGTCGCCACCGCCGACGGCTTCGTCTACGAAGTTGGTGATTCGCGGCAGGGGTTCACGATCCAATCGATCTCCAAGCCGTTTGTGTATGGCCTGGCCCTCGACGAGCGGGGCCCGGAATACATGCTGACGAAGGTCGGCGTGGAACCCAGCGGCGATGCCTTCAACGCCATCAGCCTCCACAAGACGAGTGGCTGTCCGCTCAACCCCATGATCAACGCCGGGGCCATCGCCACCACAGGCCAGATCGGGGCCGCCGAACCAGGGCCGTGCTTCGAGCGGATTCTGGAGATGTTTTCCCGATACACGGGCCACGCGATGCATGTTGACGAGGCGGTCTACGCATCCGAGAACCTCACCGGACACCGCAACCGCGCCATCGGTCACCTCCTGCGAAACTTCGAAGTCCTGGAGGGCGATCCGACGGCAGCGGTGGACACGTATTTCCGGCAATGTGCCATCTCCGTGAACTGCGTTGACCTCGCGCTCATGGGGGCCACGCTGGCCAATCAGGGCGTCAACCCGCTGACCGGGGAGCGGGCGATCAGCGACGCGCACGTGCGGAGCGTGCTCAGCGTGATGGCCTCCTGTGGGATGTATGACTTTTCAGGCGGCTGGATCTACAACGTCGGCATGCCGGCCAAGAGCGGCGTGGCGGGGGGCGTGGTGGCTGTCCTGGCAGGCCAGTTGGGCATTGGCGTCTACTCCCCGCGGCTCGACGCCCAGAGCAACAGTGCCCGGGCGCTCCAGGTGTGCCGGGAACTCTCACAGGCCTGGCAGCTGCACCAGTTCAATCCGCCTTTTTGCGCCCACACGAGCCGACGAATGCGGTGCACGGGCGCGGAGCGGCACTCGAGCCGGATCCGTCATCCCATGGAACGGGCCTGCCTCGGCGAACACGGCGGACAGATTCACCTGTTCGAGGCTCAGGGGAACCTGGCCTTCGCCACGGTCGAACCGATCATCCGCGACGTCGTCGGCTGCGCCGGTCGCCGGCGGGGCGTGATCCTCGACTTCCACCACGTCACCGGCATCAACCGCGTGGCAGCGCAGCTGTTTGCCAAGCTGGCCGACACGCTCGGCCACCAAGGCACTGCGGCCTTTTTCACCTCGACGCAGCACCTTCCGCTGCTCCGCCAGGAGATGGCCGCGCATCTCACCGATGCCTCCGCCGTCGAAGGCCTGTTTCGTTTCCGGTCCACCGATGCGGCGCTCGAGTGGTGCGAAGACGATCTGCTACAGGAACTCATGCCGACAGGGCCGCTCAAGGTAGACGACCTACGGATCTTTGAAATTGCCGCCGGCCTCGCTGCCGAGGAACTCGGCGTGTTCAGCGGATTGCTCGTGCAGCGATCGTATGCGCCGGGAGACTATGTGATTCGCCGCGGCGACGAGGCCACGAGCCTGTTCCTCGTCACGATGGGGGTCGTCGGGGTGTGGCTGGGCGATCACCAAAACGGCAACCGGGTGGCGAGCTTCTCGGTCGGGACGATGGTGGGCGAGATGGCGTTTCTCGACGGGGCCCAGCGGTCGGCGAATGTGGTGGCCGAGGGAAACGTGGAGTGCGCCGTATTTGAGCTGCAGGATTTCAACCGCCTGCTCCAGACGCATCCCCAGCTCCACACCAAGATCCTGCGGAACATCGGCGTGTCGCTGGCGACGAAGCTGCGGAAGGTCAACGAAGACGTCCGGATCCTCATCGCCGAGCGGGAGTGACTGCAGGCGGTCGGCTTTCACGCGCCACGCTGGTACGGGGCACAGGTTGACAACCTGTGCTACCAGCCACGCCGCAACGTAGCGCAGGTTGTCAACCTGCGGCACATCCAGCACAGGTTGGAAACCTGTGCTACCGGCCACGACGATCCGTAGCGGATAGGCTGACCAGGCAGACTCTGCGGCTGCGCAGGTACCTTGCCAGGCTGACGACAGACTGCCGATTTCACGCGGAACTCGATCACCAGCGGGTATGATCAGGTCTTTCGCGGGTCCCTGCCTGAAGGGTCATGTCATGTCCCGACGATGGCTTCGCACCGGTGCGGCGATCCTGCTCACGCTCAGCGGGCCTGCTTCAGGGCTCCAGGGCGTTCATGCCCAACAGGCTGGCACCTTCGCCACCCCGCCGGCTTCCGCGACACCGGTCGAGGCCTTCCTGCCGGCCGTGGCCGGCCCGCGGCCCGTGGCCGATCATCCACTCACTGCCGTGTTGAAGTTCGCCCGCAGTGAGCGCGCCTACCTGCAGCAGACCGTGCGCGACTTCACATGCCGGGTCACCAAGCGTGAGCGGATCGAGGGCGAGCTGCAGGACTACTACTACATCGATATGCACGTCCGTGAAGAAACCTCCTCGGCCGGGCAGGTGACGCAGCCACTCAGCGTGCTGCTCGAGTTTCTCGGCCCCTCCGACGTCGAAGGCCGGAGGGCGCTATTCGTTGCCGGTGAAAACGAAGACCGACTGCTGGTCCGCAAGGGCGGAAGGCGATTCAGCCACGTCGTTATCGATATCGATCCGTTTGGCTCCATCGTCCAGCGGGAGAGCCTCATGCCGATCACCGAGATCGGGTTTTCCCATCTGCTCGACCGGACGATCCGCACCTTGCAGCAGGATCTCGTAGCCGACCCATCCGGCAACAACACGATCGTGGAACGCATCACCACGGCGACGATCAACGGCCGCCCCTGCGAGATGCTGCGGATCACGCACCCGCAGCGCCGCGACGGCCTGCAGTTCTTCAGCGCCAGCGTGTCGATCGATTCCGAACTGCACGTGCCGGTGCGTTTTGACGTGTACGACTGGCCAGAAACGCCCGGCCAACAGCCGCCATTGATGGCGGAGTTCACCTACACAAACGTCACGCTCAACCCGAATCTGGACGACGCGATCTTCGCGCCGGCGATTCTTCGCCGCCCATAGCGGCGTCGCCACACGCCTCACGGAGTTACGCTTCCTGCGGCTCTACGAAGCCCAATCCCGCGAGCGATGGGGGCGTTCAAGGAGCCGCGGGTGGGTAACCTGCGGTTCATCCCGCCCTGCCCCGCGTCTCAACGCGGGGCCGATGAGGCCGAGCAAGTCGCGGAGGGCTGCCCCGAGGGCGTGGCGGGCGCGGGCGTGGGGTCGTGGCACCTTCCGCCACGTGTCCACTGGCTCATAGAGAGCTGTTCCGTATCGAAACGTAGAGTCTACGACCAGCCGTATTGCCTCGCGAAGAAGCGGCGACAAGAGTGAAGCACGGCACCGGGGCAGGCAACGCACGTCATTCGATGTGCATGCCGGCACCGGGGCCTGTTCTCGAAACACGAGAAGGATGGGTTCGGCTCTTTCCGGATCTGTCCTGGGCGTCGCTCGGGGTGGCTGAACGCGTTCACGCGAACGGCTATGAGCGTCGCGTCCTATGACGGCCTGTTGTTTTCCGGCGCTCGCCTGAGTGCCGGAGCTGCTGCCGCTCCATACCCCAGTGAGGAACCACCATGAATCGCACCAAGTCCATTCGGCACATCGTGGCCGCGAGCCTGTCGTCTATTGTGCTCCTTGCGGGAGCCGCCTCTGCCCAATCCACGTTCATCGGCACCATTTCCGACTGGGCAGCGAATCCGGTTCAGACCTCGGGCGACAAGCAGTTCACGTACCTCACGCAGAGCAGGAGTTGGGACAATCTTGAGCTCTTCACGATCTCGTCGAACATCCCGCTAGACTCCCACTCGCTGACCGTCAACGGGCTCAGCGACAAGATCGGTCCGTTTACGCTGAGCTTTGGGTATGAGATCCTGATCACGAGCACGGATAACTACTTTGAGTCCATGGCGCTCAGCGTGAACTCGACAGGCACCATCACGACGGTCACCAAAGATATCTTCGACACGTTTGCGGCTTTTAACACGGGCACGGCACCCGGCTCCGGCACGTGGTCGTTGAGCTTGATCAACTCGAGTTCGGGCTCGACCGTGAGCCTGCCGGCGATCCAGACGATCTGGGTGCGCGACACGATCGAGGCCAGCTTCTCGGGCTCTATCCTCGGAGTTTCCAATACGGCCGTGCAGCTACCAGAGCCGAGTTCACTCGCGCTGGCTGGCATTGCCGTAAGTTGTGGCGGGGTGGCGTACGTGCGGAGAAGGCGGTCGGCGAAGATCGCGACCTGAGCCCTTCGCGGCACTCGTAATCTCATGCCGGGCAGGGCATCGCACGATGCTCTGCCCGGTGGTGTTTCTGGGTGGGCCGATGAGGCCGAGCGAGTCGCGGACTGTTCCCCTACTCTCTCATGAACACTGATACAGAAACTGGGGAGGGGTCGGTAGGCTTCGCAGACGATCGCTCAATGAACGCGGCCGTCAACTGGGCGACCGTGATTGACCTGCCCAGCGTGAGATCACGATCGCTGCGTAGGGCTCAGGTCAGCGAACACGGCGACGGCGGAAGAGCGAGTAGCCGCCGGCGAGGCCCGCGAGGGCGATCACGCAGGTGCACGGTTCCGGGACGGGCGCGATGATCACGGAGAAGATTTCCGGGGACGCCGTGCTGTCGAGCCGGGAACTGGTGTTGGGAGCACTGGAGACGATCCCGCCGAAGATGTAGCCAATCGTGCCGCTCCCCAAGGCCAGCAGTTCGTCGAGCTTGAACACGCCGTTCTGAAACATCGCGTTCGCCGGCAGGCCGGGGCCGGGGAAGAACTTCGCCTCCGCGCCATACAGCGAGAAGGTGCGGGTTCCGGATACGATCGGCGTGAAAGGGTATTCGCCCACGTACTGCTGACTGTAGGTGCCGGCGAGATCGCGAGTCACGGCGGTGATCTGGTTGGTGAAGGGATACTCCGCTTGATAGGTCAGCGCGGCGGACTGCGGGTCGTAGGCGTTGGCCGTGATGCCGCCGAACATGAACGTCGTGAAGTCGCCCGTGCTGCCGGAATACACGCTCAGATTCGCCGATGAGTATTGGTTCATGGGTTGCACGAAACTGCTGGCCGTCGACGTGGTGCCCACCATGGTGGGCGCTCCGGTCGCCGAAATCTCCACCGGCAGCGTCCACACACCGTTGCCGGCGGAAGATACTGTGCCCGTTCCCGTGGCGATCGCAGGGCCGGTGAACACGCCCGCGTAGGCGGTCATGCCTTCCTGCACGGCGGCGGGGTCGTTCGGATCGCGGCGGATGCTGGGCACGACGTTGAGATCGCGGCGCCGAAACAGCGTGGCGTCGCCCGGCTCCGGAGACGTGCTCATCGGGGTGTACGAGAGCGTGGAAGAGCCTCCTTCACTGCTAGGCGTGTAGTCCACCGTGAAGCTGCGGACCTGGGACGTGTAGATACCGGTGGAGGAGCCGGTGTAAGGTCCTTGGAAGTTCTGGCCGAAGACCAGGTGCACCTGGTCGTTCGCCGTTCTCAAGGTCTCCCCGCCCGAGACGGCGAAGAAATCGTTCGCACCGGAAATCTGGGTGACGGCGCTCGCGGGCAGACTCGTGGGCACGGCCGCTGTGCCGCTTTTGACCCAGCCGACCAGCTCCGGCAGGTGGATCGCGGTGAGCGAGTTGTGGGTCACGAACGAGCCACTGGAAACGATGGTCGTGGAACCGGTGATGGAGCTGTAAGACGCGGAGGTCAGGATCGCCCCGTAGCCGCCAGCGACGAAGAAACCGTCGCCGCGTTGGAACGATTGGGTGTTGGTGGCGGAAAGCCCGCTGAGCTGATCGAGCGAGAGGCTCGTGCCGTCGGCGAGCGATCGGCGCCACGTCTGCTGTGTGACCGGATTGACCACGTACACGTCAACGTTCTGCCGGTTGGGAGGAAAATTCGCCTCGCCGCTGTTCGTGAAATCGTGCATTCCGTTGGTGCGGCCCGCGACCATCACCCATTCGTTGTCGTAGACGGCCGAGGCGAAGGATTGCAGCCCGGGGAGAGGGTTGGCCGGGTCGGACCACGTGTGGCTCTGCAGCGTGATCTGGTATCCACGGCTGCCTGCGGACCAGTTCGTGACCGGGGAAAAGCCAGCCGCCCCGGTGCCCGTGACCGTCTGATCTTGGGCACGGGCCGAGGTGACAAGCGGCAGCAGCAGGCACGCGAGCCACAACCCGCGGAATCTCGGCACAGAGACCATGCAGACGAACCTCACGAAAGAGATGACCGACGCGGTCCGCCAGCCGGCTTTTGCCGTCCGAGCATCCAGCAGCCGCAGGCCAAGCCGGCGAGGGGCATCACCCACGCTGAAGGCTCGGGCACCGCAACGAAGAATAGCCCGGCCAATGGCACTTCCGCCACCATTTCCAAGCTGATGAGCGGCACGTGAGCCACGTGCTGCCGTCTCCCGGGCCCCAAAAGCGGTTTCCGGAACGCCTGCCTGACCTGCCCCCGTGAATGGAACGAGTGTCTACCACCAGTGTAGTCCTACCAAGGGATCGCCCCTGTCCGCTTGGTGAGGCGTAGCAAAACCGAGCGGACAAGAGCGACGCGACTCTGGAGCCGGGGGTCGATACCCCAGCGAGCTGTGCTGGCGAACGGCATTGTGGGCCTTCCGCCAGCGACCGATGAGCACTATGACTGCCCGTAGGGCGTGGTGGGGATGGGCGAGGGAGTGGAGTAGCGGCGCCTTGCGCCGCTGATTCGTCCCTACTTTTGCCCGATTCGTCCCAAGCGCGCCCGACTCGTCCCTGCCCATGCCCGATTCGTCACATTTTTGGTTTGTGTGGCCACTGGCGAGTGATGTGGCTTTAGAACGACTCACGCAAGTCGTTCGCTCCCGCCCAACAGAAAGTTGCTCGCGATGTCTTTCCCCCGTCTGTCCCGCGTTGTCTTTTCCGTCGGCGTCGCGGCCCTGCTTGGTTCGCTGGCTGGTTCCGCTCACGCCATCACGTATGACCTCGTGCCAGTCGGGAACGCCGGCAACGCCAACCACACGAGCGGTTTTGGTGCCGTGGGCTACGACTACCAGATCGGCAAGTACGACGTGACGATCGGGCAGCGAGGCGGTTCTTACACGAGCGGTGCTCTCGGCGGGGTGTCGTCGTCTGAGTCGAGATTCTCTTGGAGCCAGGGCAAGTCGGAGGAAAGCCCAGAGATCGGCTTTCGTCTCGCCGCTCCGATTGCCGTCCCTGAGCCCTCCACCTGCGCCATGACCCTCGCCGGTCTGGCCTGCGGCGGCTACTCGCTGTTCCGCCATCGCAAGCGGGCCTGACACGCACCAGCCAACGTGATGAGAGCGCGAGTGGGGGTTGATTCACTGGCATCACCCACAAAACCCTGCCTCGAGGTGGGGCAGTGAGGGGATGGGGATTGCTATGCTGGCGCCTCGCTTCGACGTTTCGTGAGGCCTGCACATGCGCTGTCTCGGGATCGCCACGCTCGCTCTTCTTGCGGGGCTCGTCACTGGTGTGAGCCGAAGCGCTGCGGCAGACCCGTTTTGGGGCGCCGACCCTGTTTGGAGCCTTCTTCACGAACCCGCTGTCGTGCAGGAACTCGCGCTGACGCCCACCCAGCGCGAGCAGTTTCGCGGCCTGCTGGATGAACTGGACGCAAAGTTCTTCCCGCTTCGCAACAAACCGACCGACGAAGCAGCGAACGCCGCTGCCGAAATTCTGGCCGACGCGACATCTCGCCTTGAGGCCCTGCTATCAGAGCCACAGTTCCGCCGGCTCACAGAGCTCCAGACCAGACAGCAGGGAACTACGGCGCTCCTGCAGGCCGGGATGATGAAACGGATGAACTACAAGCCGCAGCAGAAAGAGCGGCTTGAGCAGGTGATCTCAGAAACGCTGGCGGCAACCAGGGATCTCGAAAAGCGCGTCGGGAACGGAGAGCCCCGCGAGCCTCTGGAGAGAGAGTACGCGGAACTCAAGCGAGATGAACTGCGAAAAGTCGCCGACGTTCTCACATCGGCCCAGCGCTCAATCTGGAAGAAGACATTGGGCCGAGATTTTGACCTGACCACACTCGGCCGGCCTGCGTTCAATGCCCCCGAACTGGTCGAGTCCGGCGACTGGTTGAATTCCGCACCGCTCACGATCAAAGCTCTGGCCGGCAAGGTGGTCGTTGTGCATTTCTATGCCTTCGGCTGCTCCAACTGCATCAACAACTACCCGGTGTATCTCGACTGGCAGGAACGGTTCCGAGACAAAGACGTGGTGATCCTTGGGATTCACACGCCGGAGACAACTGCTGAACAAGAATCCGCGGCCGTGAAAGCGAAGGCCGATCGTGCAGGCTTTCAATTCCCGGTTCTCATCGACAGCACGAAGGCCAACTGGAACGCGTGGGGAAACTCCATGTGGCCGTCTGTCTATCTGGTTGATAAACGCGGCTATCTCCGGCATTTCTGGCCCGGCGAGCTGAAGTGGCAGGGGGCGACAGGGGATCAGTGGATGCGGGAGCGAATTGAAGAACTGCTCGCAGAACCCGCTGCGGCAAGGTCGAACGACTAGCGTTTCTGCTGAACCTGCTCGCCAGCCTCGGTGGGGAGGAATTGACCTCCCCCCATGAATGAAACCGGTTTCAATCATCAGGGTTGCCCTGCCAAGGGATCGCTGCCGTCCCCGAGCCCCTCGCCGTATGCCATGGCCCTCGCCGGCATCGCCTGCGGCGGCTCTGTCGTGTTTCGCCGTCGTCGCGCACGCTGACAGCGGTGCTCGGGAGCGGAAGCGGGGAAATCAGGACGGGGGCGAGTTTCGGCAAATCGCTCCCGTCCGCGATTCGCGCTGTTTTTCCGTCCGCTGTGAAAGGACAATCGGGGCCCGTCGATACAATACTTTTCGAGCACCACTCATGAACCGAAACCCCGACATTCGCTGGCAGCAGCGGTTCGATAACTTTGACCGTGCCCTCGGCCTGCTGCGCGAGGCACTGGCGAACGGGCCTGCTGCGCTCAACCAACTGGAAAAGGAGGGAGTCGTCCAGCGTTTCGAATACACCTTGGAACTGGCATGGAAAACGATCAAGGACTATCTGGAGGAGAGCAGGGTCGTGCTGACCGCCTTCGGGCAGGTGCGCGATCTGCTCGAGAGCAGGAGGATCGCATGAACCGGCCGCAGCTTGCCGAGTTCGAGATCGCCATGGTGAGCGACGTGTTTCGCCGTCATCCGGAAGTTTCCTCCGTGACGCTCTTCGGATCTCGTGCCAAGGGCACTGCCAGCGACCGATCGGACGTTGATCTCGCAGTTCGCGGAGACCTCACGCCGCTCCAGGCCAAAGCGATTGCGGGCGAACTCGACGAACTCCCGCTCCCCTACAGGTTCGAGGTGCAGCCCATCGCCCGGATACGCCACCAGCCGCTGCGGGATCACATCGACCGGGTCGGCATCTGCATCTATCGGGCAGCGTGACCCGTTTTCCCGGCGGGATCGACCTTCCCATCAGTGGACAGGGCCGGAATCGAACCGGCGACACATGGATTTTCAGTGCGAAAAGATGGGTAATCCCGCGAGCGGACGTTTGGCGGATACTTGTTTTCTCGGGCGTTTCCATAGACAGGGTTGCCAGGTGATTGCGGCAAAATCCCGCCGCGCCTAGCGCGGCGCCTAGCGCGCGTCCGGTGTTACCTATGTGGTCGCTCGGCGGCGCGGACCTCGCCGGGCCAATGCAGGAATGGTCGCGGATGGCTGCCCGGACGGAGAGGCGGGGACGGGCGAGGGCGTGGGGGAGCGGCAACTCGCGCCGCCGATTCGTCCCTAGATTTGCCCGATTCGTCCCAAGCGCGCCCGATTCGTCCCTACCCATGCCCGATTCGTCCCATTTTGGATTTTGAGGCTTGACGGTTTTTTCTTGCCTCATAAAAAACC
>CAMBSN010000020.1 GCA_945870505.1 Candidatus Kuenenia stuttgartensis | reverse complement strand
CCTGCGGCTCGGCGAGCGGAGCGTTCGCGACATCATGCGGCCGCGGATCGACGTTGACGCCCTCGACATCGAGACCCCGCAGACTGAGATCATCGGCGCCATCGCTATGGCAGGCTACTCGCGGCTCCCGGTCTACGAGGGGTCGCTCGACCACATCATCGGCTACGTCTCGATCAAGGACGCGCTCCGCCATGCCTGGATGGGCTGGCCGATTGAGTTGCGGAAGATGCTCCATCGACCGATCTTCGTGCCCGAGACGATGCCGCTCGACCGGCTTCTCGAACTCTTCCAAAAGGAGCGAAACCAGCTCGCCATCGTGCTCGACGAATACGGTGGCACCGAGGGCCTGGTGACGCTCGAAGACGTCCTCGAGGAGCTCGTGGGCGAGATCCACGATGAGCACCGGCAGGCCGACGCCCACGCGTTCGTGCAGCGGGAGGATGGTTCCTGGCTGGTCGACGGCAGCGTCGCGATCGACGACCTCGTCGACCGCTTCGGTCTCAAGGGCGAACCGCTGCCCCGTGACTACACCACGATCTCGGGCCTCGTGCTCGCCGAGTTGGAACGAATTCCCGCCTCGGGCGACGTGGTCACCTGGCGGGGCCTGCGGATTGAGGTGGTGGACATGGACGGGCGGCGGATCGACAAGCTCCTCGTCGCCCGCACGTAGGGCGCGTCCATCCTTTCAGGGCTGGGGGGCGGAGCGGTCGAGGATGTCCTGGAGCACGAAGGGCGTCGGAAACGGCTCGTCGAGTTGCTCGAGGAGCTTGCGGTAGCGGCCCACCACCTCGGCGATGTCGTCGCCCGTCAGCGAATCCTCGCGGAGCACCTTCGAGGCGTCGAGCACCTTCCGCCAGGCAGCGAACGACGCCTCGTAGGCCTTCTTCGCCGACTGCAGACGGGCGGCTTCAAACTCCTTGTCGGCCCGCCACGTGCTCTCCCGCGCCTCGAGCGCCGGCTCCGTCACCTCGGCCTCGCAGGAGGCCTTCCAGAAGTCGAAGTTCACGATGTCGCGATACCGTTCGATCATGGTGGCCCTTTCCTGGGCCTCGGTGTACTCGCGGGCGAGTTCCTCGGCCTTGGCCCGCACATCCGCCGGAGCCTGCCTGGCGACCATCTTCCAGGTCACAGCAAGCTCGCCTTCAGCCGCCGACGCGGCCTGCTGCTGGGACTCGTTGCGATCCATCTGCGGCACTTCGAGCGCCTTCCGCTGCTCGTCGGTGAGGGCCGCGCGGCGGCTCTCCTCGAGCGCCTTGTACTGCCCGGGGAGCAGCGTCTCGAGCTCATCGGCGATCGCGGCCGCCCGTTTCTCCTCCGACTCGCGGAGTCGCAGTTGGATCGGCACACCCCAGCTCGTGGAAATGTCCCGCTCCGCAAACCGGGCGAGCTCCTCGTTGGCGAGCTTCCAGCCGTCCTTCGCGGTCGCGCCGAACTCACCGTCCCCCTCGAGGGCCCTGGCGTAGTTGATCGCCGTCATCATCGGCTCGCTGTGGAAGATGAGCGGCGTGGTCTTGAGCGGCGCCCCCCGATCGACCAACGCCTGGCCCGCCCGGTACTTCTGCCGGCCGACCAGCCAGTTGTCGCGTTCGGGCAGCGTGCGGTCGGGGTCGTCTCGGTCGTGGAAGTCGTCGTCGGCCTTGAAGAGCCGACGATACTGCACCTTCTCGTCGGCCTTGCCGATCTTCTGACCGATAAACCAGCCCATCCGGCCGAGCAGCCGCGGCTCCCGCGCATTGTAGGCAATGCCCTGGCGGAGGAACTCGATCCCCTTGATCACCCACGCATACCGGTCATGGTAGTCGTCGAACTCGACCGAGGTGTTGTAGGAGAGATTGTGGGCCTGGAAGTCCCACACCGTGTAGAAGTTGGGCTGGAGCTTCGTGATCTGCTCGAGCGTGGCCGAGAGGTTGGTCCAGTCCTCGACCTTCTTGTAGTAGGCGGCACGGTCCCAGAGCAGCGTCACGGCGATGTTCTTGAGTCCCAGCGTCGCAAACCGCATCGTCTCGCTCGCCGGGTCAACCTCGCCGAGATTGGCCTGCGAGAGCCCGTAGGTCGACCGCAGCCGCGCCAACAGCCCGCCGGAACTCGTGGAATCGGCCGGCTGGCTGAGTGCCGAGAGCGGCACCAGGAGCACTGCGATCGCGACCAGCGCCAGCAGCGTGCCAGGCCTCAGCCCCAGCCAGGTCTGCTCACCTCGAGAACTCCGCTGCAGTTCGGTCATGACGCCACCTCCCTCGCCTTGAGGCAGAACACGCCTGCGATGAAGCAGGCCAGCGCATAGCCGGCGGCCTCGGCCCCGTGGGCGGCCAGCAGGTCTCCCGGGATGTCGAATCCACCGGCGACGAAATCGCTGGTGCCGAGCGACGCCAGCGACGGAAAGATGCTCGCGGCCAGCCGCATCGGGGCCAGCAGCACGGTGTCGAGCACCTTCATCACCTGCACGGCCGGCGTGGGATCGAGTTCCAGCGTGATGCTCGTCTGCGTGACGATGCGGTAGAGCGATTCGATCGGTCCACCTCCCGGCACGATCGAGGAGTCGCCCGTCACCTGGCTGGTGAACAGGCGGGCGATGAAGTCGCGGAACTGGCCAACGAGGAGCGTGGCGAGCGCTGCCACGAGCGCCACCGGCCCGGACAGGAACGTACTGAACATCACCCCGAGCGCCGTGCAGATCAGCATCGAGTACCAGATGCCGAGGCAGCTCTTGGCGTAGTTCACCGCGAATGACCCGTCACCGGCGCGGAGGTAGAAGTCGGCCTGTGCCACGCCGTAGTACTGGGCAGGTTCGAGGCACTGCAGCCAGACCTCGATCCGCCCGTCCGACACCAGGTCGGCGAACAGGTCCACCTCCCGCAGAGAGCCGTCGGCCATGACCGTGTTGATCCGCCGCGGGATGAGCAGCGAGTCGATCGTGTGCTCGCGGGCGACGATCGGCAGCGACTCGCTCCGCAGGCTGCTCGTCGGATTGCGAACCTGGATGGTCCCGTGAATGCCGTCCTCAATGTTTCCCTGGTACGTGCGGAACACGCGAACGATCATCTCGAGCGGGAGCCCGTCGGGAAACCGCTCCGGCGACACGCCCTCGAACGTCCAGATGGCCGCGGCGGCGGAGCCTCCCTCGATGTACTGCCGATACGACCACTCGGCCCCCACGCTGATACCCTTGATCGAGGGACGCCCTTCACGGTCGAGGAATCGAAGCCTGCCGCGGAGCGGCCGCCGGGCCTCCAGCAACCCGAGCGGCGCACCGACCGCGTAGGTCCGCTCGCCCGTCGCCGTGGTGCCGGTCACCGTGACGCGGTGACGGTGGCCGTGGGCGGTCTCGGCGACGCCGCCACCGCGGCCGTCGAGTTCCACACGATGCCGGTGCCCGCGATCGAGCGATGTGCGGCCCTCGGCGCCCGACACCGCTCCTTCGCCGTCGGTCACGTCAAAGACGTCGGCCGCGTCCAGCACATGGCCGTGGCTCACGCTGCGAACCACGAACATCCAGCCCGCCAGCCCCATGATCGCCAGGAGGCAGGTGCCCACCGTGGCAAACCCCAGGATCCTGCCGAGCACGATCTCCGCCGTGTGCACCGGCTTCGTGGTCACGGTCTGAATCGCCCGCGACTTGATGTCGGCCGGCAGGCTGAAGACCGCGAGCACGAGCGTCACGAGGCAGACAAGGAGGTTCGTGGCCGCGAGGATGAAGCCCACGTAGAGTCGGCGGGGGTCAACGCTGGCGGGGTCGAGGAACCACCCGGCAAACAGCAGAATGAGGGCAAACATCCCCAGCACGACGAGTACGTTGCGACGCAGCGATTCCTGGATCGCCAGCCGGGCGAGGGCCCAGACCCGCCGCGGGGACGTTGCCAGAATGTCGGCCAGCCCCGCGAGCACACCCCGATAGACCCGGTCACCGCCCGCCAGCGGCCCATTCCCAATCGCCTGAGCGAGCCACGTGAGCATGGCCGCCATGACCGCGGCGACGGCGGCAGCGGCCATGTACTGAAGGATCGCCGGGCCGATCCAGGACGCGAACCTCGGGATTTCCTGTTCTAACACCATGGGCGACGCTCACTCCGCCCGCGGGGCGGCCGTCTCCGTGCGGCGGGCACGGCGGCCTGGTCGCGCCTCCGTGTCCCGAACAACCTCGAGGAACAGGTCCTCGAGCGTGGTCCTCGGGTTGCCGATATCGATGTCGCCGGCGCCGTGACGCTGGAGCACGGCTTTGACCTCGGCCGCCGCCGCCGGGGACAACCCGGTGGCCCGGATCTGCGTGACCCCGGTGACGCGGAGAAGATCCTCCACGCGACCGAGCTCCTTCAACTCCCCCTGATGGAGCACGGCAATGCGGTCGCAGACGTCCTCGACGTCTGCCAGCAGGTGCGAGCACATGATCACCGTCTTGCCCCGGGCCTTGAGGTCGATGATCAAGTCTTTCATCTCGCGAGTCCCGATGGGGTCGAGGCCGCTGGTGGGCTCGTCGAGGATCACGAGTTCGGGGTCATTGATCAGTGCCTGGGCCACGCCAATCCGGCGCGTCATGCCCTTGGAATACTCGCGGAGTTGCCGCTTGCGATCCCGAGTCAGGCCGACCATCTCGATCAAGGTGGTGGCACGCCGCCGGCGTTCCTCCGGATCGAGGCCGAAGAGCCTGCCGTAGAAATCGAGCGTCTCCTCGGCGTCGAGAAACTTGTAGAGATACGACTCCTCCGGCAGGTAGCCGATCCGCTCATTCTTCGAGACGTCGGTGGCCGCCCGCCCGAAGATGAGCGCCTCGCCCGACGTCGGAAAGATCAGGCCGAGAAGCAGTTTGAGTGTAGTGGTCTTGCCCGCGCCGTTGGGGCCGAGCAGTCCGAAAATCTCGCCCCGTCGCACGTCGAGGTCGAGCGGTTTGAGCGCCGTCTTCTTGCTGCGCCCCCAGAAATCGCGATAGACCTTCGAGAGGTTGCGGGTCTCGACGACGACGTCGGACGCATCTCGCCGGGGTGCGGATCGGCTGGTCGCCTGGGTCATCTGCGTCACGAACTCGTCCCCTCGAAAAACGGTTCACCTGCGGCCGACGTGCCCGCGGCCGCACACTGTGGGTTGTATCGCATCGATCAGCGATGTGGAGTGGCCGCCCGAAAAAATCGGAAAAGACGCCGGTTTCTCGACGTCGTAACTTCCGGCGATTGCTGCACGCGCGAAAAAGTCTAGAATGTGATCATATTGATACAGAGTCTCACAATCGACAAATCCATCTTTTTCCACTCATTTCTATTCGAGAAAGGCCGCTCGATGGATCGACGCGTTCACTCCCGTTCCATACGTGTCACGCACCACGGACGGTTCGCCGGCTTTAGCCTCGTCGAACTCCTGGTCGTGGTGGCCATCATCGGGACACTCGTCGGCATCCTTCTTCCGGCCGTGCAAGCGGCACGGGAGTCTGCCCGCCGCGCGGCCTGCGTCAACAACCTCAAGCAACTGGGAATCGCGACCTCGAGCTACGAACTGGCAACCCGCCGGTTTCCACCAAGTTGCGTCTGGTCGGGCAGTAGCACGACCGACGCCTCGTCCAACGCGGTATGGTCGGCCCAAGGACGCCTCCTGCCCTATCTCGAGGAATGCGCGATCGGTGCTGAAGTCCATCGGCAACTCGCGGTTCCCTACAGCCAGGCGACGCTCTCCACGGGGCAGTTGATCTCGGGCCTGAGGCTCCCCGCCCTCCTCTGCCCGTCCGAGCCAAACATACAAATCCGCACGAAGGCCGACGGGACGCCGGAGAACGCGCCACTCAACTACGCCGTCAACCTTGGCACGTGGCTGGTGTACTCTCCTGCCACGCGGAGCGGCGGCGACGGAGCCTTCTTTCCCAACAGCAGACTTCCGGCGTCTGCCTTCACCGACGGCCTCTCGAAGACGATCGCGATGGCCGAGGTGAAGACCTACACCTCCTACTTTCGAAATGCCGGACTGTCTGCTTCGGCACCGCCCGCGAGTCCGGAGGCGGTCTGTGGCCTGGGAGGTGAGTTCAAGAACGACCTCCCGACGGCTGGCACCGGCCACACCGAATGGGTGGATGGCCGAAGCCACCAGACCGGCTTCACCGCCGCCTTTCCGCCCCAAACCCGCGTGCCCTGCGTGCGACCGTCAGGCACGTACGACATCGACTGGAACAATCAGCAGGAGGCGAAGTCTTTGACCGCCCCAACGGCGGCGAGCGTAACGTCCCGCAGCCATCACGCCGGCGTCGTCAGCTACGTGATGCTGGACGGAAGCGTGCATCAGGCAACCGACGCCATCGCGCCAGAAACGTGGCGGGCCCTGGCCACGCGGGCCGGTAGCGAGACCAACGCTACGGCCCCGTGAGCCTCGTGAACCGTAGCGCCACCGCAGTCGGCCGTCGCGGGATGAGAACGACGATGCCCCGAGCCTCGTGAACGCGTCCGGATCACCTACGACCCGTACGATCCGGGCGACGACTCGCTGGAGGGCTGGTGCCGCTTCGCCGACGCATCGACGAGCCGTCGGGCAGCCGCGAGTTCCGCGGGCGTGAAGAACGGCACGTCGGGGTCGCCGCCGGCCATCGAGATCACCTCGGCCGCGAGCTGCTCCCACGTGCGGCCGCTGGAGATGTGCCAGGCAGCCGCCTGGGCGACCTTCTGCGAGATGGCCCCGCTGGCGAGCGCCGTCATCACGTCCTGGAGCCGCGGGTCGCTCGAGCAGGTGTCGATCGCGGTCATGCGGTACGGCACGCGCGGCGACGGCTCCCGCTTGCCGTGATCTAAGCACACGGTCGCAACGCGGAGCGTTCGCGTCCGCTCGGGCGGGAGCGAAAACGGACCGCCGCCTCCCATACCACCACCCATACCACCACCCATACCACCACCCATACCACCACCCATGCCTCCACCCATGCCGCCGCCCATGCCACCGCCGCCCACGTTCTGAGGCTGGCCACCGATGCCGCCGGCACCAAACCCTCCGGCACCACCACCCTGCGCACCCATCTGAGCGAGCACCGGAACGCCCGCGAAACCGGCGGGAAGCCGGAGCGATAGCGGGCGGTCACTGCGATTGGTCACGATCACCTGGGCCGATCGGGAATCATTTGGGATGAACTTCACATCGACGAGCCCTGCCGCCTCGGCAGCGAGCACGTCCTGAACTTCAGCGGGCGTTGCCGATGCCATCCGCCTTGACTCACGGGCGAAGGCTGGGGCGACGAGCGCCGCCGTCAGAGGCAACGCGAGGAGAAAACGCATCGTGACCATGATGGAGCCTCACAGTGGCGAGGGCGAACCCTCGCTGGAAGGCAGTCTCGGGCAGGCCGCGATCGGCCGGCGCAGACGCCACGCACTAGTATGCAATCGGATCCCGGCACAAGAAAAAAGCCGATTTCGACCGAAGAAATCGGTGGTGCCGGATGTGCCAGGAATACCGGGCGTCGAAAATGACCCGGGAAACCAGGATCAACGCTTGGAGAACTGCGTGCCACGGCGGGCACCGCGGAGACCGTACTTCTTGCGTTCCTTCATACGGCCGTCACGGGTCAGCATCCCACTCTGGCGGAGCGGTTCAGCCAGTTCGGCGTCATACACCTTCAGTGCCCGGGCAATGCCGAGGCGGCACGCGCCCGCCTGGCCGGTCGCACCGCCACCGTCAACGGTGATCGTGACCTTCACTTCACCACGCTTGCCGAGTTGCTCAAGAGCCCCTGAGACGAGCGCCCGATCCTTGACAGTGGGGAAGTAGGCATCGAGTTCACGACCGTTGACGGTGATCTCGCCACCGCCGGCCTTGAGCCGAACACGGGCCACCGCCGTCTTCCGACGACCGGTCGCAATGATCTCATCGCCACGCCGCGCCGACTTCACGCCCTGCTCAACCGCCATCATCGTGCCTCGCTCGCCCTAGAGTTCGAAATACCTGTTCGAGATACCGTGTGTCGTTCAAATCCGGCCGATCGTCACCTTCGTCATCGCAGCCCGTCCGCCCGTCGCTCGCTGCCCCGTTCAGGCACCAAGGTCGATCGGCTCCGGTTGCTGTGGCTGGTGAGGATGGTCGCTGCCGGCATACACCTTGAGTTTGTCCAGCATCTTCCGGCCGAGTCGGGACTTCGGCAGCATTCGCCGCACAGCCTCCTCGATGATCAGTTCGGGGCGACGGTCGCGGCGATGTTCCGCAGTCTCCGACTTCAGCCCCTGGTAGCCCGTGTACCAGCGGTACATCTTTTGCTGCCACTTCTTCCCGCTGAACTCGACCTTGTCGGCGTTGATCACCACCACGTGGTCGCCGGTGTCGATATGCGGGGTGTACGTCGGGCGGTGCTTGCCCATCAGCACCATCGCGATGCCGGTCGCCAGGCGGCCTACGCGACGCTCACTGGCATCGACGACCCACCACCGCTGCTCCACCTCGCCGGGCTTGGCCATGTACGTCTTCATCTGTCGCTCAACCGTCCGTCTCTCGGAATTCTGGGAACTGGGCTGCCTCCGGCCGCCGGCCGGGGAGAACCTGGGAGATTAACAATGCATTCCTTCACCAGCAAGCGGTCCGGCCGCAGAACGGCGAAAACGGGCCTGCCGGCGTGGGGGCCGGTCAACGCCCCGGGCAGGGACTCGTGGACGCGGGCCCCCGCCGAGGCAAGGATCGACCGGCGACCTGTCGTTTCATCACCCCTGGCAAACGCTGCCGCTTGAAGGTCGCAGTCCTCAAGGAAACCGCCCCGGGAGACCGCCGGGTGGCCGTTGTGCAGGCCGGGGTGCCAGCCCTCGAAAACGCGGGCCTCACCGTTCCCCTGGAAGGAACATCGCCGCTGAGGTTTGGCCTGGGCTTCACCGTCGGCACCGACGCCGCGGAATGATTCCTGCGGCGTCCTCGTTCCGGCCGCTCACGGGCGTGCCGGATTCAGGACCTCGGCCCAGAGCGCATCGGAAACGAGCAGGCCCTCGCGGGTGAGGCGAATGCAGTCGCCGTCATCGGTGGTGAGGCCGGCATCGATCCAGTGGTGGAGCGGCCCGGCAATCAAGGCATCGAGATCGAAGCCGCTCGCTGCCCGAAAGGCGGTGCGGGCGATCCCGGCGCGGCGGCGGAGGCCCACCACGATCCGCTCACGGGCCGCGTCCTCGGCCGTCATCGCATCAACATCACCCGTGAAGTCGGCCCCCACGAGCACCTTGTTCATCCAGGTGGTGGTGGACCTGTGGTTCGTCGTTCGCGTGCGGCCGTCGAACCGCGCGGCTCCCGGCCCAAACGCCTCCCACGGCCGGCAATCCCAATAGGCCTCGTTGTGGCGGCAGCGTCCCTTCGGCTTCGCGAAGTTGGAGACCTCGTAGTGCTCGAAGCCCGCGGCCTCGAGCCAGTCGATCGCGACCTCGAACATCGCCCGCTCGACCGGGTCGTCGACCGGTCGCAGGAGCCCCTTCGCCCGCTGCGACTCGAACGCCGTGCCCTTCTCCCAGGTGAGGCAGTAGACCGATACATGCTGCACGCCAAGGGTCACCGCGGCGGCGAGGTCGGCCTCCACGGCGGCGAGCGACTGGCCCGGTGCCGCCGTCATCAGGTCGAGGCTCACCGTGAACCCGGCCGGCAACAGGAGATCGACCGCGCGGCGGACATCATCGGGCCCGTGGTCGCGGTCGAGCGCTCGCAGCGTGGCCGCGTCGAGCGATTGGCCACCGAGGCTGACGCGGGTCACGCCGCACCTGCGCAGTGCGGCCACGAGATCGGGCGTCACATCGAGCGGATTGGCCTCGGCCGACACTTCCGCGCCGGCGACGGGCCGCAGCCGCTCATGCAGCACGGCGAACAGCCGCTCGAGGCCCTCGGGTCCGAGGTGCGAGGGCGTGCCGCCGCCGAGGTAGAGCGTGTCGAGATCGAGAGGAACCGGGCATCGCTCCAGTTCCCTGCCGACCGCCGTCAGATATCGATCGATCAGATCATCGCGGCCGGCCACGAGCGTGAAGTCGCAGTAGCCGCAGCGGTGCCGGCAGAACGGCACGTGGACATAGGCGAATCGCGGCGGTGGCGGAAGAGACGACATGCTGCCGTGGAACTGGCGAGGGCCGGGAGGGTATGCCGACCCGCGGGAAGTGAATCTACACGTGGGTGCCGGTTGGCAACCGGCGCATGAAGCAGGACCAGCCGTGATTCACCGCAGGTTGACAACCTGCGGCTACGTGGGCAGTTCCAACCGGCGGCGATAATCGCAGCCTCACAGCCAGATGGTAAGCCGCCCGTCGAGCATGTCGGGAATCTTCTTGGCGAGGATCCGCCGGATGCGTTCGTCGGTGTACCGCGTCGAGAAATGCGTGGCGATCACCAGTTCGTTGCGGAACCGCTCCCGGCGGGCGAGCAGGTCGTCGAGGTGCATGTGGCCAAACTTGTGGATCTTTTCCTTGCGGTGGGAGTGGGCCACGAAGGTGAGCTCCGTGATCAGTACCTGCGCCTCGAACATCGCCGGGCAGCGGTCGAGGCCCTCGGGCGAGCTGTCACCGAGGTAGGCCACCAGCGGCGTCCGCAGCTCCTGCGTGACGTCCACACCCGAGAGCCGGAGATCCCGGATCTTATCGCCGGGCAGTCCCTGATACTCGTGCTTGAGCTTCCGCCGCCGGTCCCAGACCACGAAGCCGACGCTCGGAATCGTGTGGCAGGTGCCCGACACCGTGACCACGTGCTCGCGGGAGAGTTCGATCTCATCGCCGGGCCGTGCAGGCAGGAGCGTGCAGGGCAGCCGGCCGCGGTCGAGTCGGCTCACCGCCTTGAGCAGCCGCTCGATCGGCTCGATCGCCGATTCGGGAAGATAGATCGTGGGCGGCTCCATCTTCATCATCCGCCGCCGGGCCACGTACACCGGAAGCGCCGCAATGTGGTCGAGGTGGGTGTGCGTAATGAACCACGTGGCCGTGGCCATGAAGCCCCAGGGATGCGAGCCGAGGTCGAAGCCAAGCTTGAGTTCGGGGATCCGCCAGCAGCTCTGCACCGCGGCCCGCGAGTAGCCCTCGATCGTGAGCCCCTTGTGGACGAGGGTACGATAGGGCGAGTTGTCGATCATGCGGCATCGGTCGGTGGGGTGGTGATGGCGGGGTGTCGCGGCGCTACGGGCTCAAGCCAGATCTCGTCAAAGAGTTGTTCCTGCCTGGTCGCGAGCTTCCCGCGGCGCACGAGCTCGAGCGCCGCGAGAAAGATGCCGACGATCCGCGATCGGGGCATATCGTCATCGAAGAGGCTCGTGAATGCCACCCTCCCCTGCTCCGCCACGAGCGCCTCGATGCGGGCGGCGTGCGTCTCGATCGGCGTGTCATCGTGGACGATCTGTCGTGGCCGCCGCTTCTCTCGCTTGGCCATCACCCGTGACATCGCCCCGACGAGGTCCCAGACATGGACGTCGGCGATTGCCACCTCCGCCGGTGCCGCCCTGCCGGCCGTGTCGTCCGCGGCCTGCCTCGCGAACCGCAGTTCCCACTGCCGCGCTCGGTCCTCGAGCATCGTGGCGGCGTCGCGGTACTGCTTGTATTCGAGCAGCCGCTGCACGAGGTCCTCGCGGACGAGCTCGACCGGCTCCTCCGTCTCCTCGGGTCGCGGCACGAGGGCCCGGGCCTTGATCTCGAGCAGCACGCTGGCGAGATCGACGAACTCCCCCACCTGCTCGATGGCGAGGCCCTCGAGCACGTCGAGGTAGGCCACGAACTCCGCCGCGATGGCGGCGATCGGCACCTCTGTCACGTCCAGCTCGTGCTTCTTGACGAGATAGAGGAGCAGGTCCATCGGCCCGGAAAAGACATCGAGGTCGACTTTGAACTCCACAACCACCTCGCCGCCGCACCGCGTGACTCGTGCCGAACGCCTCCGGGCAATCATAGGGAACCCCTTCCCTCCGCTAAACGCCGGATTCGACGGTAAACTCGTCGTATGGACACCGACCGCCTCTGGGCGCCCTGGCGACTGGGCTATGTGCAGGGTGCTGCCGTTGCCGAACCCGACATCGGGACGCCCGCTTGGCGGCCCGGGGCCGATCACGCCTGCTTCCTCTGCAGGGCCGCAGCCGTCGCCACCGCACACGACCGCGTTCTCGGCATCGTCGAGCGGACACCGCTGTCGATCGTGGTGACGAACCGCTATCCCTATGCCAACGGCCACCTGCTCGTGGCCCCGCTCGACCACCAGGCCTCGCTCGTCGACCTGCCCGACGACGTGCTGCTCGACCTCCAGCAGCGGATCGTCGCGTGGTGCCGAACGATGACACGATCGATGCAGGCTCAGGGCTTTAACGTGGGCTTGAATCTCGGTGCCGTGGCGGGCGCCGGCGTGCCGGGGCACCTGCACTGGCACATCGTGCCACGGTGGCCGGGCGACGTGAACTTCATGCCGGCGGTGGCAGGCATGCGGGTGCTGCCCCAGTCGCTCGACGCCCTTTGGGAACAGCTCACCAAGGCCGCGGCGGAGGATCCCGCGTGACCGCGAATGCCTCCGGCTGGAGCCAGCCCGACTGGCGGACTCGAGAGAGCCTCCTGCTTGCCCCGTGGGCGATGCACGCCGTCGATTCGGCGGGCCGCGTCCATCCCGAGCCCCCGCACCAGTTTCGCAGCCCCTACCAGCGCGACCGCGACCGGATCGTTCACTCAGCCGCGTTCCGGAGGCTTGCCCACAAGACGCAGGTCTTCACCGGCTACCACGGCGACTACCACCGCAGCCGGCTCACGCACACGCTCGAGGTGACGAGCATCGCCCGCACCCTCGCCCGCGCGCTCGCCCTGAATGAAGACCTTGTCGAAACGCTGGCGCTCGCCCATGACATCGGCCATCCACCGCTCGGCCACGCCGGCGAAGACACGCTCGCCGAACTGCTTCGCGATGAGGGGGGCTTCAACCACAACGCGCAGGCGCTGCGGATCATGGAGTTTCTGGAGACCCGCTATCCCGAGTTCCCGGGCCTCAACCTCTCCCGTGAGGTGCTCGACGCCCAGGCCACGCGTAAGAAAGACGGCACCGCGCCCGCGCCGCTCCTCGAGGCCCAGGTGGTCGATGCCGCCGACTCGATCGCCTACGACACCCACGATGCCGACGACGCCGTTGAACTCGGCCTGGTGACGCTCGAGGAACTCACCGCTTTACCGCTGGTGGCCGATGCCGCTGCCCGCGTTGCCAACCGCCACGGGAAACTGTCGGGCACCGACGCCCGCCGGGCGATCCTTCACGAACTGGTCGATGACCAGGTGGCCGAGTTGATCCGCGAGACAAGATCCACGATCGACACCTTGGGGATCGACTCAGTGGCCAAGGTGCGGCAGGTGTATCGCGGCAGCGACGGGGTTCCCGGCCGCCGGATCGTCGCCCATGCTCCCGATATCGCAGCCGGCAAGCGGCAACTGGAGCGGTTCCTGTTCGAGCGGGTCTACCGCAGCGGGCGGGTGCTGGAGGTGCGGGTGCCGGCCCAGCGGAAACTGACCGAACTCTTCGAGTGGTACGCGGCCCATCCCGACGACCTGCCGGCGGGATACCGCCACCGCACTGAAACGCTTGGCCTTTGCCGCAGCGTGGCCGATTACATCGCCGGCATGACCGACCGGTTCCTCGAGTTCGACCATCAGCGGCGGCTGGCGGGCTCTTCTCGATAGCACGTACCGCGTGGCAGGCGCAGGGGTCGGGGCGAGGCTGGCGAGCGTCGGCTATCCTGCCGTTGGCGAGCCACTCGCACCGCCCCGGAGCCGGGTTTGGCTCAGGCGGCGCCGCCCCCCGGGGGTCGTTGGTAGACTTCTTCAGATTCGTCAGTCTCGCGGCTGATCTCCTCTCGTCCCGCACGGCTTCCGATCATGGCACTCCTCGTCCTCCGCGCGATCTTCGTGATGGTGTCGGTGGGCATCGCCGTGCTCATCTTCAACTCCCCGGCGGTGCAGGCGTCGCCGACCTGGGTGCCGTGGGCGATCCTTGCGGGCATGGTCGCCCTGCCGCTCACCGTGATCGGCTTCGACGGACTGATCCGCCGCAAAGAGTTGACCACGATCACGGCGATCTACTTCGGCCTCCTGATCGGCGTGTTCCTCACCTATGTGACGATGCTCGCGCTGCAGCCGGTCATGCCCCTGAGCCAGAACGATCCGCTCCACTCCTGGCTCCCGCTGATCGTCGGCTCCGTGCTCTGCTACATCTGTACGAGCCTGCTCATGCAGACCCGTGACGACTTCCGGTTCCTGATCCCGTATGTCGAGTTCGCCCGCGACGTCCGCGGCCTCAGGCCCAACGTGCTCGACTCCTCGGCGATCGTGGACGGCCGGATCGCTGACCTCGCCGAGGCGGGCGTGTTCGAGAGCCGGTTCGTGGTGCCGTCGTTCGTGCTCGACGAGCTTCAGGTGGCGGCGGAGTCAGGCGACCGCCAGAAGAGGACAAGGGGCCGCCGCGGTCTCGACGTGCTGGCCCGACTCCGGGAGAACGACGCGATCGACATCGACGTGATCAGCCCACGGCAGGAGTCGCACGACGAACTCTCGACGGAGACCCGCGTGATCGATCTTGCCCGCGAACTCGGCGGCCGCGTCATCACGGTCGAGCTCAGCGCCGCCAAACTCGCCGGCGTCCGCACCGTGCCGGCGATCAACGTCAACGACGTGGCCGCGGCACTCAAGCCGTCGTTCGTGGCGGGCGACGCGGTGAGCGTGCGGCTCGTCAAGCAGGGCGAGGAGCCCGATCAGGCGGTCGGCTATCTCGAGGATGGCACCATGGTGGTGGTGGAGAACGGCCGCGACCAGATCGGCCGCACGGTCCGTGCCAGTGTCACCAGCACCCTGCAGACCTCGGCAGGCCGGCTCGTCTTCGCACGGCCGGCGTAGTCCGTCGCCGTGCCAGACCAGGACTCCCTGTCACCCGTCGATCATGCCCGCTCCTCGCCGCAGTTTTTGCTCGAGCATTGTCATCCTGGCGGTCGGCTGGACGTGCGTCGCATCCGCGCCGGCCGAGGAGCATCCGGGCCTCGCGATCTACCGAGAACACTGCGTGCGATGCCATGGCGAGAATGGCGTCGGCACAGCCGGCGTGCCGGACCCGCTCATCGGCGAACGCTCCGTCAACCAACTCGCCGCCTACATCGACGAAACCATGCCCGAGGACGATCCCTCAAGGGTCACGGCGGAGGCCGCCCGCCACGTCGCCGAGTTCGTCCACACCGCCTTCTATTCCCCCGTCGCCCGCGACCGCCAACGGCCGGCGCGCGTCGAACTCTCCCGGCTCATCGTGCGACAGCATCGAAGCGCCCTGGCTGACATCGTCGGTAGCTTCCGCGGAGATGGGCCCGCCATCGACGCGGCACGAGGCCTGAAGGGGGAGTACTTCAAGACCGGCGATTTCAACCGTCGCGAAGGACTCGTCTTCGAACGGAACGATCCGGCGATCGCCTTCGACTTCGGCACGGCCGGGCCAGCAGCAGGCACGATCGATCCAACACGGTTCTCCATCCGCTGGACGGGGGCGATCGTGCCAACGGAAACGGGCGTGCACGAGTTTGTGATCCGCACCGAGCAGACCGCGAAACTCAAGCTGAACGGCGGCCCGAACGAGCCGACGTTGATCGACGCCGCCGTCAAGTCGGGAAGCGACACCGAGTATCGGGCAGCCGTCTTTCTGCTCGGCGGCCGGGCGTACCCCCTCACGCTCGAGTTCTGGAGGGCGAACCAGGGGGTTGAAAAAGAGGAGACCGAACAGGCACCGCCGGCGTCGATCCGGCTGCTCTGGAAGCCTCCCCACGGCACGCTTGAGACCGTGCCGGAACGAGCGCTGATTCCGAGCGATACCCCGCAGGTCTTCATACTCACAACGCCATTCCCGCCCGACGATCGGTCGATCGGCTACGAGCGGGGCACGAGCGTGTCGGAGGAGTGGCTCGCGGCCACGACCTTGGCTGCGATCGAGACCGCCGACTACGTGCTCGGCCACGTTGAGCGACTCGCTCACGTGAAACGCGACGCGCCGGATCGCGAGATACGCCTGCGGGAGTTCGCCGCACTGTTTGCGGAACGGGCGTTCCGGCGGCCGCTCACCGACGACCTGCGGGCCCTCGTCATCGACCGACCGTTCACCGACGTCCCCGATCTCAACACGGGCCTCCGCCGGTCGCTCTTGGCGACGCTTGGCTCGCCGCGGTTTCTCTTTCGGGAAGCTGGGGGAGCCAACGACGCCTTCACGGCGGCCGCGCGGCTGTCGTTCGGACTCTGGGACTCGATCCCCGACGCGCCGCTGCGGGAGGCCGCGGCCCGAGGCGAACTGGTGACCACCGCCCAGATCCGCAGCCAGGCGGAGCGGATGGTGCAGGACCGGCGGACTCGGGCCAAAGTCCGCGACTTCCTCTTTTCGTGGCTGCGTGTCGATCTTGGGCCCGAGCTCGCCAAGGATCTCTCTCGCCATCCCGAGTTCACGGCGGAGGTGGCGGCCGACCTGCGGACGAGCCTCGAACTGTTTCTCGACGACACGGTCTGGGGTGGCGGAGACTTTCGCCGCCTGTTCACCGACGACAAACTGCCCGTCAACGGCAGGCTGGCGCCGCTCTACGGCGCGACGCTGCCCGCAGACGCGGGCTTCAGCCGCGTCCGTCTCGAAGACGGCCGGCGGGGCGGCGTGCTCTCGCATCCGTATCTGATGAGCGTGCTGTCGTACCCCGCCTCCACGTCGCCGATCCACCGTGGCGTGTTCCTGGCCCGCAGCGTGCTGGGCAACACCTTGCGGCCTCCACAGGAGGCGATCGCGCCGCTGCCACCGGAGCACCATCCCGACCTCACCACCCGAGAGCGGGTCGCACTGCAGACGAGCGGCGTGGCCTGCCAGACCTGTCATACGCTGATCAATCCACTCGGCTTCGCGCTCGAGGAGTTCGACGAGATCGGTCGGTACCGCACCACCGAACGATCGGCCGAGGACGAGAGGGCGATCGACGCCTCGGGCTCCTACCAGCCCCGCACAGGTCCGTCCGCCACGTTCCGTGGCGGACGCGAACTCGGAGCCTACGTGGCCACTAGCCACGACGCGCAGGAGGCCTTCGTCCAGGCGTTGTTCCACGCCTTGGTGAAGCAGCCGGTGCGGGCCTGGGGCACCGATACGCTCGAAGGGCTCACGAGGTCGTTCGCAGCGTCGGGGTTCGACATCCGCCGCCTGCTGGTCGATATCATGGAGGTGGCGGCGGTGCCGCCGCGGCTCGACGTCGCCTCCACGCCCACCCCAGAGCCCACCCCGTGACCCTGCCCGGCACGATTTCGCGCCGCAATCTGCTGCGACGTCTCGGCGTCGGGTCGGCGGTGCTGCCCTTCCTCGGCAACCTGCCGAGCCTGGCCGCGGCGACGGCGGTGCCGAAGCAGCGGCTGGTGGTCGTGTTCAGCCCGGATGGCGTGGTGAAGAAGAACTTCTGGCCGGCCGAGTCGGGCGCTTTCGGCAACCGCGACCTGCCGCCGATCCTCGCCGCCTTCACTCCCTTCAAGGACCGGCTCCTGACGCTCAAGGGGATCAACAACAAGGTCACGGGCGATGGCGATGGCCACATGCGGGGCATGGGATGCCTGCTCACCGGCATCGAACTCCTCCCTGGCAACGTACAGGGGGGCAGCGATACGCCGGCCGGCTGGGCGAGCGGCATTTCGATCGACCAGGAGATCAAGCACCACCTGCAGGCGAACCCCGGATTGGCCACGCGCTTTGGCTCGCTCGAGTTCGGCGTTCTCGTGCCCAACAAGGCCGATACCTGGACGCGGATGGTCTACGCCGGCCCCAACAAGCCCGTGGCGCCAATCGACGATCCCTATCAGATGTTCGCGAAACTCTATGGCGAAACGAGAGACCGCGAGAGCATGCGGAGCGTGCTCGACGAGGTCTGCGAGGATCTGGCCCGCGTCACCGCCGCGCTGCCCGCCGAGGATCGGCGGATTCTCGAGGAGCACGCGGCGCTCGTCCGCGGCCTGGAGCGCGACCTCGCCGACCAGCGCTCCACCGTCGCACACCCCGTGCCCGCACTCGAGCAGGGTGTGATCGAGCAGAACGACCAGATGCCGCGGATCAGCCGAATGCAGATCGAACTCCTGGTTTCGGCGCTCTCCGCCGACTTCACCCGGGTCGCCACGCTGCAATACACCAACTCCGTCGGGCAGCCCCACATGACCTGGCTCGGTGTCGACGAGGGCCAGCACGAACTCTCCCACGAGCCCAACTCCAATGAGGCGGCGCAGGAGAAGCTCACGAAGATCAACGCCTGGTACGCGGGCGAAGTCGCTCACCTCGCGAAGCGGCTCGCCGAGACGCCCGAACCTGGGGGCGACGGCTCGCTCCTCGACCATACGACGATCGTCTGGACGAACGAACTCGGCGAGGGCAACTCCCATTCCCGCGACGACATTCCCTGGGTGCTCGTCGGCGGTGGCCTCGGGTTCACCACCGGCCGCGGCCTCGAGTTTCCGGGTGTGCCGCACAACCGCTTCCTGATCACGCTCGCCCACGCGATGGGTCACACCAGCCTGGTGCGGTTCGGCAACCCCGACCACTGCGGCGAGGGCCCACTGACGGGCCTTGCCTGACCGACGGGCAGCCATCATGCTGCCCGGGGCATGACAGTCTCTCCGCCAGCCGCCGACGCCCCCACCCGCGCCGTGGAGGCGATCACAACGGCCCGCCACACGCTCCTCACCGGGCTGTTCGCCGCGGATGCCGCGGTCGCCGTGGCAGCCTGCGACCTCGCCGAGGCGGCGGGAGCGGCGATCGATCCAGGATCGCCAGAAACAGCCCGCGTCTCGGGGCCCATCCTCGCCAGGATCGGCGGGGTGACGGCGGCACCGGAGGAACTCCGCGACCGCGCCGATCTCGCGATCCTCTGGTTCTGCGATCCCGAGCGGTCGGCACCGGGATTCATCGAGCGATTCGTCGCGCCGCCGGTCAACGGCATGCCGCGACACACGCTCGCCGTCGGCCCAGCCGACGGGCACATGAACGGCCCCCATCACCACCACTGTGGTATCGCCACCGCTGCTGCCGTCGATCTCGCCCGACTCGTTGAGGCCGTGATCCGCGATATCGCCATCGACGGGGACGCGTGCGGTCTGGCGGCGCTCGCCGCGGCACGGGAGATCGCAGCCGCCATGGCCGCCGCACGCACGGTGGCGATCGTCACCGACTGGTCGGCCGACGACGTGGGACTCGCAGCCTGGAGCACCGCATCGCTCGTGCGGGCGGTGGCGCATGAAAAACCTGCCTTCGAAGTGCCGCTCGGCGATCGAGACGATGCCGCGGTGGCCGCCTGCACGTGGCGGTATGGCGCGGCCGGGGCGATCGAGCGGGCCGACCGCTACGGAGGCCGCTTTCTCCCTGCCGAGGCCGATGCCGTGCGGCTGCTCGACCGCCGCGAGGTGGACTGCGTGGTTGTCGTGGGCGAGGCCACCGCCAAAGTAGCGGCGGCGATCGACCGGGCCGCCGGAGCCGTGTCCGTCGTGCGGCTTGCGGCCGACGCATCAGCGCTGCGGTCGCTCGCAGCCCGCATCGCCGCGTCGGGAGCGACCGCATGACACCCGCCACGGCCGACCGCCTCGTGCTCGCACAGGGCACGATCCACGATCCCGCCACGGGCCGCAATGGCGTCATCGACGACATCTGGGTCGAAGGCGGCACGATCGTGTCGCGGCCCGCCGATGCCCGCGGCTTTTATCGGATCGACTGTACGGGCCTCGTGGTCATGCCGGGCGGCATCGATCTCCACAGCCACGTCGCGGGGCCGAAAGTCGGGTTTGGCCGCCGGATCGCGCCACAGCTCGCCCGCCGCGAAGCCGCGCCGGCGGCGGTGCCCACGATCCATGCCACCGGCGCGGCCTACGCCGCCCTCGGATACACCACGGTCTTCGACGCCGCCATCGCCACAGCCGCGGCTGCCATGGCCCACCTCGAACTCGCCGATCTGCCGATCCTCGACAAGGGGATCTACCTGCTCGCAGCCGACGACGCCGCGGTCCTCGCCGCGCTCGCTCGTAGTGACGCCCGCGAGACCGAGCGGGTCGTGGCCGCTGCAGTGACTGCAGGCCGCGGTTGGGCCGTGAAGGTCGCAAATCCCGGCGGCGCGGCGTTCTGGCGGAAGGGCCGCGGCGACCACCACGACCTCGACGCGGCGATTCCGGGCCATGACCTCACGCCCCGGCTCCTGCTGGAGCGGCTCGCCGACGCCGTGCAGGCGGTTGGCCTGCCGCATCCGCTTCACGTGCACACGGCGAACCTCGGCCTCCCGGGCAACTGGCGGACGCTCCTGGAGACGATGCAGTCGCTCGACGGCCGGCGCGCCCATCTCGCCCACGTGCAGTTCCACAGCTACTCCGGCGGCGACCTCGACGAGGGATCGTTCGGCTCGGGCGTGGCCCCGCTCGTCGAGTTCTTCAATGCCCACGACTCGCTCACGCTCGACGTCGGCCAGATCCTGTTTGGCGACACGGTGGCGATGACGGGTGATTCGGCCGCCGCCGAGCACCTCGCCCACGCCACGGGCGTGCCCTGGGTCGCGCACGATCTCCACCTCTCCGGGGGCTGCGGCGTGCTGCCGATCGCCTACAAGGAAAAGAGCCTGATCCATGCCTGGCAGTGGGCGATCGGCCTGGAGTGGTTTCTCTCGGCGAGTGATCCCTGGCGGGTCGCGCTCACCACCGACCATCCCAACGGCGCCCACTTCACCGCCTACCCGCATCTGATGGCGCTGTTAGGTGACGCCGCCTTCCGTCGGGCCGCCTTCGACCGCATCCACCCGGCCGTGCGGAAGCGGAGCCCGCTGAAGGATCTCGACCGCGAGTATTCGCTCCAGGAGCTCTGCATCGTGACGCGGGCCGCCCCGGCGCGGATCGCGGGCCTGAAACACAAGGGCCATCTCGGCCCGGGCGGCGACGCCGACCTCACGCTGTATCGCCCCGACCGCGATCTGGCGCGAATGTTTTCGATTCCGGCAAAGGTGTTCAAGAACGGCGTGCTTGTGGCGGAAGACGGCCACCTCCGGGCCATGCCTCCGGGCACCACGCTCTCTGCCACCTGATCAGGCGAGCTCGTCAATCGCCGCCGCGAAGCCCGCGATCATCCGCGCAACCGGAAACGACTCAATCGCCCGCGCCCGCGCCGCGGCACCAAACCGGGCCGCCTCGTCGGGCTTCTCAAGCAGGTTGAACGCCCGCCGCGGAAACTCGCTCTCGGGCAGCGGCGGCACGATCCAGCCCGTCTCGCCGCTCACCACCAGCTGCCGGGCCGGGTCGCTCGCCACCGCCACGGCCGGCACTCCCCGCGCCATCGCATCGAGGATCACGCCACCGCAGGCCGTCGCGCCCGACTGCCAGACGTAGCTCACCTGGCCAAGCAGATCGGGCAGCAGATCGCAGTGCGGCATCACGAACAGCCGCTCGGCCAGTTGCTGTACTCGAGCCCGCCGCCAGAGCCTGCGGAACTGCGGGCCGCCGCCGACGAGCACGTGCTGCATGCCCTTGCGAACCACGCCCAACTGGTCGATACCCCACACGAGCTGCTCGAGGCGGGATTGCGCCACCAGCGGCATCACGGACAGCGTCCAGGTGCAGTCGGGATCGAGGCCGAGCCGCGCGGCGATCGCCTCGCGGGAGGCCCCCGTCCCTTCGTCCGCCTGGATGCCGGGGGGCACGGTCAAGATCCGGCCGGCGGCGACGCCGCGTTGCCGGCATGCCTCGGCCACGATGTCAGATGTGGCCACGACGCGATCGCTGCGGCGCAGCCCACGGTCGAGCATGCCGCCACGCGGCGGCATCGCCACGTGGGCCACCGTGCGAAGGCCTGGCGCGGAGAGCCGGGCCACGGCGGCCATGGACGCCTGCCGCCTACCGAACGAGACGAGCGTGCCCACACCAAGTCGGCGCACCAGGCCGACGAGCCGCACCATCGCGGCCACGTCGGGCACGGGTCGCCGGCCGATTGCATGCACCGGTAGCCCCGCGTCGCGGAGCCGCGCCGCCAAGCTCCCGCCGGCCGACGTGATCGCGACATGCACATTCCTGCCATCGGCTGCTCGCCCGCGGGCAAGCAACTCCACCTGCCGGCCGATGCCGACGGGGTCGAGCCCACGGACGGCGATCAGGATCGGCTGGCGGGCTCTGTGCATCGTGCCTGTGAGGCGCGGGCGGCGGCGATGTCGTCATCGTCGAGGGCCGCAAGGTGCGGAAGGTGCCGCAGGTCACCATCGAAGTCGAGTCCATAGCCCACGACGAACTTGTCGGGGATCTCGAAGCCGACGAAGTCGGGATCGATGTCCACCTCCGACCGGCCGGTCTTCCTGAGGAGCACGAGCGACCGCACGCTGGCCGCCCCGCGGCGGCGGAGTTCCTGAAGCAGGGCCTTGAGCGTGTGGCCGGTGTCGAAGATGTCGTCCACCAGGAGCACGTTCTGGCCAGACAGATCGGGAAGGAGGTCGAGCCGCAGTTCCAGTTCGCCGGGTCGCGTGGCAGTGCCGCGGTAGCTGCTCGCCCATACCATGCTCACCGTCACCGGCCCCTCGAGGCGGCGGATCAGGTCGGCGACGAGCACGATGCTGCCCGTGAGCACGCCGACAACAACGAGCGGACGGCGGCCGACCTCGCGCTTCACGTCGTCGGAGAGCCGGCCAATGCCGGCGGCGAGTTCTTCGGCCGAGAGAAGGATTTCCATCGTGTCGCGATCCTGCGAGTCAGTGTGCCGCGCCGTGAACCCTGGCGGCGGAACGTGCAGGATAACGGCCCGACGGTCGGCTAGAATAGAGGCGGTTTTCCCCCGCTTGGCCGCTTCCCACATGCCTCCTCCTCGCGCCCACTGGTCCGTGATCGAGGTCGGCGGGCATGCCTGCGAACTCCACACCCCTCCCGATCCCCTCCCGGGCAGGGCGGTCGTTTATCTCCACGGCGTCCGCGGCCGGTGGCTCCAGGACATGCCGGCGCTCACGGCCCTCGTGGAGCAGCACGGGCTCCCGGTGATCGCACCGCGAGCCGGACGCTCGTGGTGGCTCGACCGGATCGTGCCCTCGTTCGACCGTGACATCACGCCCGAGCGGTACGTGACCGAGACGATCCGCGGCGAGGTGGCACAGCGTTTCGGCGTGGAGTCTCCGGGCATCGCGCTGGTGGGCACGAGCATGGGAGGCCAGGGGGCGCTGCGGATCGCCTATCGGCACCCGGCAGTATTTCCGGTGGCCGCCGCGATCGCGCCAGCGATCGACTTCCACCAGGCAATGCGGCAGGCGGGCGACCGCGATGACGGCGAATACTACGACACGCTCTGGCAGCTCTTCGGCGACGTGGAGCGGGCCCGGCAGGATACCGCGATCCTTCACGTGCATCCGCTCAACTGGCCGCGGCATCAATGCTTCGCGAGCGACCCCGACGATCTTCACTGGCACGACGGCGCCGCGCGGCTGCACAGCAAACTGGTGGCACTCGGCATCCCGCACCGTGCGCTGCTCGAGCCGCGGGGCGGCGGACACAGCGTCGAGTATTACGACAAGGTCGCGGGCGACGTGATCCGGTTCGTGCTCGACGCGCTCGACCAGGAGTCGCGCCGGCTGGCGTAGCACGGGCTCCTCGTAGCACAGGTTGTGAACCTGTGGCACACCAGCGTTCACGACCGATCCCATCCAAGCCCAACGCCGTCAGGCGTGGGACGCGACCAGGATGGACACCGTCCAGCGTGAACGCGCGCGAGGCCTCACGGCCTTCGGCTTTCACGAGGCCCTTACGTGCCGGGCACGCGGGGCGGCGTGAGCGGACGCGGCCCGCCACCACCGCCAGGAAAGCCTCCCGGCACACCACCACCACCACCACCACGAATCTGATCAAGATCGAGGAACCGTGCGTCCTCGATGTCAACCTGGTTGAGCGTCCGCCAGTAGAGGATCTTGCCCGCCGACGCGGTCGATGGCTGCGAACCGGCCTTGAGCTGGCGGAAGAGTTGCGCGTCGCTGCGGCCGTCCCCTTCGAAGACGAGCAAGTCCTTCGCCTCGCTCCACGTGAGCCTGGCACTCCGCGCGGTGAACGATTCCCCTTCGACGAGCACGTTGCCGCTGGCACCGAGTTCCATACTCGACCGCTGGCGGCCGGGCATGGGCGGCGCCTGGCCGACGCCGAGCATGTCGCAGTCGATCGTCACGGCGCGCTCGGGCAGACCGCCGGCCGCATGGGGATCGAGCGTGTCGCCCCGTTTGGCGATCGGCCCCCAGATCGCCTCGACCCGCTGGTGAAACTCCATCGTGCGACGGTGGAGGTTGCCCCGCAGCCCCTTCTGAAAGTCGACGCCGAGATATGTCAGTTCGCTCGCCCGACGGGTGGTGGCGACGGGCTGCGCGGCCACGGGCTGTCCCTGCGGACCAGCCGGCAGCGACATCTGCGGCGGCTGACCGGCCCTCGTGCTCGCGAGTCGGCCGGGGCCTGATCCGGTCACGTCCCCAGTGAGGCGGTCGATCACGAGATCGCGGACGAAGAGTTGCTCGGCCGACTTCTCGCCGACGTCGTCGACTGATTCGCTCACGAGTTTCACGCCGGCGCCACAGGCGATCCGGGCCACTTCAGGCTGTTTGCCGCTGCGGGGCGAATCGCCCGCCGCGAACTCAAATGGCCTGTCGAAGATCACATCGAGCGACCCCGATTGGAGTTCGGCCGACGCACCCTTCGCGATCACCGTGTCAATGAACCGCGCCTTCTGGCCGTCGAAGTCGAGCCGTCCCTGCCAGGTGACGTCGAGCTTGCCGGGCCCGCCCTGTGGAGCGGCGGGCGGCGGGCCACCGGTCATGCTGAACGACTCGAGTGCTCCAGCCCCAGCGGCCATCGGCAGCGACAGCCGTCCGGCACCGTCCACCGCGAGCCGGTTGTGGCCGCGGTCAAACTCGACCATGGGTCCTTCGAGATCGAGACCCCTGCCCTTCACCACGGCCGGCCGGCCCGAGACGATCGCCTTGGCGTCGGGCCGCGTGGCCCGCGTGAGCTGCATCTGGTCACCGCGAATCTCCACACCTGGCTCGGCCACGGTCCCCGGTGCCGGCGGCGCGAGCGGCTGTTCGACGAGGTGCACCTGGCCCTCCATCGACAGTTCGTCCACTTCGTTGCCAGCGGCGGCGAGCGTCACCTGTCCGCGGACGAGGGCGGCGCTCGCGATCATCTTGCCGCGGGATCGCGGTGGGGCTGCCTGGATCGGTGGAGCGACGGCTGTGGGTGCCGGAGTTGCTGGCGGCGACTGGCTCGGGGCTGGTGCCTCGGCGGGCGCGGCTGCGACGGCCGCCACGGGGGGCGGAGGGTCAACGGTCCGAAACCAGAGTTCGAGTCGGTCGGTCCGCGCGGCAACCTCCTCCGCATCGGCCTCCACCATGCCGCGGGCGAGCAGCCGCGACGGCCGCACGCCGGAGAGATCGGGACCAGCGGCGGGGTCGGTCTTCGCGGGCCGCGGCCCCTTCACCACGTCGAGCCAGAGGTGCATCTCGGCGGCAGACAGCCGCCCCTGCGCCTCGACGGACACGTCGGCGTCGCCCGCCAGCGACACCACGTGGCCGTCGCCATCAGGTCGCATCCGCAGCCACTGCTGCCACCGCGCCTGCGCCGGCGGCGACTTCTCCGAACGCATGCGGATCCAGCCGGGCCCGACAGCCATGAGGGTCCCCGGATCGCCGGCTTCGCCGGGCATGTAGTCGATCTTCCGGGCCTCCATCTCCGACCCCTTCGCGACGAGCGACACTGGCTCCTCGCCATCGAGCAGGATTCGCCGCGTGGCGATCTCGTAGCCGAGTCGGGCGGCGCGGGCCTCGAGCTGCGCGCCGGTCGAGCGGGCCACCACGGGCGTGCCCTTGGCCTGGATTTCTACCGGCTCGAGACCACCGCGGGCCGACGCGGCGGTGCCGTTCGCGGCCGCTTTCGACTTGCGGGCCAGCACGATCGCGAGCAGGTCGCACGAGAGCTGTTCGGCGGCGCCGTCGGCAGCGGCGCGGATCACATCGACATGATCCTCGAGTGTGATCACGTTGGCCGAGACGTTCATGCACAGCGCGCCGCGGCACGTGACGAGCACCGGCGGCGCGGCAGGCGGTCCGTCGGCGGCGGGAGTGGCGGGGGCGGCGGCAGGCGTCGACCCGGGCAGCATGCCCCCCGCGACTCCCTCGATTCGCATCTTCACGTCACGATCGAGACGAATCGAGTCGACGCCGCCGATGTTGGGTCCCTTGTCACCGGGGCCGGCGCCCCGAGCGGGGCCGCCCCCACCGGGTCGCGGCCGGAGCCGCGCTACGAGACCGCGGCCGCTCCCGCTCGAACGGCCGTAGCGGAACTGCACCATCTCGCCGGTCCGGACCTCGAGTTCATCGAGTTCGATGTCGCGGGTGACGATCTCCACGTCGTCCTCGGCCTCGGGCGAGGTGGGCGTGCCCCGAATCGTCACCTGGCCGCGGAGGCTGCCGCCGATCAGCCGCGCAAGCCGGCCCTGGCGGAGGTCGAGTGGCTCGTCGAACTCGAGCACGGCCCCTTGCGGCGCCCGCAGCACCATGGTGCGGCCCGGCTGGCCGTCAGCAGCAACCCGGTTTCGGTCCGGCAGTACGACGAGCGTGCAGGGCACGAGGTTCACGCGGCCGTCCGGCAGCGAGTGGTAATCCTTGAAGAGGAGCCGCATCTGCCGGCTCTCGAGCATGATCGGGTTATCTCGCTCCCACGATCCGGGCGGAAACACGTCGCCAAGGGCCGCGAGCCGCTGGTCGGCGCGGGCGCGGATCGCCGCGGCCTCCTCCGGTGTCATTTCGAGGGCCGCCGCGGCATCTCGAACCCGTGGCTCGACGATCGGCACCACGGCGAGCCGATAGAATCCCGCCGCCGCCAGGGTAACGAGAAACACTCGCAGCGTCCGTCCGAGTCGATGTTCCATCACCGTCTCACCGTCGGAGGGAACATCAGGTCCGCGGAGCCGCGTAGTGGGCCACGATGGCGTCCCAGCCGCCACGGGCCTTGAGCATCCGCTCGATCAGTTCGCGAACGGCACCGCGGCCGCCGGGAAGCGTTGTCACAAGCACCGCCGCGTGGCGGAGTTCCGCGCAGGCGTCGGCCACCGCCGCGCCCACGCCGCACCGTGCCACGACTGGCAGATCGGGCAGGTCGTCGCCGAGAAACGCCGTCTCCTCCCAGGAGAGCCCGCACTCCCCGATCACCGTGGTGGCGGCCGTGAGTTTGTCGTCGATCCCCTGCCGCAGGATCTCGATGCCGAGTTCCGCGGCCCGGCGCTCGACCACCCGGCTCGACCTCCCCGTGATGATTCCGGCGCGGAGTCCGGCCCGCTGCCAGGCCCGCAGCGCCAGGCCGTCACGGATGTGGAAGGTCTTCGACTCGCCACCCTGGTCGTCGTAGGTCACGCCGCCGTCGGTGAGCACGCCGTCCACGTCGAGCAGCAGGAGCTGCACGCGGGCGAGGCGGCGATCGAGGTCGGCGGACGTCATGGCGAAACTTCCAGGCAGCAGGGGCTCAGGCCGCCGCGGCAGGTCGCGGCGTGGCAAGCACCTCGGGAGGCACGAGGCCGACGAGATCGACGATGTCGACGAGTCCGACGGGCCTGCCGGCTTGATCGAGCACTGGCAGTTCGCTGAGCCGGCGCGACTCCAGGATCGCGACTGCGTCGCGGAGCCGCGTGCCGACCGGTAGGGTCGTGGGCTGCACGGTCATGACGCGGCCAATCGGCTCGTCAAGCGCTGCGTCGTGCCGCCGCTCGAAGAGTCGCGCCAGGTCGCTGTCGGTGAAGATGCCGGCGAGCGAGCCCTCATCGTCGAGGATCATCACGGCGCCCGTCCGGCGGGCCGGCAGGGGTCGGACGAAGACGCTGCGCACCGTGTCGAGCGGCCCCGCGAGGCGGCATTCCGCCAGCGGCCGCATCACGTCCTCCACCATCATCAACTGACGGCCGAGGCTGCCGCCGGGATGGCGGGCGGCGAAGTCTTCGGCGGTGAACCGCCGCAGGCTGCTCGTGACGAGCGCAATTGCATCGCCGAGTGCGAGCATGAGCGACGTGCTGGTGCTTGGCGCCAGACCCAGGGCACAGGCCTCACGGAGGGCGCCCGTGGCCACGACCACGGCGGCGGCGCGGCCCAGCGCGCTCTCGGCCCGGCCCGTGAGCGCCACGATCGCCACGCGGCGGGCGGCGAGGTGGGGCAGCAGTCGCGTGATCTCCTCCGTCTCGCCCGACTGCGAAAGCGCGAGCACGACGTCGTCGGCCCGCAGCGCGCCGAGGTCGCCGTGCAGCGCCTCGGCGGGGTGGAGAAAGTGGCTCGGAGTGCCGGTGGAGGCGAGGGTGGCGGAGATCTTCCGCGCCACGAGCCCCGCCTTGCCGATCCCGGTCACCACCACGCTGCCGGAGCAGCCGAGGATCATCTTCACGCCGCGGCAGAAGGAGGCGTCGAGGGCGTCGGCCGCCCGGAGCACCGCCGCGCCCTCGGCGCGGAGGATGTCACGGCCGTGCGACAGAATGCCGTCGTCGTTGAGATCGTGCATGCCTACACCACGGGCGGGGAATCCGCGCGAAGTCCCCGCGCGAGGGCGGGATGGTAGGCCGTCTGCGCAAGCCACGCAACGCAGCTTTTCAGCCAGATCTTTTCAGGTGAAAGCTGACCGGCTCGGCCTCACGGCCGACCGAGGTGGCGACGGGCACGAACGTAGCGAGGGGCTGCCCGGGCTCCGGGAGCCGGCGTTGCTGGTCGAGCAAAGCCACGACCAATTCGCCTGCGGCGGATCGGTGCCCGGCGAAGCGAGAGCAGCATCGAGTGAGCGAATACCATGAGGGCATCCGCGAACGTCCGGCGACGGGGCCCGGGCAGCCCCGAGCCTCGGCGATGGGCAGTCACAGGTTGAAAACCTGTGCTACTTCAAGGCCAGAACGGTCAGCCGCGCGCGTACCGCGCCGCCATGTCCGCGAGCGTGATGCACTTGATCTTGCCGGCGTTGCCGGCCTGACCGAACTGCACCATCCGCTCCGCGCACACCTTCCTCATCGCCTCGCGGGACGGCTTGAGGTAGTCGCGGGGATCGAACTTCTCCGGCGCCTCGGCGAGTACCTTGCGGATCGCACCGGTGATCGCCATCCGGCAGTCGGTGTCGACGTTGATCTTCCGCACGCCGTGCTTGATCCCCTTCTGGATCTCCTCCACGGGCACGCCCCAGGTCTGCGGCATCTTCCCACCGAACTTGTTGATGATGTCCTGGAGTTCCTGCGGCACGCTCGACGAGCCGTGCATCACGAGGTGGCAGTTGGGCAGTTTGGCGTGGATCTCCTCAATCCGCTTCATCGCCAGCACGTCGCCGTCGGGCTTCCGGGTGAACTTGTAGGCCCCGTGGCTCGTGCCGATCGCCACGGCGAGCGCATCCACGCCCGTGGCCGCCACGAACCGCGCGGCTTCGTCGGGATCGGTGAGTAGCTGGTCGTGCGAGAGTTTGCCCGTCGCGCCGTGGCCGTCCTCCGCCTCGCCCTCGCCGCTTTCGAGCGAGCCCAGGCAGCCGAGTTCGCCCTCCACCGACACTCCCTGCCGGTGGGCGAGCGTGACCACTTCCTTCGTGACCTTCACGTTGTAGTCGAAGTCGGCCGGGCTCTTGCCGTCTTCCTTGAGCGAGCCGTCCATCATCACGCTCGTGAAGCCGTTGTCGATCGCGCTCTGGCAGGTGACCGGCGAGTTGCCGTGATCCTGGTGCATGGTGATCGGGATCGACGGATAGAGCTCGGCCGCGGCGAGCATCAGGTGGCGGAGGTAGTTGTCCTGGCTGTAACTGCGGGCGCCACGCGAGGCCTGCACGATCACGGGCGAATCGGTCTCCTTCGCCGCTTCCATGATCGACTGGATCTGCTCCATGTTGTTGACGTTGAACGCGGCGAGGCCGTAGCCGTGTTCGGCGGCGTGGTCGAGCAGGATCCGCATGGGGACGAGGGGCATCGCAGGTTCTCCGGAGGCTGGTGGGCGGGGGTCGTCGGGTCGACGGCGGCGGCGATCATACGGGAAAAGCAGGCGTGGTAGAATCCCCGCACCCGCCTGACCGAACCCGGGATTTTTCATTCCCCATGGATGTCCGTCCCGTCACCGATCCGATCCGCGGGTTTCTGTATGTGACCGGCGGCTGGGCCTGCCTGGGGCTGGCGGCGCTCGGCGCCGTGCTGCCGCTCCTGCCCACGACGCCGTTCGTGCTCCTGGCGAGCTGGTGCTTCTACCGAGGCTCGCCACGGATCCACGCCTGGCTGCACCGCTCGCGGACGTTCGGCCCCACGCTCGACGACTGGCAGCACTACCACGGCATCCGTCGATCGCTGAAGCACCGGGCGATCGTGATGGTGCTGGCGGTCGTGGCGGTGAGCCTGTTTCTCAACAGCCTGACGTGGTGGCTGCGGTGGGCGTTCCTCGCCGCGGTGGCAGTCGGGCTCTACGTGATCTGGTCGGTGCCCACGCTGCCCGACGACGCCCCCAAGGCGCCGCGCACCATCAGCGGGTGAGCGGCCGATCTGCCGGAACCGCCGCGGCTTGCTTCGTGACCCGGTCGCCGTCGAGATCGGCGACGAGATCTTGGAGATCGACCGGCTGCACGGCGAACTGGCCAATATAAGGCCTGGTGTAGGCGAAGAGCACGACGAAGCAGCAGCTGATGCCCACCGACACCATGCCAAGCGCCATCCGGCGAGCCCGCCGCGATTCGGCGTGGATCAGGCCCACGCCCAGGAGCGTGAGGATGGCAAGAATGCCGACGATGCCCCAGCGGGCCGGTGGCGGACGCGTGGCCGCGATCCGCAGCCGCGTCTCGCGGGCTGTGGAAGCCTGCTTGTAGAGGTCGTGGAGTTCGGTCTGCAGCGGTCCCTCGGGGAGCGCATGGATCGCCGTGCGGAGTTCGCGAATCGGGGCCGCAGTCACCCGCGGCGTGAGCAGGTGTGCCAGCTGCGGCCATTCCTCGTCCACGGTGAATCCGACCGCGTCGCGGAGCGCTTCATGCAGGCGTGCCGTTTCCGCGGGCGATGCGTCCTCGATCGACTCGGCCATCTCGCGGTAGGCGGCGGCCTCCGTGCGGGCCGATTCCTCGGCGAGGCTGTGCTGCTCCCAGACAGGGATCGCGATGAACGAGATCAACAGGCCGAAGGCGAGGCCGATCTGCGCCGGAACCTCGGCCTCGAAACGCCCGAGTTTTTGTCCTGTCCGGCCGGCGATCCAGGGCACGAGCCAGCGGTGCACCACGTAGGCCAACCCGCCCCAGTAGACCAGCAGAAAGGCCACCATCAGCGGCATGGGCAGCGCGAGCAGGTTGTCGAAAAAGGCGGGCAGTCGCGTGATCATCGCACTCCTCCGGAGACGGGACGCACGGGCGGGCCGCGGAGGCTAGCGATCGCGAAAACGAGCTGAAAGACCGGTTTGCCGTGTCGCCTCGCCTTCCCATCCCTCGCTGAACGCGCCGGTCATCCAAATGAAAAACTTCACGAGTGACTTTTTACACAGACCGTCAATGCTCGAGCGTGGCGTCGGGCTCGGGCAGCCAGTGCGTGAGGATCACGCCCACGAGGGCATAGGCACCGGCGACGGCGGCACCGGCGAGCGCGATCCGCACCGGGTTGGGCGGCGTGGCGGCGGAGAAGGTGAGCGTGAGCCAAGCCGCGGCCGTGCCCAGCACGCGGCCGCCGATGTTGGCGGCAAAACTCTCTCCGGTGCCGCGGAGATGCGTTGGGAACACGAGCGGGATGTAGTTGCCCCAGAAACTGAACTGCGACACGGTGAACAGTCCGGCCACGAAGATGCCCGCCTTGATCAAGGGGAGCGAGTCGGCATTGGTGAGCTGCGTGGAGATCCACCAGAAGAGCGCGGGCACAATCAGGAGCGCGGGCCACTGGAAGAGCCGCAGCAGCGTGCGGCGGCCCACGATCCGCAGCGCCGCGAAGGCCAGGAGCACGCGGCCCACGAGCCCGCCGATCTCCTGCCAGATCGTGACGGTGGCAACCGCCTCATCGGTGGCGTTGCCCGCGATCGCCTTGAGCCGGCCAGGCGGCGGCGCGGGCTTGCCCGCCTTTTCCGCCGCGGCGACAGCCTCGTCTTGCGCCGTCTTCGCGGTGGCCAAGATCGCTGCATGGCCCTTGGGACCACCGAGAATCTGTGGGAGTTGCTGGATCGCGCCAAACGCGATGCCGTAGCTGGCGGCAAACACGAGCGTGGTCACGACCGTCGTGCGAATGAGTGCCGGGCTGAAGAGTTCGCGGATGCTCGGCCGCCGCAGCGTGCCCGCCCGCTTCTTCTCAGCCCACACCGGGCTCTCCGGCAGGAACGGCCGGATCAGAATCAGCGGCAGCGCTGGAATCACGCCCGAGATCAGTGTGTATCGCCAGGCCTCGTGACCCCCTTGGATCGCCGGCAGCGTGTCGGCGTAGCGAGCCGCGAGAACGTTGGCGGATCCCACGAGAAGGCCGCCGAGCGACGAGAAGGCCTGCGTCCAGCCCAGCACCCGCTCCCGCTGTTCGCGGTTGGGGAACAGTTCGGCCAGCCAGGCCACCGCCGCCACGAACTCGACGCACACTCCGATGAACACGAGGCAGCGGAAGAAGAGCAGCATCGGCAGCGACGTGGCGAAGCCTGCGGCGAGCGCCGAGAAGGCATAGAGCAGGATGCTGTACGTGAGCACGCGGCGGCGACCGAGAAGATCTGTGAGGTAGCCGCCGATCAGGCCGAAGATGCCGCCGGTGATCGCCGGCACGAAGAACAGCGCCCGGGCCCACTTCGTGTATTCGGGCGAGCCAGGCACCAGGAGCGGCGTGCCCTCGGGCGTCATGCCGCCGAGGGCGGCCAGCGCCGGCTTGATCACCAGCGGCAGCATCAGGAGTTCGTAGATGTCGAACGCGAAGCCGATCGCCGCGATTGCACAGACAAACCAGGCCGTGAGCGTCAGCCGACCCGACGACATCATTCCCGACGCGGAATCACCCGATGCGGCTTCCATGCGAGGCTCCTCGAATGCGATTCCCAAAAAACGACGATGCCGGTGAGGCCCGAAAGCCTACCGGCGAGGATCGTCGAAGCCCAACGCCGTGAGGCGCGGGGCTGCGTTACTGAGGGCCGATCGACGGCGGGCACTTGGCGAGGAAGTCGCGCGGGCCGCGGGTCGTGTAATACGGATACGCGACGGCCCCGGTCGGCGGACCAGGCGGTTGGGTCGAGCCGTAGTTGCTACCGGCAAGCGCCGCCTTCTCCTCGGGCGTGAGGTGGTGCTTGGCAAGGCCGCCGTACCGGCCGACGTGCCGCGGATGACAGGCACCGCCTTCGCACTCCTGGCAGTCGCCGCCCGGCTGACAGTTGCCGGTGGGGCAGCCTTCGGGGCCGCACTGACCATCCTGGCACTGCCCGTCTTGGCACATGCCGTCCTGGCACTGGCCGCCCACCTGGGTGGCGTGATGGCCGTGGGGGCCGTCGGTGTTGAGCAGGAAGAGCCGATCGATAATCGAGCAGCCGCTCGACGTAGCGAGCACAGCGGTCACTACGGCAAGGCCGAGGGCACGCGAGAGCGTTTTCATGGCGAGATTCCCGGTGGGCGGACGTTCCGCGCGGGCACTCCGCCCGCGGCCGATCATCCGCATGTCACCGGTGGTATCGGTCGTGCCGCTGGCGCCGGTTGAGAAAACCCTGCGGGCGAGAAGATGGGTAAGGTTGAGGGCGGGACGGCTGACCACAACAGGTTGGAAACCCGTTCTACGGATGCAGGGACCGAACAGGCTGGAAACCTGTTCTACCGGGGCAGCAAACCTGAGCTGCTTACCCGCGGAAGCGGCCGGCGATCAGCGAGATATTCTGGCCGCCGAAGCCGAACGAGTTGGAGAGGGCCTGATCCACCCTGCCCTCGCGGACCTTGTTGGGAACGTAGTCGAGGTCGCAGTTCGGGTCAGGCGTCTCGTAGTTGATCGTCGGCGGCAGCAGGCCGTCACGGATCGACAGCAGGCAGACGATCAACTCTGTCGCCCCGGCGGCTGCGATCAGGTGGCCCATCATGCTCTTCGTGCTCGACACGGGGATCTTGTAGGCCCCTTCGCCAAACACCTTCTTGATGGCGAGCGTCTCGACCTTGTCGTTGACGTCGGTGCTCGTGCCGTGGGCATTGATGTAGTGGATATCGTTCACGCCAAGCCCAGCGTCCTGCAGGGCCATCGTGATGCAGGCGGCCGCCCCGCGGCCCTCGGGATGGGTGTCGGTGATCCGGTAGGCGTCGGCCGTGGAGCCGTAGCCAAGGATCTCGCCGTGGATCTTCGCGCCCCGGCGCTTCGCGTGCTCGAGTTCCTCGAGCACCACCATGGCGGCCCCCTCGCCAAGCACGAAGCCGTCACGGTCATTGTCGAACGGCCGGCTGGCCCGGTGTGGCTCGTCGTTTCGCGTGGAGAGGGCCGTCAGCAGGTTGAAGCCCGTGACGCCGAAGGGGTGGATCATGCTGTGCGTGCCGCCCGAGAGCATCACGTCGGCCTCGCCGCGGCGAACGATCTCGCAGGCCTCGCCGATCGCCTGGCTGGAGGCGGCGCAGGCCGTGAGGCAGTTGAGGTTTGGCCCCTGGGCATTGAACAGGCCGGCGAGGTGGCCGGCGGGCATATTCGGCTCCTGCTCCACCTCGGAGAGCGGATGGAGCGTCTCGAGGCCGAGCTTCGTGAACTTCGCCACGTCGAGCGTGTCACCCTCGATCGAGGCCATCATCATCCGCGTGAAGGCGTCAAAATCCTGCTGGCCCTCGCCGCTACCGAGATAGATGCCGAGCCGCGCGGGATCAGCCGGCAGCCCCTCGGGCAACCCGGCGTCCCGCATCGCCTGCAGCGCCGCGCCGGCCGCAAACCGCGTGTGCCGACCGCAAAACTCCCAGGCCTTCGGATCCTGCCCCTCGTCGGCGATCTCCCAGCCCTTCACCTCGGCGGCGATCTTCGTCGGAAACTTCGAGGCGTCGAAGATCGTCGTCCGCCCGACGCCCGAGGCGCCAGCGACGAGGTTCTTCCAGAGTTGCTCCACGTTCACGCCCAGGGGCGTGATGCAGCCGATGCCTGTGATCACCACCCGCCGCCTGCCGCTGGACATCGCCCGCCTCCGCGTGGTCTTACCAATCGGGCCGCGACAGCGGGTTACCCGCCTCGTCGCGACCGATCTCATAGATGTGCATCTGGTCGAGCCATCGCAGCAACTCGTCGGTCTCGAAGAGCTTCGGCACTCCCTCACCCGGCTCGAGATGGGCGAAGAAGAGTTCGGCCTGACCCTGTATCCGGTCGCCGACCGTGCTGATCACCTTCGTGAGCGATCCGGCCGGTTTGAGGTCCAGGACCTCGGCCTTGAAGCGGATCGTGTCACCAGGCACGGCGTCAAAGAAAAACTCCGCCGCCGCCACCTTCGCAAGCACCACCCGTCGGTTGAAGTCGATCGCGTCGGCCACAAGCAGGCCGGCCGCCTGCGCCATCCCCTCGACGATCAGCGAGTTGGGCATGATCGCCACGCCCGGGAAGTGGTCGTGGAGGTGCTCCTCGGCCAACGACACGTTCTTCACAGCCGTCGCATGCCGGCCGCGGACGAACTCCTCGTAGCGATCGATCCAGAACCAGCGCATGAATCCGTTTCCGGCGGTCTGCCGCGTCCTCCAGGGAAACGCGAGCGGGCGAGGGCAGCGGCCCGGCCCGCCGCTCAGGCAGCCAGTTTGCTCTGCACGTACCGCACCATGTCCTCCACGGTGAGGGTGTTGGCGAAGTTCTGGACGCTTGGGTTCGACTCGAACTTGGAAAGATCCGCGAACGGCATCCGGGCCTTGAGCGCCGCGATCCCAGCCGGCGTCACTTTGCCTTCGGCCACGAACTCGGAACTCGACAGCACGTCTTCGGGGAAGAGTTCGCCCCGCGAGATCTTGATGTTGAAGGCCTTCTCCAACCGGAACACGATGTCGAGAAAGTCGATCGACTCAGCACCCAGGTCACCCACCATGGTCGCGCCGGGAGTGACATCGTCCTCGTCGACTCCCAGGGCATCCACGAGAGCAGACTTCACCTTGTCAAAGATTTCTTCGCGGGAGGGCATCGACGATTCACCTTGGCATAAGGGGGAAGGAAAGCAGCCGGTAGTGGTGCCGTGTTGCCGTGTGTTGTAATGTCGGCCAGCGGCCATGGGAACCCGAAGGTGCCCATTTTCCGCCCGCGGAACGGGGCCAAACGGAACAATCGGCCGTTATTTCCGGCAAATTTCAGGCCGAAGGCGTCAGCCGCTGGCGTTCGCCACGGTGGCCGCCGAGGCGGCGACCTGCGGTATGTAGGCGACGGGCTTGTGCTGGCTGCCGCCGCGTGCCGGATGGAGGAGGGCCCAGAGTTTCCGCATTTCCGAGCGGACGCGGGCGTCGAGGGCGGCCCCATGGGCGAGGCGATCGGCCATGTTGTACCGCTCGAGCACGAGGCGGGCAGTGAGGCTCGTCCGGTCGCCGACCGAACCGGTCGCCTTGAACGTCGTCGTTTTCTCGTCCTGGGCCGTCACATGGGCGTTCACCGTAAGGACTCGGCCCGGCTCCACGAAATCGCCGTACTTCACGTTTTTCGCCACCCGCAGCACCACCATGCTGTGGGCGAAGTCCTCGCCGAGGCGGATCGTCCAGGCCGCCGCCTGGGTCATCGCTTCGAGCATGAGCACGCCGGGCAGGACTGGAAACCGTGGAAAGTGGTCGCCCAGATACTCCTCGGCGAGGGACACCGTCTTGATGGCCGTGATCGACTTGCCTGGCTCGACCTCGAGCACCCGATCGAGCAGCGTAAACCGCATGATGACCTCCTTCGCCGAACGAGCCAAGAGTATAGGGGTCGGGGGTTGCGCCACAACCTCGGCAGCCTGCCTTTCCACCCGACTGCACCGCTGACAGCCAGCACGACCCGCCCGACTGCCAACCTTTCACACCGCCGCCGTCCGCACCCCAGCTTTCGCCCGAAAAAAGTTGCCTTAGACGCCGTGTTCGGGCGTTCATGACGACTGGCACTCAGCCGGTGTTTTTCGAGCACGACGCTCATCGCAGCCCCGCCGCTGTCGGGCGGGGGCGTGAGGCGGGGCGATCGGAGCCCCGCGGTATGCTGCGAAGTCGCGGGAGCGATATCTCCCGCGGCCTCGTTCGCGTCTGCACTTCATGCCGCTCATTCTCACGCCACGCTCCGCCGCGACAGCACCGCTCGCCATCGACCTCGCCGGCATCGTGCCGCAGCGGGTGGCGCCGCTGTCACTCGCGGAGATCAACCGGCTTCCGGTGCGGGCTGACGGCCGTCGCTGGGACCTCGGCGAGATGTTCACCGCCGAAGGCGATCCAGCCGACCTCGTGATCGAGTGCCGGGGCGACTTCTCCATCGTGCATCGCCTCGCCGCGGGCATGACCTCCGGTGTGATGCGGATTTCCGGCAGTGTGGGCCGCCATGCCGGCGAGGCGATGAGCGGCGGCCGACTCGAGATCGCCGGCGATGCCGGCGACTGGCTGGCCTGCGAACTCGCAGGCGGCGACGTTTTCGTGGCAGGAGATGCCGGTGACAACGTCGCCGCAGCCCTGCCCGGCAGCGTGGTGGGCATGCGCGGCGGCCGTGTGATCGTGGCCGGTGGTGTCGGCCACCTGCTGGCCTCCCGACTCCGCCGCGGAGTGGTCGCCGTGGGCGGCGGGTGCGGTGAGGCGGCGGGCTTCGAAATGCGGGCGGGAACGGTAGTAGTGGGCGGCGAGGTTGGCAGCCAGCCAGGCCTGGGTATGCGGCGGGGCTCCGTGATCTCCCTGACCGATTCCCCCCGTCCAACCGCGATGTTTCGGCCCGGGGCGGCCTGGCGGCCGCCGTTTCTGCACCTTCTCTTTCGGTCGCTCGCGGTGGCGGGCTTCGCGGCGGCAGGGGCGATTCATTCCGGAAACTGGCGGCAATGGCATGGCGACATGCTCGCCGGCGGCCGCGGGGAACTGCTGCATCCCGCGTGATTTTTGCGGGCAGCACGAGGGAGCCTTTGATCGCCGCGGATCCTCGGCTATCTTTTGGAGTTCCGTGAGTTCCGGCCCCCAGAAACCATTCCATGCCCACGATCAGCCAACTTGTCCGCAGCCGCCGCCGCCCCAAGCGGAAGTTTTCCAAGTCGCCCGTGCTCGACCGCTGCCCGCAGAAGCGGGGTGTCTGCTTGCAGGTCCGCACGATGACGCCGAAGAAGCCGAACTCGGCGCTTCGCAAGATCGCCCGCGTGCGGCTCTCCAATCAGAAGGAAGTCACGGTCTACATTCCGGGCGAGGGGCACAACCTCCAGGAACACTCGATCGTGCTCATCCGTGGCGGCCGTGTCCGCGACCTCCCTGGCGTCCGCTATCACGTCATCCGCGGCGCCCTCGACACGCTCGGCGTGCAGGGACGCAAGCAGTCCCGCAGCCTCTATGGTGCGAAGAAGGGCTAATCAAGAAGGAATACGACTATGGGAAACATCACTGCCAGCCGCGAACAGCTCCGTCCAGACCCGGTTTATGGGTCGCTCCTCGCCAGCAAGTTCATCAACTGCTTGATGGAGGACGGCAAGAAGAGCGTCGCCCAAAACGTCTTCTACAAGGCGATGGACATCGTCTCAAAGAAGATCACCGACGCCGAGCCGATCGAGATCTTCAATCGCGCCATTGAGAACATCAAGCCGGCCGTCGAGGTCCGTTCCAAGCGGGTCGGTGGTGCCGCCTACCAGGTGCCGATGCAGGTTAACCGCAACCGGCAACAGTCGCTGGCGATCCGCTGGCTCCTGCAGGCGGTCCGCGAGAAGAAGGGCCGCGGCACGTTCGAGAAGCTCGCCGAGGAAATCATCGCTGCCTACAAGCGCGAAGGTGCCGCGGTGACGAAGCGCGACAACGTGCATCGCATGGCCGACGCGAACAAGGCCTTCGCGCATTTCGCCTGGTGAGACCAGGCGAAATGCCTGATTCAGCGTGCACTGCCCTCCATGGCCAGTGCACGCGGAAGACCAGGATCGCTCCTGCGATCCTCGCCTGGTGAGACCAGGCGAAAT
>CAMBSN010000019.1 GCA_945870505.1 Candidatus Kuenenia stuttgartensis | reverse complement strand
CTGTCACCGTTTTCCCGCGCGGAGTGAGGAGTGAGCCGTTCGACCTACGCCAGCGGATTGGCGCGGTCCTTCAGCGGCAGGTCGATGCGACGAGCGGAGAGGGCCGAGGCGTAGATCGCGGCGATCATCTCCACGGTCGTGGTGCCCGCATACATCCCTGTCTCCGGCTCGCGGTCTTCGGCGATCGCGGCGAGCAGATCGAGGGCGGCGAGGCGGCCCCACTTCGCCCGTTCGGCTGCCCGGTCGACATCCTGCTCCGGCAGCGGTGAACCGAGTCCCTCGGGGCCGATGGGCTGCCAGGGGTAGTCCTTGTCCATTCGCCAGAGCGGCGCCTCCCGGAAGTAGGCGTGCGGCACGAAGTCGGGACGGATGTGGATCGCTCCAGCTGTGCCGGCGATCGTGAGGCCGAAGTTGGGCTGCTTGGCCCCAGCGTCGCGCACACTGGCAAAGTAGCCGATCGGCCCATCGGCCATCCCGAACATCGCGGCGACGGCATCGCCGGCGATCAGCCCCAGGCCCTCGGGTCCCTCCACCGCATCGGCCTTGGTGATCGCCTTGCCTCCGAGGGTGACCGCGGCCTCGCACCACTTCGGCGTGCCGCCGAGGTCGGCCATCATGTCGAGGACGTGGCTGCCCAGCACCCAGAGGTCTTCGCCGCCACCACGCTTGTCTTCCTTGCCGCGTGCCCGGATCTCGAGCACCTTCCCGATCCGGCCGTCCTCGATCAGATCCTTCGCCGCGGCATACGACGGTGCGTGGCGGTTGACGAAGGCGAGCCCCAGTTTGGTGTCGGCCTTCGTGCAGGCCGCGACCACGGCGTCGGCCTCGGTGAGCGTTCGGACGAACGGTTTCTCGACGAAGATTCCCTTCGCCCCGGCCTCCGCGGCCGCGATCGCCATCTCGGCGTGGCAGTCGATATGCCGCATGCACAGGACAACCACGTCGGGCTTCACCTCGGCGAGCATCTTCCGCCAGTCGCGATGGGCCGTACCGGGCTTCGTGCCGTCGAGTTTCAGTCGCGCGACCGCCTGGGCGAGGCCCTCTTCGCTCTCGTCGGCCACCGCCACAAGTTCGGCCACCTCGATGTCTCGCCAGAGTTCATCGATCGCATGCCCCCAATCGCCGCGGCCCGTCCGACCGATCACCGCCACCCGCAGAGGTTCCATACGACTCCCTTTCAATCACACCAAACACGTGAGCTGGTTCAAACGCCGAATCCTACCGCCGCTGGCGAATCCTCGCCCGCTGGTATCCCAATGCCTGCTGGCTCGGCGGGTATGATCCCTACGCCATGCCCCATACCCACACCCATTCGCACGGAGCCGGCTGCGGCCACGGCCTCTCGACGGGCTACCTCGACCGGGCCATGGCAGCCGGCGTGGCCCTCAACACGCTGTTCGTCGCCGCGGAGGCGGTGGCGGGCGTGGCGGCAGGCTCCCTGGCGTTGCTGGCCGACGCAGGCCACAACGCCGGCGATGTGCTTGGCCTGCTGCTCGCCTGGGGGGCCAGTTGGCTCGCCCGCCGGCCACCGTCACGACGATACACCTGGGGCCTGCGTCGCTCGACGATTTACGCGGCGCTCGCCAACGCGGTCCTATTGCTCGTGGCCTGTGGCGGCATCGCCTGGGAGGCGGTGCGTCGGTTGCAGTCGCCGGAGCCGGTCGCCGGGCCGATCGTGATCGCGGTGGCCTCGCTGGGCGTCGTCATCAACACGGTCACTGCTCTGTTGTTTCTCAAGGGCCACAGCGATGCGAACGTCCGCGGCGCCTTCCTGCATATGGCCGCCGATGCGGCCGTGTCGCTCGGCGTGGTGCTCGCGGGAGCGGCGATCGCCCTCACCGGAGCCACGTGGATCGATCCCGTCACCAGCCTCGTGGTGGCGGCGGTGATCGTGGCCGGAACCTGGGGCTTGTTTCGCGAGAGCCTCGATCTGGCACTCGACGCCGTGCCACGCGGGGTCGAGCCCGAGGCGATCGAGGCCGCTCTCGCCGCGCTGCCCGGCGTGCGCGAGGTGCACGACCTGCACGTGTGGGGCGCGAGCACCTCGGAAATCTCGCTCACGGCTCACCTCGTCGCGGTCGATGGCACCGATCATGACCGTCTCCTGAGCGAAGCGGGGGCGGTGCTCCGGGAGCGGTTTCGCGTGGCGCACTCGACGATCCAGATCGAGGGCCTGGCCGCCTGCGAGCAGTGTCGCCAGCGGCCCTCTGACGTGCTTTGACAGCAAGCCCTTGCGGCGTCGAACACCTACGTAGCCGCAGGTTGGCAACCTGCGGTGACGCAACGCCTGGCGTGATTCAGGTGCAGATTACCAACCTGCACCTACGTGGCGGGCTTGTCACGAACCCGTAGCCGCGGGTTGGCAACCTGCGGTGACACAACGCCTGGCGTGATTCAGGTGCAGGTTACCAACCTGCACCTACGTGATGGGCGTGTCACGAACCCGTAGCCGCGGGTTGGCAACCTGAGGTGCTACTTCGCCCGCTACGCCCCGCGGACGGCGGCGCGGGCGATCCCGGCCAGCATCCTCCGAAATACGACCTCATGGAGCGGCCAGATCGAATACCAGTAGGCCAGGCCACCGAGGCCGTGCGGATCAAAGACGGCGGTCTGATGAATCGTCACATCGCCGTCGCGGGGCACAACCTCAAACTCGAGCCAGCCGCGGCCCGGCATCTTCATCTCCGCCACGAGTCGCAGCCGCCGCGGTGGTTCCAAGACCTCCACCTTCCAGCAGTCGAGCGTGTCGCCCTGCCGCAACCGCTCCGGATCGCGGCGGCCTCGCGACATCCCCGGCCCGCCCAGCATGCGGTCGATCCAGCCGCGAACGATCCAGAGCCAGTTGCAGGCATACCAGCCATTCGCACCGCCGATCCGCTCGATCGCTGCGAAGGCCTTGTCAGCCGACACAGATACCACCGCGTGACGATGATCGATGAGCACGCGGCCCTCGTTCGTGCCGCCGTACCGCCGCGGCGACCCACCCGCAAACTCGGCCCAATTACGGTCGGCGAAGGCGGCGTGTTCGCTGCGGAGTGCCTCGCCCACGGCCGTGCGCAGGTCGCGAGGCACGAGCGAAAACTCGCGGTGGGCGGCGTCGTTGGTCACGACAGTCGGGTTCTTGAGGCCGTCGATCAACTTCTGCCCTACCTTCGCGTATCGCGGCGCCACGAGTTTGAGCCACAGCCCGGAGAGCCGCGGCGTCAGCACCGGCACCGGGATCATCAGCCTGCGGAGGCCTCGCTGCCGGGCGTACTCGTGCATGATGGCGCCATACGAGACCTTGTCTGGACCGCCAATCTCAAAGATTCGCGGACCGTCGGACGGCAGGTCAGCGGCTGCGGCGAGATAGGCCACAACATCGGCGATCGCGATCGGCTGGGTTGGGGTGGCCAGCCATGCCGGGCAGATCATCACCGGGAGTCGCTCGACGAGCATCCGCACGAGGTCAAACGAAAAGCTGCCCGCCCCGATGATGATCGAGGCCCGAAACTCGATCACGTCGAGGCCGCTCGCCCGCAGGATCGACCCCACCTCCTGGCGACTGCGGAGGTGTGGCGAGAGCCGGTCGTCATCGGCTCCGAGACCACCGAGGTAGACGATCTTTCGCACGCCGGCCGCGGTGGCGGCGGCCGCAAACCGCTCCGCCGCGAGCCGGTCGGCCCGCTCGAAGTCGACGCCGCCCTCCATCGAGTGGACGAGCCAGTAGGCGACCTCGACGCCCGCGCAGGCCCGGGCCAAGTCGGCCGGGTTGGCGGCATCGCCTTGAATGATCTCTGTCGTGGCGCTCGTGCGGCCGGCGAGCCTCTCAGGACGCCGCACCAGGCAGCAGACCGCATGACCACGGCGCTGCAGTTCGTCGAGCAGGCAGCCGCCGACGTAGCCCGTGGCGCCGGTGAGGAGGATCCGCATGAGGGGAGTCTACCCGCGGCGGCGCCAGGAGCCGCAGGTTTTCAACCTGCGGTCGTTCACAGGTTGGAAACCGCCGGCCCGTAGCCGCAGGTTGGCAACCTGCGGTGATGCAACGTCTGGCGTGATTCAGGTGCAGGTTACCAACCTGCACCTACGTAGCTGACTCGTTACCACCTGCGTTACGGCACGTCCCGCTCGAACGCCTCGTTCATCCGTTGCACGATGAGTTCGGGCGTATCGGTTTTCAGGCCGTAGAGAAACCACCGCACCCGTTGTTCGCTCGTACCGTGGGTGAACGCCTCGGGCTGGATGTAGCCCTGAGCCTGCGCCTGGATCTTGTCGTCGCCGATCGCCGCCGCGGCATTGACCGCCTCGCGGATGTCCTCTTCGTCGAGGATCCCGGCGTACTGCGCCATGTGCCGCGCCCAGACGCCGGCAAGATAGTCGGCCTGCAGCTCCATGCGGACCGAGAGCTTGTTGTAGTCGGCCTGTGAGAGCCGCCGCTGCATCGACTGCACTCGCTCGGCGATGCCGAGCTGGTTTTGGACGTGGTGGCCGATCTCGTGGGCGATCACGTAGGCCTGAGCAAAGTCGCCGGGAGCTCCAAACCGTCGCTTCAGTTCCTCGTAGAAACGCGGGTCGATGTAGACCGTCTTATCAAGCGGGCAGTAGAAGGGCCCGGCGCCCGCGTTCGCGATCCCGCAACCGCTGCGAACCTGGCCGGTGAACATCACGAGCTTCGTTGGCGCGAATCGCGCCCCGAATGCCTTGGGGAAGATCCGGTTCCAGACGTCTTCGTTGTCGGCGAGGACCGTCTTGAGGAACTTGCTGACTTCGTCGTTGATCGGCTTGCCGGCCTTCGCAGCCGGAGCCGGCCCGCCGGCGAGTTCCGGTGCCATCCGCATGAGCTGCATCGGATCGACGCCGAGAAACATCATCACGATCATGATCAGGAGCGTGAGCAACCCGCCCCCGACCACAGCCTGCTGGCCGGCGCTCCGGCGGTCCTCGACGTTCTGGCTCTGACGACGTCCTTCCCAACGCATGATCGTCCATCCTCCTTCGGGTGTACCGCCCGTCCTGGAGCGGTCCGCGGATTCTACGGCACGAAGGGGCGGCGTGACACTGGCCTCCCCCGTAGCACAGGTTGTCAACCTGTGCCGAAACCGCAGGTTGCCAACCTGCGGCTACTACCGAACCAGCACCGCAGGTTGCCAACCTGTGGCTACGAACGCCGGGCCCAAGCGAAAACCGGCAGGATGCCGGTGTTTCGCGTGAAGGTCAGTCCTCGGGCAGCGGGCGGCCCTTGGTCTCCGGTAGAAACACCAGCGCCACGAGGCCCAGCAAAAAGATCGCGCTCATGTAAGAGCAGGCGTTGCGAAACGCCAGCAGCTTTGCCTCCGGCGTGGTGGCCCCGGCCTTGAGCGCTGCCTGCAGGGCACCGAGCGTGAACGGGCCGGTGGCGGCCACGAAGCGGCCGACGTTGTAGCAGAAGCTCGTGCCGGTGCTCCGCAGACTCGTGGGGAAGAGCTCTGGCAGGTAGATGGCGAAGCCGGCGAATAGCGCGAGCTGACAGCCGCCCATGATTGCGCTCATCCAGATGTCGCCCCGGCCGTTGAACATCTGGAAGTAGGCGATCGTGGCGACGAGGGCTGCGACATAGCCGATGGCAAATGCCGCCTTGCGGCCAATGCCCTGCGCCAGCCGCGTGAACAGCAGCATCCCCACGAAGGCCCCGAGGTTCTGGACGATCGAGTTGACGCCGATCCAGTACTGCTGCCGGCCGGCGATCTCGGCTTCGGGCACGCCTTCCTTCACGAGCGACGACTTAATCACGTCGCCGACGAGCTCCGGGCTGAAGAAGCCGATGCCCCAGAGACCGATCACACCCGACACGCAGAGGATCATGCCGAGCAGCGCCGGCCCGCGCCACCGCGGGTCGCCGAGCAGTGCTGTATAGGAGCCAAACTTCACCCCCGCCGCCTTGCCCGCCGCCTGAGCCTTGACCCACTTCTCCGGCTCCTTGAGCCGCATCTGGATGAACACGCAGAGAAAGGCCGGGATGGCGCCGACGAGGAACATGTATTTCCAGCCAACTCCCTTCTGGATTGCCCCGCTGGTCTCGAGGCTGCCGATGTACATGCTGATCACGCCGGCGGCCACGTTGCCCACCGCCGAGAGTGCCTGAAGCATGCCGAGGGCACCGGTGCGGGAGCGATCGGGCAGGGTGTCGGCGACGAGCGCCACGGCGAGGCCAAACACGCCACCCACGCCGAGGCCGGTAAGGAAGCGATAGACCGCGAAGTCGATCCAGCCCTTCGAGAAGGCGGAGAGTCCGGTGCAGATCGAATAGATCAGCACCGTGAGGGTGAGCATCTTCGCCCGGCCATACCGATCGCCGAGCGACCCAAAGATGAGACCGCCCATCGCCCAGCCAGCCACAAAGATGCTCGTGGCGTAGCCGCCGTAGAGCTTCGGGTCCATTCCGGCTGGAAGGAGCGACTCCATCGCCTTGTTGCGGGCGAGGATAAAGAGCTGCTGGTCGAGGCAGTCGAACAGCCAGGCGAGCGAGGCCACGGCGAACACGAACCAGTGGTACGGCGTGAGGTCGCGATACCAGGGAGTGGCGGACGTGGACGATGCCTGGGCCATGCGGATCTTCCTTTGGGTCGGTGATCGTTCCCCGGGCAGCGCTAGCCCAGGTCCGCCTCGATGCGGGACATGTAGGCAATGCTCTCGCGGGCCAGACGCTCCGGACCGGGAGCATAGTCAAACACCTCGACGCTCACCCAGCCTGCGTAGCGGACCTCATCGAGCGCGCCAAAGATCGGCGCGAAGTCGACCGCCCCGAAGCCCGGCCCCTGGAGGTTCACATCGTTGGCGTGAAAGTGTTCGAGATGCCGGGCGCTAGCCACGATGATCTCGGGGATCGGCGTCTCCTCGCTGGCCATCGCCTTGACGTCGAGATGGAGGCGGACGTGCGGCGACCCGATCCGCTCGATCAGCCGGCAGGTCTCGGCGGTCGTGGTGAGCACATCGGTCTCCACGGGCGAAAGCGGCTCGAGCGCCACGACGGTGTCGGTCGCCTCGAGCACCGGAACCAGCCGGGAGAACACCTCGTGGATGTGATCGACCGCCCGCTCGGGCGTGACGCCCGGTAGGAGGCTCCGCTGCTTCGGCGAACCAAACACAAGGACCCGGCCACCGAGGTCGTGGCAGAGCCTGGCGAGCTCACCGAGATAGTCCACCGTGCGGCCGCGGACGTCGGCCTCGGGATGGGCGACGTGAAACCCTTCCGTCTTGGCGAGCAGCCAGTGCAACCCTACGCAGTCGAGGCCCGATCGGGCGATCGTCCGCCGCAGATCGCCCCGCGCCTGCGCGGAGAGATCGGTGGCCAGCGGCGCGAGCGTGAACGGCGCGATCTCGATGCCCGAGTAGCCACACTCCGCTGCGAAGTCGCAGGCCTTGGCCAGCGGCCAGTCGCCGAAGGTCTCGTTGCAGATGGCGTAGCGGAAGGGGCTGTTCATGGGCCACTCACTTTACCGGGACGACGCGGCCGGTGCGGGCCGAACGGTAGCAGGCGTCTACGATCGCCACTGCCTTGCGGCCCTCGCGGCCGTCGAGTTCCGGCTGGCGGCCGGCCCGCACCGCCTCGAGAAACGACTCGAAGTTTCGCGTGTGGCAGGAGTAGTTGATCGCCATCGGATCGGCCGCGCCGCCGCTGGTGCCGCTCGTGCCGCCGAATCGACCGCGGGTCGCCTCGTCGTCAGCCGACTCGCTCCGAAACCGCCAGGCCACGAGTTGCTCCTCGAGGATCTCAGCCGTGCCATCGCGGCCACCGACGAGAAACCGCCGGAGCTGTCCGGGGAAGAGGCTCGTGGCCGCGAGCAGCTGACCGAGAGCCCCATTCTTGAAGCGGAGGATCGCTACGCAGGTGTCCTCCACCTCGAGCCGTTCGGCGTCGTGGGCTCGCACGGCGGTCATGGCCACGACGCTCTCGACGGGATTCTCGCCGGGCGCGAGCCCGGGCATCGTCGCCCCGGCGATCCACTGCAGGGCGTCCACGCCGTGGATCGACTGATTCATGAGGGCGCCGCCGCCATCGAGGGCCTTGGTGCCCTGCCAGCGACCGGGACCGTAATACGCGTCGTCCCGCCACCAGGGCACGTAGCTGGCGGCGACGGCGAGCGTTCCGAAGCGGCCGGCGGCGGCGGCGGCGTGGACCGTCTGCACGACCGGATTGAACCGCTGCGGGAAGATCGCGCCAAGCCTCCCGCCCGACCGCTCGGCGGCGGCCACCATCCGATCGATTCGCGGCAGCGTGATCTCAAGCGGCTTCTCGCAGATCACGTGCACACCACGGCGGAGCGCCGCGAGCACGGCGGGCAGGTGCGCGCCCGACGGCGTGGCCACGGTGACGAAGTCGGGCTTCTCGCGGCGAAGCATCCGCGCGGTGTCGGCATGCCACTGGCATCCAAACTCGGTGGCAAAGGCCCGCCCCTTCTCCTCGGTGCGGCAGGTGGCGGCCACAAGCTGCACGCCGGGGATGTCGCGGAGCGCCCGCGCGTGCATCTTCGCGATCGCCCCGATGCCAATGATGGCTGCCCGCATCTGTCGCCTCCCGGCGGGACGGTGATCGTCTCGCGGCCGCCAAGTGTCGCGGCATGGCGGGAGCAGCACAAGCGGCGCTGCCGGCCCTCCCGCGTCAGGGAAGGATGGGCGTGCGCGGCGCGTAGAACCAGTCAAACGCTCGATCGTGAATCCGGTGGGCTCGCGGATGCGGGCCATTGTCGTGGGTGCCGGTCCGCGGCTCGCACGGCCCACGATAGATCGGACCGCAGGTCGGCGCTCCAGGCATGCCGACGAGATCGTACGGTCGCGGCGGCAGCGCCGGATGGCACGGCGGCGGTGGCACGCAGGTGGGCAGCAGTCGCGGCTCGCCGCACCGATGGAGCGGCTCGAGTGGCGCATACCAGTCGGAGGCGTTGTCGGTGCGCGGCGGCAGCAGTGTGGCGAGCATGCGGCCCGTTTCAGACTGGATGGCGGCCGTGTCGTCGGGCTTCGTGCCCGGCCGCAGATCGATGTCTTTCGCGCACGTCCCACGTGCCATGAGCATGGCGGCAGTCACGGCCACGGCCGGCAGGAGCGACCGCGTGCGATGCCACGCGATGAGCGTTATCATTGGAGAGCCTCCACGCGACAGTGATCGACAGGCGGACCCGTCATGCTGGAGTGTGGTGGCCCGAAGGCCAGCCTCGGTGGCGGTCCGAGGAAGTCCGGGTCGGCGGGGTGGACTGCCGTGGGTTTGCCAACGCGCGTCACGGTTTACCGAAACACATGCATCTTCCAGATCCGGCCCGGCTGATCGCCGCCTTAGCCGCCGCCGATCGGCGGCTTGCGGTGGTGTCAGCGGGCGGCGGGGCGATCGCGATCACGCACCTGGTGACGACGCCCGGCTCGAGCGCCGTCGTGCTCGACGCCCAGGTGCCCTCCGCGCGGGCGGCGGTCGATCAGTTGCTCGGCGGGGCGCAGGATTCGTACTGCTCGCCCACGGTGGCGAGGCGACTTGCGGCGGCCGCCTGGGAGCGGGCCATCTACCTCGACGGCGCCACGGCGACCCCCGACCGCGCTGTCGGCCTCGCGATCACGGCGAGCCTGAAGACATCGCGGCCCAAGCGGGGCAGCCACCGCATCTGCGCGGCGGTGCAGACGCTCGACGCAACCTTCTCCGCGGAACTCGTGCTGACCAAAGACGCCCGGTCGAGGGCCGATGAGGAACTGGTGGCGGCAGCCCTGGCGCTCGATCTGCTGACCGAGGCCACGGGCCTGCCAGCCGAATGCCGCAGCGACCTCGCTGCGCTGCTTCGCGGCGGCGAGCGGATCGTGCGTGACGATGTCATCCCGCCTGACCCGTGGCGCGACTTACTCGCTGGCCGGCGCAGCGTGGCGGCCGCCGACGGCGAGACGACAACGCCGGCCGCGGGCAGTCTGGTGTTTCCCGGGTCGTTCGACCCGCTCCACGAGGGACACCGCTTGATGGCGAGGATCGCCGAGGAGATCGCCGAGCGGCCGCTCTCCTGGGAGATCTCCGTCACCAACGTCGAAAAGCCGCTGGCCGACTATCTCTCAATCCGCGATCGCACAGCGCAGTTCGCGGGCCAGCGGCTCTGGCTCACGAGGGCGGCGCGGTTTACGGAAAAGCTCTCGATCTTTCCCGAAGGCACGTTCGTGATGGGCGCCGACACGTTCGTCCGGCTCGCCGACCCACGGTATTACGGCGGCTCGACGGCGGCAGCGGAGGAGGCGGTCGAGGCGATCGCGGAACGGGCTCGCGGCCTGATCGTCTTCGGCCGAACGCGAAACGGCGTGTTCGAGGATGCGTCGAAGATCGACGCACCGCAGCGGCTCCGCGACGTCAGCTACTTCGTCTCGCAGCGGGAGTTTCGCCTCGACATCTCGAGCACCGAACTCCGGCGGCAGGAGAACGAGCGACGGGGGACGGCATGCGAAGCCTGACAGTGATGCCGCAACTGGCGGCGATGGCCTGGCTGGCGGCGCTCACTGGCACACCGGCGTGGGCCGACACGCTCGCCGAGAAACTCGCGCCGCACGTGGGCGAGACGATCGATCTGGTGGAACTCGGCACCGGCAGGCGGTTCGTGCGGCCGGTGCTGACGGGCGTCGTCGAGAAGAACGATGCGGTCACCGGCCTGCGACTCCGGGCCGAGGGCCAGACGACCGTGACCTCGGTATCACTCTCGGGCATCGCGAAGATCGTGGCCGGGCGGGAGACGGTCCACGAAGCCACGACCACGGGCAAGGCGTTTGCCCAACTCCGGGGCCGCCGCGTCCGTGAGGCCTACGACCGGCAGGCCGAGGAGTCGGCGGCCCGCATGAAGGCCAACGGCGTCGAACCCTGGCCGCAGCTCACGGCCGAGGAGCATGCCGCCGAGGTGACGTCGCTGGAGGCATTCGTGACCGAGGTCCGACAGAAGTTTCCGGGGCTCTCCGTCAGCGAGACGCACGAGTTTCTCGTGGCGAGCGACATCCCTGCGGCGCAGTTCGCGCCGTTCGTGGCCAACCTCGACACGATGCACGACTTCCTCTGCGACCTCTACGGCATTCCAACGGGCGAGCCGCTCTGGAAGGGCAAGTGCCTGGTCATCGCCTTCCTCAACGAGGGCGACTACGTGGCGTTCGAAGAAGGGGTGCTCAAGTCAGGCATGCAGGGCACCCACGGCGTCTGCCACCAGCGAAGCGACGGCCGCGTGATCATGGCGTGCCATCGCGGGGCCGACCCGGCGACCTTCGCCCACATGCTCGTGCACGAAACGAGCCACGGCTTCAACCATCGCTGGATGTCGCCCCAGCGGCTGCCCAACTGGCTCAACGAGGGAATCGCCGAGTGGGTGGGCACCCGCGTGGTGAAGAACTGCGACCAGGTGCCGCTCAAGGAGGCCCGAGCCGCCGCCTTCATGCGGTCGCAGGGCACGCTCGGCCCGGGCTTCTTCACGGCCCCGAACATCCAGCCGCTGCAATACGGCATGGCGTCGGGCATGGTACGGATGCTGATCAGCCGCGATGCCCGGAAGTTTGCCGAGTTTGTCCGCGGGATCAAGGAAGGGATGCCGGTCGAGGAGTCGCTCAAGCGGTCGTTCGGCGGCACGCTCGATGACCTCGTGAAGGCCTACGGCGCTGCCGTCGGCGTGCCGAACCTCTCCACGACCGCGGAGTAGCCGCTACGATCTCGCCCGACGCCATGCCGCGAGCATCGTCAGCCAAAATCCCAGGAACGCGGCCACGCAGGCGAGCACCACGAGCATCCGTCGTGGGTCGTGGTTGAGCCGCCAAGCGCCGATCGCGTGAAACAGTCCCCAGGCCACGACGCCGACCATGATCCAGAGGATGATCCGCTCGGCACCGGGGTGAGAAACAGGCTTCGCCATGCACGCATGGTAGCCGGCTGGAGACTAGCGTCGCCCCGCCGCTGGCTGAGGCCGCGGAAAAAAAGGCCCCCGGAACGGCCCAGGTACCAGGGGGGCGGAGAACCTGGACCGTTTCCGGGAGCGATTGGACGGACGTGCCTGAGGAGCCCTCTCGAGGTCGGCGGCCGGCTTCCGTGCCACCGCCGACTTCGAGTGGGGCGGGTGTTGCACCAACCCCTTGGCCTTCAGGCGGAGGGGACAATAGGGGGGTGATTTTTTGGGGTCAATGCCGATTCGATTGCCGTTTGCAGGGTGAAAAAACGGGAACGAAGGCTTCCCAGTTCACGCAGACTTCCGCGCACGCGAACGATTCGTGGATGACTAGGTGGATCGGGAAGATCGGGTTGAAACGGGTATGATCGGCGGACTTCCCCTCTGGAGCCTCAATCTCATGGCCTCGACCGTCCCACTCGCCCACCCGTCTGCTTCCATTCCCGGTGCGGGCGCTCCGCCCACGGCCGAGGCCTGGGAGGCCGCATTCGCGGTCGCCCTGCCCTACGCCGATTTCCTCGCGAAGCACGCCACACCCGATCAGCGAGAGCGGTGGGCCGCCCTGCACTCGAAGGTCTTGCTCACCCCCGAGCAGCAGCGACTGCTCGGCGGGTTCGTGCGGCCGATGCCGGTGCTGGTGCTCGCGGGTGCCTGGTGCGGTGACTGCGTGAACCAGTGCCCGATCTTCGCCCACTTCCAGGCGGCCGCACCGTCGCTCGACGTTCGGTTCCTCGATCGCGACGCTCTGCCGGACATCGCAGCTCATCTCAAGGTCTGCGGCGGCCAGCGGGTGCCGGTGGCGGCATTCTTCAGTGAAGACTTCGCACCGATCCTCTTCTACGGTGATCGCACGCTCTCCGCCTACCGCGCCGCGGCGGTTCAGGCTGATACGTCGTGCCCAACGGGTGCGGTGGTCCCGCCCGCCGACTCGCTGGCGGCGGTGGTGAGCGACTGGCTCGACCAGTTTGAGCGGGTGCACCACATCCTGAGGCTGTCGGCGCGGCTGCGACAGAAGCACGGCGACTGACATGACGAGCCGCGAATGCTGGACCGTCTACCCATTGCTCTTCCTCGCCATCGGCCTGGCACTGCGGGCGGCGACGATTCCGCCGGCCGACCTCAAGGTCGATGTGCTTGAGGCCGGCCGGGTGATCAGCGGTGAGATCGTGGTGACGTCGGATGACGGCACGAAACTCGTGCACATCGGACGGGTGAAGGGGGGCGGTGGCGGCAGGATCGAAATCAGCGACCGCACGGGCACTGAGGCAGTGGCGATCGGCACGGGCCCCGAGGGTCGCGACGGCGAAGTCGAGTTCTTCGACGCCGAGGGCACAACCACTGGCCTGCTCGACGCGAAGACTCCGGAACCAGCCGCCCCCTGAAGCCGGGCCTCCGTCATCTCGGCCCCACGCCTCACGGCGTTAGGCTTGGAGGCCCGCCGTCAACGCCGAACGGCGTAAGCCGTCGGGCTCATTCACGGTGACACGGCGGCCGAAATACACCCGGCAGGACCCGAACGGACCTGCCCCCTTCATCCGGCCATGCAAGCGGCCACGAAGCGGCCGCCGCGGCATCCTCGACGATCCGGAAATGCCCAATTATAATGGATTTCGGCTGCGCTGACCGATCCGGAAAGGCGGCCAAGAAAGCGGCCAATTTTTGAGCCATGAAGATGCCCGCGGACAGGGGAGAAAGCACGATCTCGATGGAACCCCTGCTGGTCGGGGAGTCCTCCCGGTGGCGTTCCACGCTCCACGACAAGGCCCTGGAGTTGGTCGCCGCCTCGGCGCGGCTCGACCACAGCCTGCCGACAGGAATCGCCGGGGGGCTCGCCCGCCTCGTCCGCTCGATGAACTGCTACTACAGCAACCTCATCGAGGGACATGACGCGCACCCCGTGGATATCGAACGGGCACTGCATGCGGACTACAGCAAGGAACCCCGGAAACGTGACCTCCAACTCGAAGCCCGGTCGCACATTGCCGTGCAGTCGTGGATCGACTCAGGAGGTCTCAAGGGACGCGCGGCCTCCGCTGACGGCATCAGCGAGATTCACAGGCGATTCTGCGAAGAGCTCCCCGATTCGCTGCTCACGGTCGAGAATCCGGATTCGGGCACACGACATCGAGTGGTGCCGGGCCGGTGGCGGGAGACGGATGTGGCCGTTGGTCGGCACCACGCCGTGAGCCCCGGGGCCGTGGCGAGGTTCATGGATCGCTTCGAGGCGGTTTATGCGCGGCTCGGAAAAATGGACACCATTCTCGCGGCGGCGACGGCGCATCACCGCTTGCTCTGGATTCATCCGTTCGCCGACGGCAACGGCCGCGTCGCGAGGCTGATGTCGTACGCGATGCTCCAGGATGCCATGGGCACGACTGGCATCTGGTCGATTGCCCGGGGCCTTGCCCGCAATGAGCCGGCCTATAAGGACCGCCTGGAAGATTGCGACCAGCCCCGCCATGGTGACCTCGATGGCCGCGGCGCGTTGAGCGAGGAGGCCCTTGCCGAGTTCGTCGGTTTCTTCCTGGATACCTGTTTGGATCAAGTGATGTTCATGGAGCGGCTCGTGCAGCCCGCCGCATTCGTCGGTCGCGTGACTCGCTGGGCAGAAGAAGAAGTCGCGGCGGGACGACTCGCTGCACGATCCGACCGCCTCCTCGAGGCGGTGCTGGTTCGCGGGGAACTCAAGCGTGGCGACATCGAAAAAGTGTTGGGAACGAGCGAACGAACCGCACGCCGGGTGACATCGGCGCTGATCACCCAGGGAGCCGTGGAATCCGATTCACCGCGGGCCCCGCTGCGACTGGGTTTCCCGGTGAAGCTGGCGCACCACTGGTTGCCAGGCCTGTTTCCCGAGCCTCCGTCCGAACGAGATTGAACGCGGGCGTTCGGACGGGCGCGAGCCCTCCGGGCCTCGCTGCGCTCAGGCAGCCGAAGGCAAAGCCGAGGTTTGCCTTGGCTGCCGCCACGAATACGGCTCACGCTTGATCCTCGCGCTCGAGTGCACGGCAAGTGAAAGCCGACCGGCCGTGAGGCCGCGGGCGAACCACGCCGGACGCCGCACCTTGTGATGGTTCGCCCCACGCCTCACGGCGTTGGGCTTGGACGGTGGCCGCGCGAGGCTCTTGGAGGACCCGCCAATAACAACCGCCTGAAATACACCCGGCAGGACTCGAACCTGCAACCCTCGGTTCCGAAGACCGATGCTCTATCCATTGAGCTACGGGTGCGTCCCCACAATCGTACCGGTTTTGCGGCCGGGTCAACCGTGGCGGGCATCCGGAGCCGCGACGGGGCCACCCGGAACCCGACGGCGGCGAATCTGTCGTGTATCCTTCACTATGGAGGTTCGCCCGGGCGGACGGAGACGGGGCATCACCCGCAAAAGCGGGCCCAGCCGCGGGCGTAGACGACATGGCTTTGATCACTCTCCGCGTCCTGCACGGCGCCGACCGCGGCCGTGTGTTTGAAGACGTGCCCACGCCCGTGACGATCGGCCGCGAGGAGGGCAACTCGATCCAGCTCAACGACGAGCGGGTCAGCCGGTACCACCTCAAGCTCCAGGATGACAGCGACAAGATCGTCGCCACCGACCTGGAGAGCACCAACGGCACGAAGATCAACGGCGAGGACGTCCAGGTGCGGATCGTCCGCCACGGCGACATGATCGCTGTCGGCCGCTCCCTTCTTCTCGTCGGATCGCACAGCGACATCGACCGCCGCATCGCCGAGGTCTCGGCCCGCCAACAGCCGGCGGCCAACGGGCATGCCCGTCAGCTCCAGGAGCGGATGAAGCGAATCGCCGGCCAACAGCCCGATGCCGTCGAGGACATGTCGAGCGTGCGGTCGCCGCTGCTGCCCTCGGGGCCTCCACCCCTGCCGGAGCGACTCAGCCCGGCGCAGTCGGCGGAACTCGCCGAACTGCTCGACTACGTGCAGGCGGTGCTCCGCGATTCGAGCGAGGCCGCCGTGATTCGCGCCGGCGCTGAAAAGGTGGAACTCGACTTCCCGCAGTGGCAGGCGTTGCTCGATCTCCAGTCCCGTCTGGCGGAACTGCTGCGGAAGATCGGCGACCCACCGACGGACTAACGGCTCCCGCTGCGTGAGGTGTGCAGGCTGACAACCTGCACCTACGGTTTTGGCCACGTAGCCGCAGGTTGACAACCTGCACCCACGGTTTCTCCGAACGTAGCCGCAGGTTGGTAACCTGCGGATCGAAAGGCTGTGCCACGTAGCCGCAGGTTGGTAACCTGCGGGCCAACCGTTTTCGCATCCTGCGGGCCCGCTTCCCGCATGCTCAAGGCCCCCGGGCCCGTCTGCTAGAATGCGGCCTTTTCTCGCGAGGCCCACGGATGAGCACGCAGTCGTTCGCCCACCTCCACTGCCACAGCCACTACAGCCTCCTCGACGGGGCCAGTTCGATCGACCGGCTGGTGTCCCGCACGGTCGAACTGGGGATGAACTCCCTGGCGATCACCGACCACGGCAACCTTCACGGGGCGCTGGAGTTCTACGAGGCCGCCAAGGCGGCGAAGATCAACCCGATCATTGGCTACGAGGCCTACATCGCCCCGGGCAGCCGCTTCCAGAAGGATGCCGGCAGCCAGCGGGATTCGAGCTACCACCTCACGCTCCTCGCCCGCGACCGCGTCGGCTTCGCCAACCTCCTGAAACTGGCCACGAAGGCCTACCTCGAGGGCTTCTACTTCAAGCCCCGCATCGACCGCGAACTCCTCGAGGAATACGGCGAAGGGCTGATCTGCCTGTCGGGCTGCCTCTCCGGTGAGTTCAGCCGGGCACTCGTGGGGTCATCCCGCGCACAGCGGGAGTCTCTCGCGCAGGCACGCGAGGTGGCCGGCTGGTTCCAGAAGACCTTTGGCGACCGCTACTTCATCGAGATTCAGGACAACGGCCTCGACGTCCAGCGGCAGGTGACGGAGGTCGCCCTGGAGATCTCGCGGGAACTCGGCATCCCGCCCGTGGCCACGTGCGACTGCCACTACGTGAATCGCGAGGATGCCGAGGCGCAGGACATTCTCCTCTGCGTCAACACCGGCCGGTTCCGCAACGACGCCTCGCGCATGCGGATGGACTCCAGCGAGTTCTATCTCAAGAGTCCGCAGGAAATGCACTCGGCATTCTCTGGCATTGATCGCGAGCTCGTGAGCGGTGCGGTCAACCGTAGCCAGGAGATCGCCGACTCCGTGTCGATCGATCTCGACCTCGGCAAGCGACACTTTCCCGGATTCGAGGTGCCCGGCGGGCTCACCGCCTCCGAGGAGCTTCGCCGGCTCTGCCTAGAGGGGCTCCGCGAGCGGTATGCCACCGTGGCGAAGCGCTGGGCCGACGGCGGCGTGCCGGCCGACCCGGCGACGGCCGCGCTCCACACACAGGTGATGGAGCGGCTCGACCGGGAATTGTCGGTGATCGACACGCTCGGGTTCGCCAGTTACTTCCTGATCGTCTGGGACTTCGTCCGCCACGCCCGCGAGCGGGGCATTCCGGCGGCCGCGCGAGGCTCGGGCGTGGGGGCGCTGGTCGCCTACTCGCTCTACCTCTCGCACGTCTGCCCACTGGAATACGACCTGCTCTTTGAGCGATTTCTCGATATCAATCGCCGGGAAGCGCCCGATATCGACATCGACTTCTGCAAGGAGCGGCGGAGCGAGGTCATCGACTATGTGAAGAAGAAGTACGGCGAGGCCAACGTGGCCCAGATCGGCACGTTCGGCACGCTCGCCGCGCGGGCCGCGATCCGCGACGTGGGCCGTGCGCTCGGGATGCCGGTTCCCCGCGTCGATCAGATCGTGGCGCTCGTCCCCGACCAGCTCGGCATCTCGCTGGACGACGCCGCCGCCGTGGGCTCGCAGCTTGCTGCCGCCTGCGAGGCCGACGCCGAAATCCGAGAGCTTGTGCACCTCGCCAAGCAGATCGAGGGTCTGGCCCGCAACGTCGGCACCCACGCCGCAGCGGTCGTGATCGCCGACCGGCCGCTCGATGAATACGTGCCGCTCCAGCGGGTGACGGGCAAGGAAGAAGTGATCACCCAGTGGGCGATGGGCGACGTCGAGCGGGCGGGCCTGATGAAGATGGACTTCCTCGGCCTCCGCTACCTCACGGTCGTCGCCAAGACGCTCGACATCATCTTCAGCACGCAGCAGCGGCGAATGGACCCCTTCGCCTTCCCGCTCGACGATAAGGCCACGTTCGCCACGCTCTGCCGCGGCGAGACGAAGGGCATCTTCCAGCTCGAAAGCGGCGGCATCCGCGACCTGCTCCAGCGGATGAAGCCCGACCAATTCCTCGACATCGTCGCCGTCAACGCCCTCTACCGGCCGGGGCCGCTCGAAGGCGGCATGGTCGACGAGTACGTCAACGTCAAGCACGGCCGGAAGCGGGCCGAGTTTCTCCATCCCGTCATGAAGGACGTGCTCGGGGAAACGCACGGCGTGATGGTCTATCAGGAACAGGTCATGCGGATCCTGCAGCGGCTCGGGGGCATCGAGCTCTCCTCCGCCTACACCTGCATCAAGGCCATCAGCAAGAAGAAGCTCGAGACGATCGCTGCCTTCCGCGAGCAATTCGTGCAGGGCGCTCAGGAGCAGGGCATCACGAAGCAGCAGGCGGAGGAGGTCTTCGCGCTGATCGAGAAGTTCGCTGGTTACGGCTTCAACAAGAGCCACTCCACGGCCTACGCCCTGCTCGCCTTCCAGACGGCCTACCTCAAGACCCACTTCCCCACCGAGTTCATGGCCGCCCTGCTTTCGGGCGATATCACGGGCCGCAACTTCAAGAAGAAGGACTCACTCGTCGAGCACATCGAGGACTGCCGGCGGATGGGGATCGACGTGGCTCCGCCCGATGTCAACGCCTCAGACGCCGACTTCACCGTCGCCGGCGGGAAGATCCTCTTCGGGCTTGCCGCTGTGAAGGGCTGCGGCCAGCAGGCATCGGAGGCGATCAGCGCGGAGCGGGCGAAGCGGGGGCGGTTCCAAGACCTCCACGACTTCTGCGGCCGGCTCGACTCGTCGGTGGTCAACAAGACGGCCATCGAAAACCTCGCGAAGGCCGGGGCCCTCGACTCGCTCGGTGGCCACCGCGGCGCGCTGCTCGCCGGCATCGAAAAGGCGATAGCGGCGGGTGCCGCGCAGCTCGCCGACCGCAGGAGCGGCCAGAAGAACCTGTTCGCCGCCTTCGAAGACCCGCAGCCGGCCGCGGCCGCCGCTCCGGCCGGCCTGCCCGACGTGCCCACCCTCTCCGACCTCGAGATGAGGTCGAACGAGAAGGAGGTGCTCGGCTACTACATCCACAGCCACCCACTCGCGGAATCCCAGGGGCTGATCGAATCAATCTGCACCCACGGCACCAGCGACCTCGGGAGCACGAAGGCGAAAGACGCGGTCGTGATCGGCGGCCTCGTGTCGGCGCTGAAGCTCTCCAACACCAAGCAGGCGAGGCCGGGATCAACGCACACCCGCTACGGCATGTTCGACCTCGAGGATATGAACGGTCTCGTTCGCAGCATCTGCTGGCCGGAAGACTACGCCCGCCTCGGCGAGCACCTGCAGCCCGACGCCGTGGTGATCGTGGCTGGCTCGATCGACCGTCGCGCCGGCAGCGAGGAGACCAACCTGATCGTCAACGAGATCGTGCCGATCGCCGAGGCCTGGAAGCTGCAACCGCGGGGCATCACGGTGAAACTGGTGGAGGGGCAGCACGATTCCACCACGCTCGACCGGCTCGCCGACCTCGTCCGCCGCCATCCTGGCAAGGCGCCCCTCCGGCTGGTGATCGATGTCGCTGACGGGTCGCGGGTGCTCCTCGACGCCGACCGCGACAAGGTGGCGTGGGGCCAAGAGTTGCAACGCGACCTCGTGGCCCTCCTCGGCCCGGGATGCGTGCGGGCGCCCGTGTCGCTCGGTGGCCGCCGCGAGGAGTCGGCCCGCCGTGGCCCGCCCGGCCGGACCCCGGCCAGCGTGGGCTGAAAACCGGGAGGGATGGGCTGTTTTACGGCCAAACCTCGCATTGCCTGTGGATTCCCGTGCAACTACTCTCCGCCCCGTGCGTCGGTCAGACTCCGGAATCCCGCCACGGGTGAATCCATGCGTGCCCCTGCCAGCGGCCTCAATTGGCGACTCGGTCGTGCGTTCGCGGTGCTGCTTCTTGCCACTGCCTGCCTCATCGGAGGCAGGATCGTGCACAGTCAACAGCTGGGTGGGGGTGGCCAGCAGGGTGGCGGTCTTGGCGGCCAGCAACAGCAAGGTGGTCAACAAGGCAACCAGCAGGGCGGCCTCGGTGGCCAACAGGGCGGCCAGCAAGGTGGCGGTGGAAACAATACGACCGTCGTGGGCGGCGGCATCGATCCTGCTGGTGTCTTGATCGACGCGCAGGGCGTCCTTCGGGCGCAGGCGTTCCCCAGCCAACCTCTCTCGATCGCGCAGCGGAAGGCTGCTCTCGAGGGCCTGCCGGGCGACCTGCGGAAGAAGGTGCCGCTCCGCAAGGTGGCGCTCTCGCGGCTCGAAAAGGCGCTGGCGAAGCACGCCGCCGATGGCCGCGGCATTCCCGACGAAATCGAAAAACTCGCCGGCCTCACCCGCGTGCAGTATGTGTTTGTCTATCCGGCCGAGGGTGACACACCTGGTGAGGTCGTGCTCGCCGGCCCCGCCGAGCCCTGGCTGACCGACCCATCGACCGGCCGAGTCATCGGCGCCGAGAGCGGCAGCCCGACCGTGCTCCTCGAAGACCTCGCCACAGCCCTCCGCGCATTCGCCCCGGGCCACCCGCAAGACCGTCTCGTTGGCTGCTCGATCGACCCGACCAAGGAGGGCCTCGCCGCGATGCAGGCGTTCCTAGCCAAGACCGGACGCGTGAACCCGAAGGGCGGCACCGAGAGCCTCGTCGCCGGCATGAAGGAGGCCCTCGGCGAGCAGAAGGTCTCCATCCAGGGCGTGTCGCCGGCAACCCACTTCGCCAGCGTGATGGTCGAGGCCGACTATCGCATGAAGCTCATGGGCATCGGCCTCGAGCAGCCGCCGGTGAAGATGCCCACCTGGATCGAACTGGCGAGTGCGGGCGCCGTCGCCGCCAACGCCATGCAGCGGTGGTACTTCGTGCCCGACTACGAGTGCGTGAAGATCGCCGAAGACGACCTGGCGATCGAGCTGGTGGGCCGCGGCGTGAAACTCTGCGGTGCCGACGAGGTGGTCCGGGCGGATGGCAGCCGGCTTTCGGCCACCAAGTCTGACCAGGCGAGCGCAAAGTTCACCCAGGCGTTCACCCGCAACTACGCGGCGATCGCGGCCCGAAGCCCCGTCTACGCCCAACTGAGAAACATGATCGATCTCGTGGTCGCGGCCGCCTACATGCAGGAGCACGACGCCTACGGGAAGGCCGGCTGGGCCGCCGAGACGCTGTGCAGCGAACAGGCCTATCCGGTCGAGCGGCTCACGCCCCCCACCCGTGCCGAGACGGCGATCCACGCCGTCTGGAGTGGCAACCGGCTACTGACGCCGATCGGCGGTGGCGTGACCGTGCATCCGCGGATGGCGATCGACGCCCCGAACCTGATCATGGACGAGAAGGGCGAGGTGCAGTCGGCCCACGCCGCCGCGAAGGATCTCCCCGGCGACGCCTGGTATTGGGACTGACGCGTCGCACAGGCTTCCCACCTGCCGAAACGTAGAACAGGTTGTCAACCTGTTTCAAAACGTAGAACAGGTTTTCAACCTGTTTCGAAAAGTAGAACAGGTTTTCAACCTGTTCCCTGATATGCCGCAGGTTGAAAACCTACGCTACGGCCGCAGGTTGAAAACCTACGCTACGGTCGCAGGTTGCCAAAAACGGTGACAGCCACCTTTTGCCGGTCGCCGAAGGCGACACGGCCCCGGCCAAAGGCCGGGGTCTCCAGACAAAAGGTGGCTGTCACCGTTTTCGGCGGAGCCGCGCGGCTCAGGCCTTCACCCGCTCGAGATATTCGCCGGTGCGGGTGTCAACCTTGATCGAGTCGCCCTGCTCGATGAACGCCGGCACGATCACGTCGGCACCGGTCTCGAGCTTCACGGGCTTCGTGAGGTTCGTCGCCGTGTTGCCGCGCATCGCCGGTTCGGCGTACTCGACCTTGAGCACCATGTGATTCGGCGGCTCCATCGAGATCGGATTGCCATTGTAGAGCAGCATCGAGCAGACGGTGCCTTCCTTGATCCACTTCCAGGCGTCGTCGACTTGCTCCTTGGAGAGCTCGTACTGTTCGTAGCTGGCGTTGTCCATGAACACGAACGCCTCGCTCTGCTTGTAGAGGAACTGGGCTTCGATCGTGGTGATGTCGGCCGCGTCGAGCGAGTCGCCGCTCTTGTACGTCCGGTCGAGCACCGTGTTCCGCAGCAGGTTGCGGAGCTTGCACTTGTAGAGTGCCTGCCCCTTGCCCGGCTTCACGAAGTTGCACTCGATCATGATGTACGGGTCGCCATCGATCTGGACCTTGAGGCCCTTCTTGAACTCACTCGTGTTGTAGGCTGGCACTGCTGCTCGACGCTCCTGTGGATGGCCGCTTTCTCTTCGGGGGCCGACACCCGTATCCTTGTGGAGGGTCAAGCGTCGCCGCGACGCCCGAACCTGTCAACTTCCACCGGCCGTTCCCGATGCCGACCGCCACCCTCGTCCGCACCACGCCACCGGCACAGTCGGAATGGCAGCGGGAACTCGCCGACGCGATCCGCGACCCGGTCGAGCTCTGCCGCATGCTCGGCCTCGACGCCGAGATCGCAGAAGCGGCCCGGTCCGCGATCGGATCGTTTCCACTTCTCGTGCCACGGGCGTTCGCGGAGCGGATGCGGCCGGGCGACCCGCGCGACCCGCTGCTGCTCCAGGTGCTGCCCCAGACAGCGGAGACGGCAGACGTCGCCGGCTGGTCGGCCGACCCGCTCCGTGAGGCCGATGTGTTGGCCGCGCCGGGCCTGGTGAAGAAGTACGACGGTCGGGCGCTGCTCCTCCTCACGGCTGGCTGCGCCGTGAACTGCCGCTACTGCTTCCGCCGCGAGTTTCCCTACGCCGCCAGCGGAGCCTCTCGCCGGGGTGTGGCGGAGGGGCTCGAGGCGATCGCTGCCGACGACTCGCTCACCGAGGTGATCCTCTCCGGCGGCGATCCGCTACTGGCCGACGACGCCTTCCTCGGGGAGGTGATCGAGCGGCTCGACGGCATCCAGCACCTCCGCAGAATCCGGATCCACACGCGACTCCCGGTGGTGCTGCCGTCCCGCGTCACGCCGGGGCTCGTCGACGTGCTCACGGCCTCCCGGCTCGCCCGCGTGGTCGTGCTCCACGCCAACCACCCCGCGGAACTCGACACCTCGGTGGCCGTGGCGGTGCGTTCTCTCGCCAACTCGCCGGCGATCATCCTGAATCAGGCGGTGCTGCTGGCTGGCGTCAACGACTCCGCTCCCGTGCTCGCGACCTTGTCGGAGAGGCTCGTCGAGATCGGCGTGGTGCCCTACTATCTCCATTTGCTCGATCGAGTTCGCGGCGCCACTCACTTCGACGGTCCGCAGGGCCGCGCGGAAGAACTCCACCGCCAACTCCGAGACACGCTCCCGGGCTACGCCGTTCCCCGTCTTGTTCGCGAGGTGCCGGGAGAGCCCTCGAAGGTCTGGATCGCATGAGTTCGCATCACACACCGGCCACACACCACGAGGAGCACTTGTCATGAGAGTCCTGATCGCCGTCGATGGTTCGAAGCCCGCGCTCGATGCGGTGCGAATGGTCGGGGGGCTCCTCGATCACGCGTCTGATCTCGTCGCCCTCTACTACTCCCCCCGCGACCTCGAGAAGCGGGTCCCGGAGGCCTCGCGTTCGATCATCGGCGGGGCGGCCGCCGCGGTGTTTGAAGACGCCCGCGCCGCGCTGCCTGCCGACGTCGCGGCGCGGGCCGAGTTTCTCCAGAGCGATGCGGCCGCCGCGGTCGGCATCCTCACGTCTGCCGCACAGTGGCAGGCCGACATGGTGGTGGTAGGGGCCCGCGGCCATGGCGGCCTGCAGAACCTCATGCTCGGCAGCGTGTCGAGGGCCGTGGTGCATGGCGGCGATCGGCCGGTGCTGGTCGTCCGCGAGGCGGCGGCCGAAGGCCGCGGCCTGAAGGTGCTTGCCTGCCACCATCCGGCGAGCGCGGCGGCGGTCGCCAAAGCCCTCGGCCACATCCACTGGCCCGCCGGCACCGAGGGGCTCGTGATCGGCGTGGCCGAGTCACTGCTCGCCGGGCCGCTGCCCTCGTGGCTCGAGAACCGCGTCCGCGATCCCGACACCGCCTCGGTCGCGAAGGCCTGGCAGCAGGAACACGATGACGAGGTGACGGCGCTTGGCGGCACGCTCGACGCGTTTGCCGGTACGCTGCCGCGTGTGTTCCGGTCGGCGAAGCCGATCATTGCCCAGGGCAATCCGGGCGACAAGATCGTCGCGACCGCGAAGGACCGGGGCGTCGACCTGATCGTGCTCGGCCGCACACCAACCGACCCGCTGTCGCGGTGGCTGATCGGCAGCACCTCGGAAGCGGTGCTCGGTCGTGCCACGGCGAGCGTGCTGATCGTCCCGGTGGAGAAGTAACGTTTCTGTCGCAGCCCGAGAGTAGGTGCAGGTTGGTAACCTGCACCAGCAGCGCAGACCGCCCTGGAACTCACCGCAGGTTGCCAACCTGCGGCTACGGAGGTCAGGGCTGCCAACGTACCGCCATGTAGGTGCAGGTTGGTAACCTGCACCAGCAGCGCAGACCGCCCTGGAATTCGCTCCAGCCGCGATCGTCAGATGTAATACATCGAATCGCCGGTCGGCTTGCAGCGGGCGGCGATGCTCGCAAGCGTGATCTCCGCGAGCGTCTCGGCCTCGGCTTCGGCGGCCTTCTCCCAGGCGGCGGCAAGCATGGCGGCGGTTCGAGACTTTTTTCCGAGATCCAACGACAAGGGCGCCACGGCGTCGGCCGGCCCCTCGACGGCATCCCGCACGTCCTGGAGCGTCACCTGGTCAGCCGGCTTCGCCAGCCGGTAGCCGCCGGCAGCCCCCCGAATGCTCGCCACGATGCCGGCGGCCTTCAGCTGGAGCAGGATGTGGACGAGAAACCGCGGCGGCACGCCCTGTGCCGCACAGATCTCACGGATCCGGACCGGGGCCGGGGCGTCGATTCGCCTCGCCAACTCCACGGCCGCGAGGGCCGCATACTCGGTCTTGGCGGAGAGGCGCATCACAAAGTCCTTTTCTTCAGCGTGAATGCAGGCCGCACTCGGTCTTGGCGGAGCCGCTCCAGCGGCCGGCCCGCTCGTCCTCACCCATGGTGACGGCGCGGGTGCAGGGCGCGCAGCCGATGCTCACATAGCCTTTGTCGTGCAGGGGGTTGTAGGGGACGTTCTCTCTGATGATCGCGTCCCAGACCTTGGCCTTCGTCCAGTTCGCCAGCGGCGACACCTTCACCACGCCGAACTTGTGGTCCCAGCCCACGATCGGCGCGGCGGCACGGTCGGGGCTCTGGTCGCGGCGGATCCCGCTCATCCAGGCGTCGTAGTTCGCCAGCACGCGGGTGACGATCGAGAGTTTCCGATCGCCGCAGCAGCGGTCGGGCTCCGTGCGATGGATCGGCCCACCGTGCATGCGCTCGTATTCCTCGACGGTGGTCGCTGGCTTTTCGAGCACCACGTCGATCCCATACCGCTTGGCGATCCGGTCGCGAAGCTCGAGCGTCTCCGGGAACTGGTAGCCGGTGTCGAGGTTGAAGACGTACGTCGACGGCGAGATCGTCGCGAGCCAGTGGATAATCAGGCACCCTTCGGGGCCGAAGGCCGTGGCCATCGTGAGCTTGCCGCCAAAGCGATCCACGGCCCAGCGGATGATCTCCTGCGGCGTCGCCGACTCGAGCGACCGGCTGTCCCGCGCAAGCTCCTCGCGGAGCTGGGGTGTCGCCTGACGAACCTCGGGCTGGTCAACAACGACTGCCGGCACCATGCCAATACCTTACCTTGTTGCTCAACTATTGTAGGAATTTTACTTCGATCTTTTGAATCGGCCAACAGCGCGGTCGGCATCGCGTTTCAGTCCGTGCGAGCCGCAGGGTTTGACGGCGTTTCCCGACTTCCGCGGCGGCCCCTCGCCAACCCTCTCCAAAACGGCACAATCGCCACCTTAGCGGTGAAGCATCCACAAGGCGAAGAGGTGCGCATGGCACGCAACGTGGCTCTGGCGGTCGATCTGGGGGCCTCCGGCGGCCGTATCGTCTCCGGTAGCTTCGACGGCAGGATCCTCGAGTTGGAGGAACTCCACCGGTTCGAGAACGGCCCCGTGGCCATGGCCGGCCAACTCGTCTGGGATCTGCCTCGCCTCTGGCACGAAGTTGTCAGCGGCCTGCGGGCGGCGGCGACCCGCCACGGCACGTCAATCACCACCGTCGGCGTCGATACCTGGGGCGTCGACTTCTCGTTTCTTGGGCCTGACGACACCCTGCTGGCCAACCCTGTCTGCTACCGCGACGCCCGCACCCGCGGGATGCTCGCGGCCGCGGAGCAGGTGGTGCCGCGGGCCGACATCTTCGCGGCCACCGGCCTGCAGTTCATGGAGATCAACTCGCTCTACCAGTTCCTCGCCCTCAAGGCTTCGAACTCGAGCGTGCTGGCAGCGGCCGACCGCATGCTCATGATCCCCGATCTCTTTCACTGGCTTCTCGCCGGCGAGCGGTCCAACGAACGGACCAACGCCTCCACGACCCAGTGCTACGACCCTCAGACGGGCGACTGGGCGTTTCCCATGCTCGATCGTTTCGGCCTGCCGCGGCGGGTGTTTGGGCCGCTGGCCGACCCCGGAGCTGACCTGGGTGTTCTTCGTGCCGACGTGGCCGCGGAGACGGGGCTCGCCGGCGTCCGCGTGATCCTGCCGGGCACGCACGACACGGCCAGCGCCGTGGCGGCGGTGCCCGCCCCGGAGCCGCCGAGTAGCCGTCCCGACTGGTGCTATGTGAGCCTCGGTACCTGGGCCCTTGTCGGGGCCGAACTCGACCGGCCACTTGTCACGCCCGAGTGCCTCGCCCGCAACTTCACCAACGAAGGCGGTGTAGGCGGCACCACCCGGTTGCTCAAAAACGTCTGCGGACTCTGGCTCGTGCAGCAGTGCCGGGCGGCCTGGCAGCGGGCCGGCAAGGATTGGACGTGGGAACAGCTCACGTCCCTGGCGGCGGAGGCGGCGCCGCTGGTTACGCTCGTTGATCCAAACGACCCGTCACTCGTCGCCCCCGCCGACATGCCCGAGGCGATCCGCAACCTGGCGCGGGCCGCTGGTGAGCCAGTGCCCGAATCGACCGGGGCCATGGTGCGAGCGGCGCTGGAGAGCGTGGCCGCAGCGGTCCGGCGGACGCTTGGCGAACTCGACACGCTCCTCGGCCGCCGTGTCTCCCGCGTGCATGTGGTGGGCGGCGGCGTGAAGAACCGCCTGCTCTGCCAGATGATCGCCGACGCCACCGCGCGGCCCGTGGTGGCGGGCCCGGTCGAGGCCACGGCGATCGGCAACCTGCTCGTGCAGCTGGCGGGCCGCGAGGGATCGGTCGATCTGCGGACCGTGCGGGCGATCGTCCGCGACAGCTTCGAGCCGGAGCGATACGAGCCCCGCGACGCTGCCCGCTGGAACGACCGCCTCGGAACGTAGCACAGATCACGCATGCCCCACGCCTCTCGGCGTTGGGCTTGGACGGCTCCCGTAAAAGCCGACCGGCCGTCAGGCCGCGGGCGATTTATGCTCGACGCGGCGTCTCGTGGCGGTGCGCCCCACGCCTCACGGCGTTGGGCTTGGACGAACGGCAACTCAGGCCGCCTGTTGCTGGCGAGCGGGCCGCTTCGTGACCACGCCGTGATCGACCTCGATGATCGCGTCGGCCAGGGCGAGGGTGCTCGCCCGGTGCGTGATCATGATCACGGTCCGGTTCTCGACGTACCTCGCGAGGGCCTCGTGGATCAACCGCTCGCTCTCGACGTCGATCTGGCTGGTGGCCTCGTCGAGCACGAGAATCTCTGCATTTCGCAGAAATGCCCGGGCCAGCGAGATTCGTTGCCGCTGCCCGCCGGAGAGCCGGAAGCCGTTGGGCCCGACCATCGTCCGGTAGCCCTCGGGAAACTCCGAGATGAACTCGTGTGCGTGGGCCTTTCGAGCAGCCTCCTCGATCTCTTCCTCGGTGGCGTCCCAGCGGCCATAGCGGATGTTGTAGTGGATCGACTCGTTGAAGAGTTCGGTCTGCTGCGTGACCATCGCGATCCGTCGCCGCAGGTCGTGCAGCGCGAGTTCCTTGATAGGCACATCGTCGAGGAGCACGCGGCCGGAGCTCGGGTCGTAGAACCGGCAGATCACGTTCACGAGCGTGCTCTTGCCGCCGCCGTTGGGGCCGACAATCGCTACTCGCTCGCCGAAGCGGATCGTGAGGTCAACGTCCTTGAGCACGGTGTCGATGCCGTCGTAGGAGAACGACACCTTATCGAGGCGGATCTCGCGATGGGGCGAGGGCAGGGTCTTCGGATGAATCGCCTCGACGAGCTTCGACGGCGTGTCGAGCAGCGGATAGAGCCCCTGGGCACCCACCATCCCGATGTTCAGGCCGGTGATCACGCCCGAGAGCTTTCGCACCGGATCGCTGGCCCCGATCAAGAAGCCGAAGAAGATCATGATGCCCGGCACCGTCATCGGCTGGTCGGTCATCGTGATGCCGAAGATCTGCGTCTCCTGGTGAATCACGAGCCAGGCCCCGACGGCGATCGAGGTGCACACCATCCCGATGCCGAGGATCTCGGTGATCGGGTTGGCCAGCGCGTGGTAGAAGGAATGCCACATGCCGGTCTTCATCATGTCGCCGGTGCAGGTGCGAAACCGCTGTCGCTCGAACTCCTCCATCGTGTAGGCCTGCACGGTGAGCACGTTATTGAGCGCCTCGAGCAGCACGTGGTGAAAGCCCTTGGAGCGGGCGAGGATGTTCTTCGACACGCCGCGAATCTGGCGGTTGAGCCAGACCATCAGGAAGCCCACGAGCGGGGCGAGCATCAGGCAGGCGAGCGTGAGCCGCCATGACACCATAAAGGCGAAGCCGAGGCAGGTAGCGATCTTGAGCGGCTCGGTGATCGCGCCACCATAGACCGCCGTGATGCCGCTGGCGAGCATGTCGGAGGTGCTCGTCACCTGAGCCATGAAGCCGGCCGAACCCCACTTCATGAACTGCGCCCGGTCGAGTTCGAGCGCCTTGTCGAAAACCTTCAGCCGAATGTTCCGGCTGATGGTCATCGCCACCCAGCTGACGAGGAGCGTCGAGCCCATCAGGAGCACGTGCTTCACGAACGTACTGACGACGACGAACACCACCACGAGGAGCACTGTGTTGAAGGGGTCACGCGGCAGGAAGCGGTCGAGCCACGGCGCGAGCCGCTCGCCCGAGTAGACGATCGCCTCGTCACCCCGCTTCGAGAGTTTCAGGGTGTCGAGGAGGTTGCGGTTCTTCTTCGCCTGATCAACGCCGACCTCGGGATCGGCGAGCGACGCTTCGAGGGCCGCGGTCTGCTTGGTCACGGACGTGATTCGCCCCTTGGCGTCCTCGATCCGCCGTTCGTTCCACGACTGGAGCGAATCGCCCTTGAGCGTCACCTCGATGATCGGGAACAGGGCGGCGATATTGGCGCCCCAGAGGGCGGCCACGCCGGCGGAGCAGAGCAGCGCCGCGGCAAGCAGCGGCCAACTCTTGGAGGCCTCGCGAAGCGCCCTGAGGAAGTAGTTCATGAACCGGCGTCTCGAAAAGAGCGGTGGGTAGGCCCCGGAAGTGATCGGTCAGATCGGTCGCACGCCCCCATCACAGTCTCCGATCGATCCGGCGGCGGAGGCTGCGCGTGGCGTGGCAGGATGGGCGGACCGTAGCCGCCGGCACCTGCTGTGCGGGTGGGGAAAGTAGTGACCCCGGCGGCAGCGTTCAAGGGCGGGTTTTCCCAGCGAAAACCGGAGAATCTCGCCACAGCGCCTAGATTCACCGTCTTCCGAGGCGGAGTTCGGCGGCGAGGAGCGTGTTGGCCATCAGCATGGCCACCGTCATCGGGCCGACGCCCCCAGGCACCGGCGTGATCCAGCCGGCCACCTCGCTCACTGCGCCATAATCCACGTCGCCCACCAGTTTCCCGTCGACGCGGTTGATCCCCACGTCGATCACGGTGGCTCCCTTCCGCACCATGTCGGCCGTGATCAGTCGCGGCTTGCCCACCGCCGCCACCACGATGTCGGCCTGCCGCGTGAAGTGGCCGATGTCGCCTGAGCGGCTGTGACAGATCGTCACGGTCGCATCGCAGCCACCCGTGCCGTCACTCGGGAAGCCGAGCGGCGGCCGCTGGGCGAGCAGGAGTGCCAGCGGCTTGCCCACGATGTCGCTGCGACCCACGATCACCACGTGCTTCCCCGCCGTGGGGATCATCGCGTTGATGAGCATCCGCTGAACGCCCGCGGCCGTGCAGGGGATAAACCTCGGCCGCCCCTGTGAGAGGAGTCCTGCGTTCTCCGGATGGAAGCCATCCACATCGCGGTCGGGCGGCACGGCGTCGAGCACCGCCACCGTGTCAACGTGCGCGGGCAGCGGTAGTTGCACGAGGATTCCGTCGGCATGCCCGTGCTCGTCGCGGGCGATCGCCTGCACGAGGGCCACGAGTTCGGCGGTTGTCGCCGTCGCCGCCACCGGCAGCACCGCTGCGTCGATGCCCACGCGGGCCGCGGCCGCCGCCTTGCTCTTCACGTATGAGGCGCTCGCGGCCATGTCGCCGACAAGGACCACCACAAGGCGAGGCTTGCGGCCGAACATGCTGGCAAACGTCTCGACGTCCTCACGGAGCGACGTCTCGACCCGTCCCGCGAGCGCTCTGCCGTCGAGGATTCGAGCCGCCGGGGCCGTCATGGAGCGGCCTTCGCGCCATCGGCGGCCACAGCCTCGCCCGACGCTGCCCACCGCTTCCAGAGGCCCTCGATGCCGGCGGCCTCGGAATCCCCCTCGTGAAACACGAACAGGTAGCGGAACGTGAGCGATTCGCCGGCGGGGATCGTGTGGTCGCCGCTCCCCAAGACAGCCCCGGTGAAATCGTGAAGTCCGAAGGGGTTCGCCGCCACCAGCCCATAGTCGCGGGCGTGCCAGTGAGTCGGGTGCCGCAGGTTGCCCGGATGGTCGAGCACGGCGAGGCCCACGGTCTTGCCGTTGATCGGACCCCAGTAGCCCACCCAGCGGGCAGCTTTGCCCCAGGCGTCTACGTCGCACTGGCCCTCGGAGTTGATGCAGTGGCCCGCGGCCCCCTGCGAGCCGTCAAGGTCCCTGATTTGCAGCTGCGTAGGCACCCGCAGGCCCATCGCCCCCTCCTTGGTGTCGCCGAAGGTCACCGGGCCGTGATCGGCGCGGACCGTGATGGAATAGTCGATCGTTCGCGTCGTGGCATCGCCACCAAACACAAGCCTTCGGGTGTCGGTGCAGACGACCGCATCATCGGCCTTCACCCAGCGGTTTCGCGTCTCGATCACGCCCTCGTCGCCACCGTCGGCCCGTACGAGTTCGGCCTGCTCGATGCGATTGTTCACGTCCCGCTCCGGCTTGCCCGCCTTGGGGCTCGACGTCCAGAAGTCGATCCCGTTGACGATCCCGTGGGTGAACCAGATCGATTCGTGGTGGGGATGGTCGTGGGCCTCGCCGGCGACACTCTCCACGATCGGCCACGACCTGGTCATCGGCACGCCACTCGGGCCGTGCACCGGAAAGAGAATCGGCTTGCGGTGGCCGGCGTGGATGTACGACGTGAAGGGCTTGCCATCGACGGAGACATCGATCCGATCGTCGTGGCGGTCGAGCGTGACCTCCGCCGTCGCCGCCGCCTGCAGGCAGACGAGGGCGACGAGGAAAACGGTGACAGCCACCTTTTGCCGGTCGCCGTAGGCGACACGGCCCCGGCCAAGAGCCGGGGTCTCCAGACAAAAGGTGGCTGTCACCGTTTTCATGAACCGCAGCAGCAGTCCAGCCATGTTTGCGAGCAGCGACATCATGAGCAGGCCTCCACGTACAGCGTCCGCAGTTGGTGCTGGATCTCCTCGAGGAGTTTCCGCTCGTCGCTGGCGAGGTTGCCCCGCGTCTTCTCCTCGAGCATGTCGAGGGTGTCGATGAAGTGCTTGGCGGTAGGGATGTTTTTCATCGCCTTGTTCGTGATCGGATTCGGAATCCGGCCAAACGCCATCAGCGCCTGCGTGAAGAGCGTGTGGATCAGGAACTCGAACGTGGCCGGTGGCATCTTCCCCATGGCCCCGCCGCTGCCACCGTCGGCGATCTCCGCTTCTTCGCTCATCTCGTCGCTCATATGGCTTCCTTTCTTCTTCAGGCCTCAGCCACCCACGCGCTGCCGGCATGCCGCTCCACCGCCGCGGCCACAAGGCCGGAAAACAGCGGGTGGGCCGCCGTCGGCTTGCTCTTGAACTCAGGGTGAAACTGGACGGCCACGAACCACGGATGGTCGGTCATCTCCACGATCTCCACGAGCGAGCCGTCCGGACTCGTGCCGGCGATCACCAGGCCCGCCCGTTCGAGTTGCTCTCGATACTTGGCGTTGAACTCATAGCGATGGCGGTGACGCTCGGAGATCTGCGTCGTGCCGTAGGCGGCGGCCGACTTCGTGCCTTCGGCGAGCACGGCGGGCCGGGCCCCGAGCCGCATCGTGCCCCCCTTGTCCACCACCTTGTATTGCTCGTCCATCAAGCAGATCACCGGGTGCGGCGTGTTGCGGGCGAACTCGGTCGAGTGGGCCCCCTCGAGGCCGGCAGCGTGGCGGGCCACGTCGATCACGGCGCACTGCATGCCGAGACAGATGCCCAGGAACGGGAGCTTTCGCTCCCGGGCGAAGCGGATCGCCTCCACCTTTCCTTCGATGCCCCGCTCGCCGAAGCCACCCGGCACGATCAGGCCGTCGAAGCCGGCGAGCAGCCGCTCGGCCCCCTCGCGCTCGATGTCTTCGCTCTTGATCGGCTGCACGCGCACCTGCGTCTTCTGGGCGATGCCGCCGTGGTCGAGGGCCTCGTAGATGCTCTTGTAGGCATCGCGATGCTCGGCGTACTTCCCGACCAGCGCGATCGACACCTCATGCTCGGGGTTCCGCAGCCGGTGGAGGATGTCGTGCCACTCCTCAAGGTCGGCCGGTGCGGCCTTCATTCCAAAGCGGCGGAGGACGATCTCGTCGATCCGGTTCGATTGCAGCGACAGTGGCACCTCGTAGATCGAGAAGTCTTTGTCGCGCTCCTCGATCACGCACTCCAGCGGCACGTTGCAAAACAACGCGATCTTCTCGCGGTCCGACACGTCGATCGCCCGCTCGGTGCGGCAGACGAGAATGTCGGGCTGGATGCCGATCTGTCGCAGCAGGCCGACTGAGTGCTGCGTGGGCTTCGTCTTCAGTTCGCCCGCCGCCTTGAGGTAGGGCACGAGCGTGAGGTGGATGAAGACGCAGTTCTCGCGGCCCACCTCCAGCGGGATCTGCCGGATCGCTTCCAGGAAGGGGAGGCTCTCGATGTCGCCCACCGTGCCGCCGATTTCGGTGATGGCGACGTCGATGTCGGGGGCGGCGAGGTTCTTCACCACCTCCTTGATCTCGTTGGTGATGTGGGGGATCACCTGCACCGTCTTGCCGAGAAACTCCCCTCGCCGCTCCTTGTTGATCACCGAGAGGTAGATCTGGCCGGTCGTGTAGTTGCACTCGCGGGTGAGTTGCGTGGAGGTGAACCGCTCGTAGTGCCCGAGATCGAGGTCGGTCTCGCTGCCGTCGTCGAGGACATACACCTCGCCGTGCTGGTACGGGCTCATGGTGCCCGGATCGACGTTGATGTAGGGGTCGAGCTTCTGCATCCTCACCCGCAGGCCGCGGGATTCGAGGAGCATGGCGATCGAGGCGCTGGTGAGCCCCTTGCCGAGCGAGCTGACGACGCCGCCAGTCACGAACACGTGCTTCGTCACGGTGCGAGTTCCTTCCCGTCCGCCGGTGCGTTGCCATCCTGCGGCCGCCGTCCACCGGGGTGGACTACGCTGCGACCGTTCCGGAACCGGATTGAACCAGCGGTGCCCAGCGCGGTCAAACCCCGCCGCGAATCGTCGTGTATGGTTATGGGATGCCCGCGACAAACGCCACCGCCGCATCGACTTCGAACCTCCGGATCAGGAGTCTCGAGCCGCTCGTGCCACCAGCGCGGCTCTGCGCCCTCCTGCCGCTGGATGCCGCGGCGCACCGCACGATCGTGGAGGGCCGCCGGGCGGTGGAGGGGGTGCTTGCCGGTGCCGATCCTCGTCTGCTGGCGGTGGTTGGCCCCTGCTCGATCCACGACCCCGACGCGGCCCGCGAGTATGCCGCCCGGCTTCACGCGCTCGCCGGGCGGGTGTCGAACCGTCTGCTGGTGGTCATGCGGGTCTACTTCGAGAAGCCGCGGACGACGGTCGGCTGGAAGGGGCTGATCAACGACCCGCATCTCGACGACTCGTTCGACGTGGCAACGGGGCTGCGGCTGGCACGGGAACTTCTCATAGAGATCGCCCGCTTGGGCCTGCCAACAGCGACGGAGTTTCTGGAGCCGATCACGCCGCAGTACATCGCCGACACGATCGTCCTCGGGGCGATCGGGGCCCGCACGACCGAGAGCCCAACCCACCGTCAGATGGCCAGCGGCCTGTCGATGCCGGTGGGCTTCAAGAACTCCACCGACGGCTCCCTGCAGGCAGCGATCGACGCCATGATCGCGGCCAAGGCACCGCACAGCTTCCTGGGGATCGACGACTCGGGGGGCATCGCCGTGGTATCGACCTCCGGCAATCCCTGGGGCATGCTCATGCTGCGGGGTGGACGGTCTGGATCCAACTACTCATCTGAGGTGATGGCCGAGGCCCGCACGCTGATGGAGAAGGCGGGGCTCCAGCCCCGGATCGTCGTCGACTGCAGCCACGCCAACTCAGGCAAGGATCCCACGCGGCAGTCGCTCGTGTGGCGGGACGTGCTCGCCCAGCGAGCCGCGGGCGACCGTTCGATCGTGGGAGTCATGCTTGAAAGCAACCTCCATCCCGGCAATCAGGCCGTGCAGGCCGACCGATCGAAGCTGGCCTACGGCGTGTCGGTGACCGACGCCTGCATCGGCTGGGAGGAGACGGAGGAACTGCTTCTCGAGGCCCACGCCCGGCTGGGATAGCCGCCCGCCCGGAGCACAGGTTTCCAACCTGTGGCATGTGCCGCCCCCCCCGTAGCACAGGTTGCCAACCTGTGGCATTTGCCCCCCGTGCAAGCCGAAGGCCGGAAGGCCTCGGGCGCAGTCGAGATGAGGCAGCCTCGGTCCTGGCCGCGTCCCACGCCTCACGGCGTTGGGCTTTCCCACGGAAACGGGCCTGCGATACGATTTCCGGGGTTCCGTCACGCCCCCGCGAAAGGATTCGCCATGCGTCTTTTCTGCCCGTCGTATCGCGCGGCCGTTGCCGCCGCCCTCGCGTTCGTTGCCGGCACCGCTGCTGCCCAGATGCAGATGACCGGCGGCCAGGCGGAGATTCAGACCGTCAACTCCGCCAAGCAGACGCTCGACGAGTTCAGCGGCCTGGCCATCGAATCAATCCCGCCGGCGATGTTTGGCAAGGCCGAGGGCGTGGCGATCTTCCCCGACATGATCAAGGGAGGCTTCATCCTCGGCGTCAACTACGGCAAGGGCGTGCTCCTCGTCCGCCGACCCGACCGCACCTGGAGCCCGCCCGTGATGGTCACGATGGGTGGCGGCAGCCTCGGGTTTCAGGCGGGCGTGCAGTCGGCCGACATCGTGCTGATCTTCGCCACGCCGCGGAGCCTCAACGGCATCCTCAACGGCCAGAAGGTGACGCTCGGCGCCGACGCCTCGGTGGCCCTCGGCCCCATCGGCCGCCAGGCGAATGCCGGCACCGACGCCCGCCTCGGCGCGGAGATCTATTCGTATGCCCGCAGCCGCGGGTTGTTCCTCGGCGTGTCGATCAACGGCGCCGATCTCTCCGTCGACAACAACGCCAACGCGATGCTCTACGGCCGGTTCGGCGTGACGCCGGCCGACGTCTTCGCCGCCCGTGGGCTCGGCTATCACGAGGAGGTGAAGCTCCTGATCGACGACCTCAACGCCCGCAGCCAGGTGGTGGCGCAGGCCGCTGCGCAGATCGTGCCGCCGTCGGTGGCCGCGCCACCCGCGGCGATCACCCAGCCGGTGCCGCCGCCTGCGCCGCCGGGCTTGCAGCCCGTAGGCGGATTCCCGACGCTCCCACAGCCGCCCGCGGCTCCGCAGCCCGTGCCCCAGCAACCGGTAGTGCCGGTGACCGGAGCGACTGACACGCCCTACGAGCCGGCGGCGCCGCCGCTCGTGCCGATCAGGTAGCGAGCCGACCGCGCCTCATGACGCAGGTTAACAACCTGCGCTACGTAAGCCAGCGCGATAGTGCCTCCCCAGTAGCACAGGTTTTCAACCTGTGCCGAGCGAACGCCCGACGCCAGCGCACGCAGGTTAACAACCTGCGCTACGTGAGGCAGCGCGACCGTGCCTCCCCAGTAGCACAGGTTTTCAACCTGTGCCGAGCGAACGCTCGACGTCAGCGCACGCAGGTTAACAACCTGCGCTACGCGGGGAATGAGCGTGTGACCGCGCCCACGTTCACCAGCCGCGGGAGCGTGGTCTTCAAAAACGCCTCACACGCCGCATCGACGAGCTTTCGCTGCTCCGCGGAGTCGTCCACCCGCTGGCCGTCTCGCTGCAGCGCCCGCCCACTTGCAGCCAGCCGCGACGCAAGCCTGTCGGCGAGGCCCGCCGTGCCGCCCGTCATCGCTTCGTGCAGCATGGCCGCGTCGAGATCCCCGATCACGCAGCCGGTTCCCGTCAACTCGCTTGCCAACGCCACCGCGCGGCCCCCAAGGGAGTCGGCTTCAACCACTGCGCGATTGAAGCCGCTCGGGATCGCCACCGCGCCGTCTGCAATGTCACCCGGCGCGGGAACGTGCCCCGCCGACACGTCCAGCAGGCCCAGGGCCACACCCGCATCGACGGCCCGCGCCAGGTCGGCGGGCGGGGTGGCGGCGAACCGCCCATCCGCGACGATCTTCGACAGCGGCAGACTGCCCGCGGACAGCGCGTCGAGCAGTCCCTGGTAGAGCGGGCCGTCTACCGTGCTCGTCACGACGCCGAGGTTTGACTGAAAGGGGAGCGCGGTGCCGGGACGGGCAACGCGAAACTCGAGGTCGTCGGTCGTGGCGAGCCGACCCTCCAGGCCACCGAGCGGTTGCGGCGACTTTGCGTAAATGTCCCAGCGGAAGGCCGTGTTCGCACAGAAATCCTTGTGAGCCTCCGTGACCAGGCGGTCGCGGGTGGTGCGGAAGAGTTCCTGAAACTCGGGCCGCACGCAGAGATCCCAGAAGTTCGTGTGCACGGGCTGGCTTCCCACAAACGTAAGCCCCGCGCTGCCGAACATCTCCGCGACCTCGGCAAAATAAAAGCTCGTCCAGTGTTCGTTGAGATACTCGTGCACGAGGTAGCGGAGGTCCTGCGTGACGAGCGCGTCGAGGTAGGCCGAGGCCCGCGGGTTGTCGAGGAAGTATTTCGCCTGGCGATCGCGGAGAAACACGAGATACGCCAGCGCGTCGCGGACCCGCTGGGTGCTGTCGCCCTGCCGGAGCGCGGCGTACTGCCTGAGAATCCCTCGGATCGGCTGGAGGTGAGCCCAGCCGGGCATGGCGTTGTAGCTCACGAGCAGAAGGCCGCCAGGGGCGAGATGCCCGCGGGCCACCTCGAGGATCTGCTCGCGCACCTCGGGCCCTACCCAACTGAACACGCCGTGGAGGGCGATGAACTGAAACTCCCCAAGGTCGGCCGGCAGCGACGCGAAGTCGCTGGTGATCACCCGCGCGTTGGCGAGGCTACCGGCGGCGATGTCGCGGGCAGCTGCCGCGGTGTGATCGGGGTTGATATCGACGCCGATGAACTCGCCGCGCGGGTTCGCCGCGGCAAGCGTGGTGAAGGAGCGGCCAAGGCCACAGCCAAGCTCGAGGTAACGGTAACTCGTGGACGTCCCGGGCGGGCAGACGCCGTTGAGCGCGGCCACGTGCCGCAGAGTCACCGGGGCCATCTGAGGGTAGAAGCCCGGGACGTACGCGACGTCGGTGACATATCCAGAAGCGGTCATGCGAGAAGTGTATGCGATGCTCCGGCCGCCCCCGCAATGGCCGCATGATTCCCGGCCCGTACAAGCCGAAGGCCGTAAGGCCTCGGGCGCGGTCGAGTGGATGCCGATTCTGTTTTGGCCGCCCCCCACGCCTTACGGCGTTGGGAAGGATCTGGGCGCCGTCCTGGCCGCGTCCCACGCCTTACGGCGTTGGGAAGGATCTGGGCGCCGTCCTGGCCGCATCCCACGCCTTACGGCGTTGGGCTTTTACGGGCAGGGGGTGTCCGTCCGTATAAGCCGAAGGCCGTAAGGCCTCGGGTGCGGTCGAGAAGATGCCGCCATCCTGACCCTCGACAGCAGAACTGTTCATCTGTACACTCTCTTAATGCCTGCTGACATCGGTCGCATTCGCGACACGGGCCCGATCGCGTACTTCCTGACGTGGACAACCCACGGATCATGGCTTCCGGGGGATCCACGCGGCTGGGTGAAACGCGGCGGCGATTTTCGTCCAGCCGATCAGATTCTCCACACCGCGGTCGTGCGGACGATGACCAATCCCCCGCTGGCACTGTCGCCCGACCAGCGTGGTCACGTACGGCATACGATCGACATGACCTGTCGCCAACGTGGTTGGGTGATGCACGCCTGCCAATGCCGCATCCAGCATGTGCATGTGGTCGTGACGGCGACACACACGCAACCGGAGCTCGTTCTCAGGCAGCTCAAAGTGTGGTCAACGCGGTCACTTGCGACCTCAGGCCTGTCGCACCGCCGCTGCTGGTCGCGGGGTGGCAGCACGCGCCTCGTCTTTAGAGAATGCGATTTGCAGCGGGTCGTCGAGTACGTTGTGGACGGCCAGGACAGACCGAGATCGTGAAGCCACGGGCAGGGCGTGTCCGTCCGTACAAGCCGAAGGCCGTAAGGCCTCGGGCGCGGTCGAGAAGATGCCGCGTCTGTCCTGGCCGCGTCCCACGCCTCACGGCGTTGGGCTTTTACGGGCAGGGCGTGTCCGTCCGTATAAGCCGAAGGCCGTAAGGCCTCGGGCGCGGCGGTCAGGACGCGTTGGACGTCCACTGGCGGTATTTTCGTTGCACGCGGTGGCGAATGCTACGAAGCGAGTCTGGAATCCGGTCGAGCCCAAGCGCGCGTCCCACGCCTCCGCGCCGTGCCACCGGCTCGACCGGGGTCGTAAAGATCCGCTGAAAGTGATCAAGAATGGCCTCCTCGTCCACGCACCGCGGCACGCGGTTGTCCCGCAGCCAGGGCCGCGCGAGCAAGCCCCGCAGAAGGTCCGGGTTGCGATCGACCTCGATCACCCGCTCGACGAGTTCGTCGAGGAGGGCCGATATCGCTCGCGACGAGCAATCGTGGGCGGAGAGAAAGCTCCGCGTGTCGAAGTCGCGACCGATGAGCGGGTCGCCCCAGTAGATCGGGATCGAGTTGACGAGCATCGGTTCGACGATCTTCTCCGTCGTGTAGCCCGGGTGCGACTCATTTTCGAAGGCGATCGTGAACCGGCAGTCGGCGAGAAACGCCCGCTTGTCGGCCACGCGGTGGCCAAGCGTGTTCATCACCTTGCCTCCGGAATCGACCGGCTTGTACTTCGATAGCCGGCGAAAGAACTCGTTGCGGGC
>CAMBSN010000018.1 GCA_945870505.1 Candidatus Kuenenia stuttgartensis | reverse complement strand
CCGATCTGGGCGGCATCCTGCAGGGCGGGATGGGCGTGGCGGCTGGCGCCAACCTCAATCCCGACTCGGGCGGCGTGAGCATGTTTGAGCCGATGGGCGGCAGCGCGCCCAAGTACACAGGCCAAAACGTGATCAATCCCGTGGCGGCGATCAACGCGATGGCGATGCTGCTGGAGCACAGCGGCCACCCGACGTCGGGCGCCCGCGTGGAGAAGGCTGTCGCCCACATCACCGGCACGAAGATGAAGAGCCAGGCCGCCGGCAAGATGGGCTACGGCACGAAGGAAGTCGGCGACCTCGTCGTGGCGGCGCTGGGGTAAGGCGGGCGGCAGCGGGTATTTGTGAGCCTAGAAACGTCGGGCGTTCATCGCTGAAAAGCGATTGCTCTGGGAACGCACCGGACAGGCACAGGTTGAAAACCTGTGCTACGGGGAAGCGATGAAGTGATGAAGCGAGGGGATGCCCATGCCCCGGGAGCCGGCGTTGCTCGGGCACCGATCCGCCGCAGGCGGATTGGTCGGCGGAGGCATGGATGCCGGAGCGTAGGCAGCATCGAGTGAGCGGAGGCCAGGATGGACGGAGTGAACGTCCGGCGACGGGGCGTGGGCATCCCCGAGCGGCGCATCGGCAGGAGCCCGCGGCCTTACGGCCGGTCGGTTTGAACACGAGCCCCAGCGTGGGGGACGCCCGCGGCCTTACGGCCGGTCGGCTTTCTAGGCGGACGGGGGCACTGCTCAGCCCAGCCGCACGCGGATGCCGTCGGCGACGCTCTTGTCGGCGGCCTCCACGATCCGCATCGCAAGGAGCGTGTCGTCGAGGCCGCTCGTCTGGCGGACAAGGCTCGTCACCATCCGATGGAACTGGCCGAGCATCCGCTCGCCCACCGGCCGCTCGCTCTCCAGCGACTCCTGGTGGCGGCCCGCGTCGTCGAACCAGACGAGCGTCTGCGGAAGATCCACGAAGGCGATCCCGCGCTCGCAGACCACCTGCAGGCCCGGCGGCGGCCGAAAGCCGACCGCCTCCTCCCAGGCCCGCGGCATGTAGTAGCCGCAGCTGATCTGGGCGAGAGGACCGTCGCCGGTCCGGCCGGTGGCCGAGAAGTCGAGGCTCATCATCCGGTAGTCGTCGGCCTCGGCGCCAACCGTCTCCGCGTGCCGCACGGCGACCACGCTCGTGGGTGCGACGCCGGCCACGTAGTTGCACCAGTCGACGAGTTCCATCAGATGCCGGGCCTCGCTGGCGCGGTCTCTCGCCGGGGCGGGGCCGGAGGCCGCCGAGAGTGGCACGCGGCGGTGGCAGAAGAGCATCCGCGGAGATCCGAGCCGGGTGGCGATGAGTTCCTTGAGCCGCACCGTGGCGGCGGCATGCCGCCGCGGCAGTTCAGCCATGAAGGCGATGCCCGACTCCTCGACGCGCCGCCCGAGCACCTCGGCCTCGGCGGGGTCGAGCGGGAACGAGATCGCCGAGTAGACCGCCTTGCCGTGGTCGCAGGCGGCGAGGATCGGCGTGGCGCCAAACCACTGGTCGGCGAGGAACAGGATCGCGTCGATGTCGTCGCGGGCGGCGAGTGCCCGAAAGCCATCGACGGCGGCGGAGGCGAGTTCTTTCGCGGCCCGCTCCGCGCGATGCGACACCTGCTCGCAGACGCCCCGTACCTCGAACCGGTCGGCCAGCATCCTCAGGGCGGGAAGGTGGCGGCCCTCCCACTGATCACCCAGCCCGACGATGCCAACGCGGAGCTTCATGAGGCCGCCGGCTCCTCGCTCGCGACTTCGGCCGCGAGGAGTTCTCGTTCACGCCGCAGGCCCTTGTCGCTGATGTCCTTGCGGCACCAGGCGCCGGCCCAGCGAATCTCTTTGACAGCGGTGTAGGCCTGGAGTTTGGCTCGAGCGAGCGACGAGCCGAGGGCCGTCACGGCAAGCACGCGACCACCATCGGCGACGACCGCGCCGTCTGCCAGGCGCGTGGCCGCATGAAACACCTGCACGTTGGGAAGACGGCCCGCGGCCTCGAGCCCGCGGATCGGCTGGCCCTTGGAGACGGGGCCAGGGTAGCCCTCGCTCGCCATCACCACGCTCACCGCCGCCCCGTCACGCCATCGCGGGGGCTGGCAGGTTTCGAGCGTGCGATCGACCGTGGCGTCGAGAAGTTCGAGCAGGCTCGATTCCATTCGCAGGAGCAGCGGTTCGCATTCGGGGTCGCCAAACCGGGCGTTGAACTCAAGCACCTTCGGGCCCTGCGCGGTGAGCATCAGCCCCGCATAGAGAACTCCCTGGAAGGGCACCTTCGCCCGCCGCATCGCGTGCACGGTGGGCACAAGAATCCGCGCCTCGATCTCGGCGAGGAGCGGCTCGTCGACAAACGGCGTGGGGCAGTAGGCTCCCATGCCGCCGGTGTTCGGGCCCGCGTCGTCGTCGTGCGCGGCCTTGTGGTCCTGAAGCGGTGGGAGCGTGACGATCGTGCGGCCGTCGGTGATCGCCAGCACGCTCACCTCGATGCCATCGAGCCGCTCCTCGATGAGGATGTTGCCCGACGCGGCGGCCAGGAGCGGATCGGCTGCCAAGGCTTCGATGGCCGCGAGAGCGGCGGCGCGGTCGTCGCACACGAACACGCCCTTGCCTGCCGCGAGGCCGTCGGCCTTCACCACCACCGGGATGTCCTCGCGGACCTCGATGTATTCCCGGGCCTGCGCGGGCGTGCGAAACTCCCGGAACATGGCGGTCGGCACATCGCCACGGTGGAGGATCTGCTTGCAGAACGACTTGCTGCCCTCGATCTGGGCGGCCCGCTTCGTGGGGCCGAAGATCCGCAGGCCGGCGGCGGTGAACTCATCAACGATCCCCGCCACGAGCGGCACCTCTGGGCCGACCACGGTGAGGTCCACGCCGCGGCGGCGGGCGACGTCGAGCAACCCCGGAATATCCGTGGCGGCGATGGGCACATTTTCCGCGATCGAAGCCGTGCCTGCGTTCCCGGGCGCCACCAGCACTTCGGCCCCATCCTGGATGAGTTTCCAGACCAGCGCGTGTTCGCGTCCGCCACTGCCCACAACGAGAACGCGGCGGGATGGGGGCACGGTCGGGCTCCTTGGGCGGCAGGCTGTTGCGGTCGGAACTTTTTCGTCCAGCGCGGGAGCGTGGTTGTACCGAACTTAGTGGCCGTGCGAACCCTCGGGTCACTCCGCGTCGGTGGCCGTGTGGACTTCTAGGGGGACTGGAGAGGGCTTTCGCCGCCGCCGAATCGAGAGAGCAGCACTTTCAGGGGGGTACTTTGGTGAAAGCCGAAGTTGACAGTACCGGGCCTGCCGATACAGTTAAATGGAGTTCGTGAAAAACTTCACGAACTCGCGCAAACGCGGCCGAAACATGCTTTTTACGTGGTCCCGCGTCCCGTCGGCGGTGTTTTGGCCCCGCTGACCGAGGGCGGTGCCGCGCCGAGGCGCCTCCTATGGCAGACAAGAAGAAGATGTCGGTGGCTGAGATTCTCGCGGCTGCCCGGTCGTCGGACGGCAAGGGTGGGGCAGCGTCTGTGGCTCCAACACCGGCCGCGGAACCGGAGGCCGCCCAACCGGCCGCTGAGGAAACCGCGGAAAAGGCGACCGCCGGGAAGCTGAAGCCGGCCGCAGGCGGCGCCCGGCCGAGCGTGGCAGACATCATGGCCATGGCCAGGGCGAAAAAAGAGGCCGGTGAGGCCCCGGCCGCCAAACCCGCCGCCAAGCCGGCAACTGCTCCCGCCGCCAAATCCGCTGCGGCCAAGCCAACTGCGAAGCCCATCGCTGCCGCCGGGGCAGCGAAGACCGGCGTGCAACGCGATACCGCCAGCATTCTGGCCGCCGCCCGCGCCGGGGCGAAGCCGGGGCCGATGAGCAAGGCCGACGCCCCATCGCGTCCGGCACCGAAGCCCCGCGAGGCGAAGCCTGTTGAGGAGAAGGCCGCGCCGTCGCGGACGGTGGCCACGCTTCCTTCCAAGCCCCTGAAGCCCGCCAAGAAGGGAGAGGACGCCGAAGACCGCCGTGGCTTCCTTCAGATCGCCCTAGGGTCGGCGATGGCTGTTGGCTTCTCCGCCCTCGCGGTGACCGGCGGCCTGTTTTCGCTCGGCCTGGCTCGGTTCCTGTTTCCGAACGTGCTCGCTGAGCCGCCGAGCAAGTTCAAGGTCGGCTTCAAGGATGCCTTCCCATCGGGCAAGGTGGAGACGAAGTACGTCCCGCAGTACGGCGTCTGGGTCGTCAACGGCGACTTTCAGGGCCTGCAGCAGATCTACGCCCTCAAAACCGTCTGCACCCATCTTGGCTGCACGCCCAGCTGGCTCGAGGCCGAGCAGAAGTTCAAGTGCCCCTGCCACGGGAGCGGCTTCTACAAGGACGGCGTCAACTTCGAGGGGCCGGCGCCTCGTCCGCTCGAGCGATATTCGATCCGCGTCGCCGACGACGGGCAACTCGAGATCGACAAGAGCAAGACGTTCCAGGAAGAGCTCGGCCAGTGGGCCGACCCCGATTCATACGTGACCGTCTGACGAAGGGACCGCGAGCAGACCATGGCCATCGGCGAGACCATCCGCAACTCTCAGATCTGGAAGAGCATCTTCCGCCATCCGATGCCGCTCGATCGGCGCAACCGGATCGTGGTGATGCTCACCAACTTCTTCCTCCACCTTCACCCGGTTTCGATCAAGAAGCAGGGCATCGCCCTGTCGTTCACGTGGTGCATGGGCGGTGTGACCTTCTTCCTGTTTCTGGTGGAGACGGTCACGGGCGTGCTCTTGATGTTCTACTACCGGCCCACGCTCGAATGGGCCTACAACGACATCCTCGCCCTCCGCGACGTGACGAGCCTCGGCATCCTTCGCGAACTCCATCGCTGGGGGGCGCACGCGATGGTGATCACCACCTGGCTCCACATGTACCGGGTGTTCCTCACTGGAAGCTACAAGCCGCCACGCGAGTTCAACTGGGTGATCGGCGTGATCCTCCTGCTGCTCACGCTCCTGCTCTCGTTCACCGGCTACCTCCTGCCGTGGGACCAGCTGGCGATCTGGGCCATCACGGTGGGTTCGAACATGGCCCGTGCCACCCCCTTCCTCGGCTACGAAGGCCCGGGGCAGCAACTCCTCACGGTGGGCGGAATCGACATGATCACCGATGCCTCGGACGCCCGCTTTGGCCTCCTCGGCGCCCGGTTCGTCGGCGAGGAAACGCTCAACCGGTTCTACGTGCTCCACTGCATCGCGATCCCGCTCGCGGTGGCGCTGCTTCTGGCGATCCACTTCTGGCGCGTGCGAAAGGACGGCGGCATCAGCGGGCCGCTGTGACGACACAGACATGCATTCCAATGGCTTTTTCCTTCAGGACGTCGCCGGCTTTCTAGGCGGCTACTACTCCTGCATCGCGATCATGAACGGGATCGCCGCGCTGATCCTCTGGCGGAAGAAGGGACAGCTGGGCTGGGCAATGGTCTGGACGGCTCTGGCGATCGCGATGATGGTGCTCGCGAGCCTCGCCCTCTCGGCCTCCCCCGGGATGGTGCCGGCGCTGCCCGCCTCGGTCCGCAGCCTCGTCAATCGTCTCTCCGGACCCATGCTCTACACCCTCGGCACGTTCGCGCTGCTCACGGTGCTGTTCGTGTTTCGCAGTTTCTTCGTCAAGCCGATGGTGGCCTGGGGCATCCTCAATGCGATGCTCGTGCTCATGGGCCTGTCGATGGCCGACGAGAACTTTGCCGCGATTGTGATGAAGCCCGACAACGTGCCGATCGTGGGCCTCGTCTTCCTGCTCGCCTTCTTCACCTGGCTCGCCACCAAGCAGGCCGTCGTCAACGACGACCGGATCGCCCGCGGCCTACCGACGGTTGAGAAAGAGAACGACGAGAAGGTGCTCGTCTGGCCCGACCTTGTCTACACCGAACTGATCTGCATGGTGGCCGTGATGGCGTTCCTGCTGGTTTGGGCGATCTTCCTGCCAGCGCCGCTCGAGGAACCGGCCAGCAGCGTGAAGACGCCAAACCCATCGAAGGCCCCGTGGTACTTCCTCGGGCTTCAGGAGATGCTCGTCTACTTCGACCCCTGGTATGCGGGCGTGGTGCTGCCGAGCCTTGTCGTCTTCGGCCTGATGGCGATGCCCTACCTCGACTTCAACAAGAACGGTAATGGCTACTACTCGATCGAAGAGCGAAAGTTTAGCTATCTGACCTACCAGTTCGGCTTCTTCGTGCTCTGGATCACGCTGATCATCCTGGGAACGTTCCTCCGTGGTCCCAACTGGAACTTTTTCGGGCCGTTCGAGTATTGGACGCCCTACAAGGTCGAGGTGCTCAACAACGTTGACCTGCCGCAGATGTTCTGGGTGAACCTGCTCGACCAGCCCCTGCCCAAGGCACCGGCCGGCGCGAGTGGGCTGGTCCAGGCGGGCTACGTGCTTCTCCGGGAAGCTCCCGGGTTGCTCGTCATGGGCGCTTACCTGCTCCTGCTACCGCCGCTTCTGGCGGTGACGATCTTTCGCGGGTTCTTCGCCAAACTTGGGTTCGTCCGCTACATGGTGATGGCGAACCTGATGCTGCTCATGCTCACGCTGCCCATCAAAATGATCCTTCGCTGGACCTTGAACCTGAAATACATCATCAGCATCCCCGAGATCTCGCTGAACTTTTGAAGATGGCTGGCGGCGCCAATCGCGCCAGCCAGCACGGTGCTCATCGCCCAACACGCTGCACGGTCGCCTCGACGACGAATACTCCTATGCCCGCAACAGAACAGACCTGGTGGAACCTCAAACTCCTGCACGTGGTGTTCGCGGCGACCGCCGTGGCGCTCCTGGCGGCGACCGTGTTCGTGTTGACGGGCGATCACAACCGTCCGTGGAAGCAGTACGCCCGCGAGTTCCGCGAACTCGAGACCTGGAACGCGCAGGCGCGGATTGACGAGCAGGATTCCAAGTCCTACGAGGCCCGGCGAGACGAACTCGAGGCGGCCCTCGGCGACGCGCGGCGAGCTGATCTTGACGGCGACGTGGCCCAGGCGTTCATCACGCAGGTCCGGACGGTGACCGAGGACGCCCAGGCAGCCGATCGGGCGGAACTCGACATCGACCAGCTGAAGTCCCAGCAGGACCCGGAGCAGCGGCTGGTGGTTCGCGGCGACCTCCTGGCCCGGCTTCGCGACATCGTCAAGCGAACGAAGTTTCGCGAAGACAACCTGGCCGGCGCGCTGAAACTGCGGCGGGCCGAGCTCGACAAGAACCGCGCCGACTACGAGCTCGCCGTGGCCGAAGAAGCCCCGGCCGATCGCCAGGCCTCGCTGCTCGTGCTCGCCGACTCCAAGCGTCAGGAGGTGGCTGCCGCGAGCCTGGCGTTTCAGGATGCCAACACCCACCGCAAGAAACTCGACGCTCTGCTGGGGCAGATGACCAAGGGCGAGGATGAAGCGGCCAAGGCCTTGGCCGACCATCGCGCCAAGCTTGTGCAACTCCAGAAGACGCTCGCCATGCGGCAGCCGAATGCTGGAAAGAGTCTGCTCGAACTCCCGGTGCTCGAAGCCTTCAACAGCCCGATCAGGGTCGATCAGATCTGGCTGCCGCAGCTCACCCTCAACAACAACTTCCGAGACGTCGCCCGCTTCGACCGTTGCACGACCTGCCACCGCGGGATGGACAAGTCGATGGCTGGAGCGCCGACCGAGCCCGGGTATCCCGAGGCGTCCACCATGACGGTGGCGCTCGCGACGCCTGCGGCGAAGCCGGAGGCGCCGGCCGGCGACGGGAACGACGGGCTCGAAGCCTCCTACGGCCTGCGGCTTGCGGCCCACGGGCTGTTTGCTTCCGATGATCCGACCGTCAGCGTGGTGGTGCCCGAGTCGCCGGCGGCGGTCGCGGGCCTCCAGCCCGGCGACGTGATCGAGGCGGTGGACGGCGGCAAGACGCTGGCTCGCAAGATGGCCGTCACGTCGCTTCTCGACACGCCCGCCTGGGGCAAGCCCCTCTCGCTCACGGTGCGCCGCGGCGTGCCGCAGCCTTATTCGAGCCACCCGCGGCTCGACCTCTTCGTGGGCGATTCGAGCCCGCATCCCATGAAGAACTTCGGCTGCACGATCTGCCATCAGGGGCAGGGGAGCGCCACGAGCTTCAAGTGGTCTTCGCACACGCCCAACACGCCCAAACAGGCCCACGAGTGGCACGATGAGCATGGCTGGTTCAACAACCACCACTGGATCCAGCCGATGCTGCCTGAGCGGTTCGAGGAGTCGAGCTGCCTGAAGTGCCACCACCAGGTGGTCGATCTCGAGCCGAGCGAGAAGTTCCCCGAGCCACCCGCGCCAAAGCTCGTCGAGGGCTATCACCTCATCAGGCAGTACGGCTGCTATGGATGCCACGAGATCAACGGCTGGGCCGGACCCGAGAAGCGAATCGGCCCCGACATGCGGCTCGAGTCGAACTACCACGAGGTGGCCGAGGCCCTCGCCACCGATCCCGGCCTCAAGGACATGGGGGAGACCGTCGCCCGCTGGGTGACCGACGTTCGCTCGGGCCCCGACAGCCATGAATCACGGGTGCGGCTCCGCGAGGCGCTCGATCGCGACGCGGCCGCTGGTGCCGATGCCAAGCTCTCCGGTCGCTCGCACCAACTCGCCACGGTCCTCAAGGATCCCGAGACACCTGGCACGCTACCGAAAGTCGGCCCGAGCCTGCGGCACGTCGCCAGCAAGGTTGGCTTCGACTGGCTCTACTCGTGGCTGAGAAATCCGCAGGAGTTCCGCCCCTCGACGAAGATGCCCCGGTTCTTTGGACTCTGGAGCCACCTCGAGGGCAAGCAACTCGAGGAGTCGAAGCGGTACGAGCCGCTCGAGATCCGCTCCATGGTGCACTACCTCACCACGTCGAGTGCCCCGTTCGACTACGTCAAGCCGTTCGACGGCGTCACCGCGACGGCCGACGCCGCGCGGGGCCGCAAGGTCGTCCAACTCCGGGGCTGCCTCGCCTGCCACCAGCACGACGACTTCCCCGAGGCCACGAGCATGCACGGCCCCAACCTGTCGCGGATCGGTGGCAAGGCGGCCTCGCTGCCGCAGGGCAAGCAGTGGCTTTACAGCTGGCTCCGCGAGCCGTCGCGGTACCACCCCAAGACGATCATGCCGAACGTCTTGCTCGAGCCGGTGACGCTCGCCGACGGCAGCGTGAGCGATCCCGCCGCCGACGCGACCGAATACCTGATGGGGTCGGGCGGCGACTGGAAGCCGGCCGCCGACTGGCAGGTGGAGACGCTCGACGGCGAGACGTCCTTCCCGATGGCGTCGGCTGGTTCACTGTCGGCAGAGGAGCGGAAGGCACTCGACGAACTTGCGCTGATGTACCTCAAGGAGCGGTTCACGGTGGTTCGCGCCGAGCAGGTGCTCGCCGCGGGTGTCAGCGACGCGGCCGGTATCCAGGGCGACGAGCAGATGCTCGTGGGCCTTGACGGGGCCGAACGCGACCGCCTTCTGCTCACCTACGTGGGCAAGAAGACGATTAATAAGCTTGCCTGCTACTCGTGCCACGACATCCCCGGCTTCGAGGACAGCAAGCCGGCAGGTGCCGCGCTCGCCGACTGGGGCCGCAAGGATCCCTCGCGGATCGCGTTCGAGCAGGTGTCGCACTTGGTGACGCGCCAGTTGGCCGGCGGCCACGGCCACGGGCATCATGCCTCGGGTGGTCACGGGCAGCACGGCGGCGCCGAGCCGACGGCGGAGGATGGGTCGCTGGCACCCGATCTCGCCTACAAGGCGACTCATACCGAGGCCCACGTCGATCCCGAATCGCTCGATCCCAGCATCGGCTACTTCCTCGAGAAACTTCTCGGCCACGAGCGGGAGGGCTTCCTCTGGCAGAAGCTCCGGGCGCCGCGGAGCTACGACTACAAGAAGGCCGAGAACAAAACCTACAATGAGCGGTACCGGATGCCGCAGTTCCCCTTCAACGAGGACCAGCGAGAGGCGGTGATGACGTTCGTGCTCGGCCTGGTCGCCGAGCCGCCGGCTCCGCAGTACGTGCATCAACCCGCCCCGCGGGAGCAGGCCCGCCTCGACGGCCTGGTGGTGGCGGAGCAGTACAACTGCGGTGGCTGCCATCAGCTTCGCATGGATCGCTGGGACATCCGCTACAAGCCCGAGTCGCTCGGTGAGCCTCCGGCCTTCGCCGACTATCCGTTCCTGTCTCCTCACTTCACCCCCGATCAGGTCGCCGTCTCGCTGACCACCGACCGGCAGGGCCGTCGAAAGGCGATCCTGGTCGGGATGCCGACGCTCGATCCAGAGACGGGCAAGCCGCAGCTCGTTGACGAGGACGGTGTGCCGATCGAGGAGGGTGACGCCGAGTCGGTGGTGCATCGTCCGTTCGCGCTCTGGCAGGACGCCCTCGTGGACGGTGCGCCGCGGATCGTGGGCGGCCAAAATCTGATCGTTCCGCAGGATGCACTCGCCGCGGGGCACCACTACCCGGGCTGGGGCGGCGACCTCGCCAAGTTGCTCTTCCCCGTGGTGATCGCCGACGAGAAGCAGGTGAACCCGAACGTGAAGCCCGACGACGCCTGGGGCTGGCTCCCGCCGCCGCTGGTGGGCGAGGGCAAGAAGGTGCAGTCGGCGTGGCTGCACAAGTTCCTGCTCAATCCCCATCCGATCCGCCCACCGGCCGTGCTGCGGATGCCTAAGTTCAACTTCGATTCCGCCAAGGCCGCGGCGCTCGTCAACTACTTCGCTTCTGTAGACGGTGCCGAATACCCGTACGTCTACGACCCGCGGCTCGACGAGTCATCGGTCGCCGCGGCGGAGCAGGCGCACCCGGGTCATCTGGACGGGGCCCTGAAGATCGTGACCAACAACAACTATTGCGTGAAGTGCCACCTCGTGGGCGACTACGCGCCGGCGGGCAGCGTGAAGGCGCTAGCGCCGCAGTTGCAGCGGGTGCACGAGCGGCTGCGGCCCGACTACGTCCACGGCTGGATCGCCAACCCGAAGCGGTTCCTGCCGTACACGGGTATGCCGGTGAACATCCCCTACAACCAGCCCGTGAGTCAGGACCTCTACCAGGGCACGAGTGAGCAGCAGGTGGATGCCCTCACCGACCTGCTCATGCAGTTCGACGCGTTTGCCAAGCGAAACATGTCGCTCGAAGCGTTCCTGCGGCAGCAGCCCCCGGCGGCGCCAGCCGGCCAGTCGGCTCAGCCGGCAGCAGAGCAGCCCACCGCCGGCCAACCGCGGGCGGCGTCGGGTTCAGCTTCGGCGGCTGAATCGGCACCACTTTCATCCACCCGCTCCCCGTCCGCCGCCGCCTCACTAAACTGACCCTAGAGCTTTCTTTCGTCGGATCCCACCGCCAGCACCTCGCCCTACTTTCCTGGAGCACTTCGATGACACGCCTTCCCCCGCTTTCGATTGCCGCCGTCATCCTCGCCACGCTGTTCCTCGGCGACATCGTGGCCGCCGACGAGTGGGGGACGATCAAGGGCAAGTTTGTGTTCGGTGGTGCCCCGCCGTCGGCGGGTGAGCTGAAGGTCGACAAGGATCCGGAGGTCTGCGGAAAGCACAAACTGCTCGCCGAGGAACTCGTCGTCGGTGCCGACAAGGGGATTGCCAACGTCGTGGTGTTCGTTCGCGACAAGGACGTGAAGGTCAACCCCGAAGCCGCCAAGGCGGCCGCCGCAAAGGTGACGCTCGACAACAAGGACTGCCGGTTCGACCCGCACGTCGCGTTCGTGCAGGTGGGCCAGGACCTCGTGGTGAAGAACTCCGACACCGTCGGCCACAACAGCAACATCGCCACGGTGAAGAACCCGCCGTCCAACAACCTGATCCCAGCGGGAGGCGAGACGGCGATCAAGTTCACCAGCGACGAGGCCGTTCCCGCCCAGGTGACCTGCAACATCCACCCTTGGATGAAGGGTTGGCTCGTGGTCCGGCCGAATCCGTATGGCGCCGTCTCGAAGGCCGATGGCACGTTCGAGATCAAGGACGTGCCGGTCGGCGAAGTCGAACTGCAGTTCTGGCATGAGAAGGCAGGCTACCTCGGCGAGATGACGATCGGAGGAAAGGCCGAGAAGGCGTCGAAGGGCCGCAAGAAGGTGGCCGTGGCCGCGGGTGGCACCGACCTCGGTGAGATCCTGCTCGCCCCAGCTGTCTTCCAGAAGTGATCCTCACAACGCGAGTTTCAGTGTCCATGATGTTGCCCAGTCGCTCATTCGCCCTGTGTGTCTGCATGGTCGCCGCGACCGTGGTCGGCTGCGGGCCGCGGCGGGTATCGAGCCCCGTCGCCGACGCGGCGGCCGCGGTGACGATCCGCGAGGGGCTCGCGTCGACAACGGCGGCAGCCGTGAGTGGGGGCGAGGCAGCCGCCACAGGCACCGGCTGGGCCGGGCTCAAGGGGCGTTTCGTCTTCACTGGCGACCCCGGACAGCCGAAGGCACTGGCCGTCGATAAGGACACCGAAGTCTGCGGCAAGTCTGCAAAGCTCTTCGACCAGTCGTTGCGGGTGGACGCCTCCAGCAAGGGGCTTGCCGACGTGGTGGTGTTCGTGCGGAAGTCGAGCCGCGTGAAGAATCCCGTTCCCGATGCGCCGCAGGTGTTTGACCAGAAGAACTGCGAGTTCCTCACCCCGGTGTTCGCCGCCCGGGTCGGCCAGCCGATCGACGTGCGAAACAGCGATCCGGTGGGGCACAACACCAACATCGACGGCACGAGCTTCAACCAGTTGATTCCCGCCGGTCAGGGCACCACCTACAAGCCCGACACGGAGATGGGCGCGCCGAAGACCGCCACCTGCAACATCCATCCATGGATGAAGTCGTACGTGATCTTTCGCAAGGACGGTTACGTTGCCGTCTCCGCCACCGACGGATCGTTTGCGATCCCCGACCTGCCCGCGGGCGAACCGCTGGAGTTTCAGGTTTGGCACTCCCGTTCCACCGGTTCTGGTGGCGGCGTGGTGCTCGAGCGACCCGATCTCAAGTGGAATCCCAAGGGCCGTTTCGTAATCACGCTGCAGGCCGACGAGAACAAGGACCTCGGCACGCTCGAAGTTCCGGCGGGATCGATCGGCACGTGATCAGCAACCATCCGTCCACCACACGCAACCCCAGTCCCATGAAGACGTCGTCCGCAGCGACTCGATCCACCATGCGATTCACCTTCATCATGGCCTTCGTCGCCACCGCCGTCGGGTGTGGCAAAACGCCCCCCGCGTCGTTCCGGCTCAACATGGTGCAGGCCACCAAGACCGCGGCCCCGGAGTCGGGGATGGAAAAGCCCTGGTCGTCGTGGGCCAACGACCGGCAGAAGCAGGTAGCCACGATTCTGGAGGCGATGTACGGCACGCCCGACGCGCCTGTGGCCCTCGCCGAAACGGGTCTCGATCTGGCGAAGCTTCAACTTGCCGCCGGCCCGGTCCGCAGCGACATCGTGGGTCGTAAGAACGGCCTCTATCGCGAGCACTGTGCCCATTGCCACGGCATCAGCGGCGACGGTATGGGGCCGACCGCGGCGTTTCTCAATCCGTATCCCCGCGACTATCGTCCCGGGAAGTACAAGTTCAAGAGTACCTGGCGGGATGCCCGGCCTGCTCGCGACGACCTCACTCGCGTTCTGCACGACGGCGTGCCCGGCTCGTCGATGCCATCGTTCGCGCTCCTGCCCCCTGCGAAGGTTGACGCACTGGTGGAATACGTTCGCTACCTGTCGATGCGGGGCGAGACGGAATTGGCGCTCTACACCTACGCCGAGCAGGAACTTGGCGTCGACGACACGATGCCGACGACGAAAGAGTTTCTTGTTGACGAGATCCTCACGCCGATCGTCGAAAAGTGGCAGGGGGCCGAGGAGGCCCGGATTCCAATCGCTGCGGTGCCCACCACCTTGGATTTCACGAAGCCCGGCGACGACCCTGCCAATCACGAGTCGGTCGCCCGCGGCCGGGCGCTCTTCCACGGCGATGGTGGCTGCGTGAAGTGTCACGGCGTGACGGCGCTCGGCGACGGTCAGGCCAATGATTACGACGATTGGAACAAGGTGATCGTCGAGTGGGGCAAGGAGGTTGCCGGCGGCCTTGGTGCGTCTCAGGACGATGCCGGCCGGGCGGCGTGGCTCCATGCAGCAACTGACGTGATCGAGGGCGACGCCCTCCGGCCGCGGCCCATCCCGCCGCGAAATCTGAGGCTTGGCCTGTACCGCGGCGGTCGCCGTCCGATCGATCTCTACCGCCGGCTCTACACGGGTATCAACGGCGCACCGATGCCTGGCGTCGGCCCCTCGGGCCCTGGTGGCAAGGGGAGTGTCGCCGACGCGGAAATCTGGCACATCGTCAACTACATCCGGTCGCTGCCCTATGAGTTCGATGGCGAACTTGGGGCTGATCGCCCGATGGTGGCGAAGGATCGGCTCTAGAGCGGCACGAACGGTCAATCGACGAGGGAGTTCATCGACGTGGGCAAGCGACTCGCCGGAATCTTCTGGTCCCTGCTTTTTCTCGCCGTCCCGGTGCTGGGTGTGGCGACGTTCGCCATCGCTCCCGCCTACGACTACTGGCTGCCGAAAGACGTGTCGGAGCATGGGGCGAGCATCGACTCGCTCTTCTACTTCATCCTCGCGTTGACGGGCGTTGTGTTCGTGGTCACGGAAGTGCTGCTGTTCTGGTTCATGTGGAAGTACGACGCGGCAAAGCAGAAGGGCGAGGCGACCTACATCCAGGGCAGCCACACGCTCGAAGTGGTCTGGACGATCATTCCCGCGGCCACGCTCCTGTTTCTCGCCATCTACCAGATGAACGCCTGGGCCGACGTGAAGATGCGGCGGCCCGCGATGTCTCCGACGGTGGAGGTTGTGGGACGGCAGTTCGAGTGGCGGCTGCGGTATCCGGGCCGCGACGGCACGCTCGGCACAGCCGACGACCTGTTTCTTGTCAACGACCTGCACCTCCCCATCGACGAAGATGTGCTGGTTCAACTCAAGAGCATGGACGTGCTCCACTCATTTTTCCTGCCGAACGTCCGCATCAAGCAGGACGCCGTGCCGGGCATGAAGATCCCCGTCTGGTTCAAGGCCCGCGAGGCTGGCGAGTTCGACATCGTCTGCGCCGAACTCTGCGGCTGGGGCCACTATAAGATGAAGGGCCGCGTCACGTTCGAGCCGCGAGCCGCCTTCGATGCATGGCTCGAACGGAAGTATGCCGAGCAGGGTGCCACGCAGCCCCCGCCGGAGGCTGCCGACGTGGCCGCCGCCGAATGACCAATCGCCGAGTGGAATCCCTTTTGTTTCCGGAGGAATCCTGATGACCCCGCCCCCCGTCACCGCAACGCCCGCCGTCGAGCACGGCACCGTCGTTGGACACGCCCACGGCCATGCGCCGAAGGCGGGGCTGTCGCACTTCCTCTCGACCTATGTGTTCTCGAAGGACCACAAGGTCATCGGGCTGCAGTTCCTGTTTTCGACGCTGCTCTGGTTTCTGATCGGCGGCCTGCTCGCCCTCGCCGTCCGTTGGCAGGTGGCATGGCCGTGGTCCGACGTGCCGGTGATCGGCAAGCTCTTCGCGCAGGAGGGTGGCCAGATGTCGCCCGAGTTCTACACCATGCTCTTTACCATGCATGCCTCGGTGATGATCTTCCTCGTGATCATCCCGATCCTCGCGGGTGCGTTCGGCAACTTCCTCATCCCGCTGATGATCGGCGCCGATGACATGGCGTTTCCGACGCTCAACATGCTGTCGTACTGGTTCATGTGGCCCGCCTTTTTCTTCTTCGGAGCAAGCTTCTTCGTCGAAGGAGGTGCGGCTTCGGGCGGCTGGACGAGTTACCCCACGCTCTCGACGAACCCCGCCTCGTCGCCGGCCAGCGGCATGGGGCAGACGATGTGGCTACTCGGCCTCACGATGGTCGGCGTCTCCAGCATGCTCGGAAGCGTCAACTACATGACGACCATCATCCTCATGCGGGCACCCGGCATGACGATGTTTCGCCTCCCGATGACGATCTGGGCGATGTTCATCACCGCCATCCTCCAGGCCTTCGCCCTGCCGGTGCTCACGGCCGCCGGGTTCATGCAACTCTCCGACCGGATGCTCGGCACGGGCTTCTTCTCGCCGGAAGGCAACGTCGTCAACAACGCGATCGCGGGTGCCGGCGGCGGCCAACCGCTCCTCTGGCAGCATCTCTTCTGGTTCTACAGCCATCCGGCCGTCTACATCATGATCCTCCCGGCGATGGGCATGGTGAGCGACATTCTTACCGTCTTCGCCCGCAAGCCGCTGTTCGGCTACCGGCCGATGGTCTATTCGATCGCCGGCATCGCGGGCCTCGGCTTCATCGTCTGGGGCCACCACATGTTCATGTCGGGCATGAACCCGGCGCTCGGCATCACTTTCATGGTGTCAACGATGATGATCGCCCTGCCCAGCGCTGTGAAGACCTTCAACTGGCTCGGCACGCTGTGGGGCGGCAAGATCCAGTTCACCACCTCGATGCTCTTCGCCCTCTCGTTCGTGTCGATGTTCATCATCGGCGGCCTCTCCGGCATCTTCATGGCCGCCACGCCGGTCGACATCTTCATTCACGACACCTACTTCATCGTGGCCCACTTCCACTACGTCCTCTTCGCTGGCACGGCGATGGGTGTCTGGGCGGCGATCTACTTCTGGTTCCCGAAGATGTTCGGCCGCACCATGAACGAGTTCTGGGGGAAGGTGCACTTCTTCCTCACGTTCATCTTCTTGAACGGCACGTTCTTCACGATGCACATCCTTGGGGCGGTCGGCTTTCCGCGGCGGCTCGCCGACGCCTACCACTACGAGACGTTCCATCACCTCCAGCCGATGAACGCCTTCATGACCTACTGCGCCATCGGCATGGTGGCCACGCAGGTGATCTTCGCGGCCAACTTCATCTACAGCATGTTCTGGGGCCCGCTCGCCGGCAGAAACCCGTGGAACGCCAACACGCTGGAGTGGACCGCGCCGAGCCCGCCGGGCCACGGCAACTTCGACTACCAGCCGATCGTGCACCGCGGGCCCTACGAGTACTCGGTGCCGGGCGTTGAGAAGGATCACCTCATGCAGACCGATCCGCCAAATGCTGCCGCCGCGGCGGCGGCGGCGGCACACTGAGAGGAGCCCGCAACGGTCAGTGAGCCAAAGACGGCTTCGGGATGGCGGAGTTCTCCTCGCGGGGATATTTCGCACTACCCGGACCGAAGGGGCAGAACTGCGGCGAGCGAAATCTCCAACGCTCGTCGAACTTCCGCCAGTCCCTTCGCCTGCCTCAGTTTGGGTCCGTGTCGGTCGCAATCATGAGAATTTCCGCCTACAACTGGACGCACATCGTCGCCTGCCTGCTGGTGGGTGTGACGGCGATGCTGCTGTCGTTCGGGGCGCTCGTGACCACGTACGAAGCGGCGATGGCCGTGCCTGACTGGCCGGCGACCTACGGCCACAACATGTTCCTGTTTCCCTGGGACGAGTGGTTTCACGGCCCGTGGGATCTGTTTCTCGAGCACGGGCACCGGCTGCTCGGCGCAGTGACGGGCATGGTGACGCTCTGCCTCGCCGCCGTGGCGTGGCGGTCGAGCGTCCGGCCGGCTGTTCGCTGGCTCGCCGTGGCCGCGGTCGCGCTCGTCGTGATCCAAGGGGTGCTCGGTGGCGCGCGGGTGCTGCTCGACGACAAGACCGTCGCCAAGGTCCACGCCTGCACCGGGCCGCTGTTCTTTGCCGTCGCCGTCGCCATCGCCACGCTCTCGAGGCGGTCGGCGGAGGTCGTCGCCGGAGGTGCCACCAGACTGCCCGTCGCGCTGCTCGTCGCGGCCTACCTGCAGCTTGTGGCCGGCGCCCAGTTGCGGCACCTCGACGCGACGGTCGATCCGGCGACCTTCCGTGGGCTCGTCGCTCTGCACATCCTCGGCGCCGTCGCCGTCACGGTGCTTTCGGTCGTCAGTGCGGTCGTCCTCGGTGAGGACGGCTCGACCGCCGCGCGGCGGTGGTCGAAGGGAATCGTCGCCTTTGTGATCGTGCAGTTTCTGCTCGGCTGCGGCGCCTGGGTCGCCAACTGGGGCGTGCCTTCGAGCATCCTGCCGGAGGGGTGGCAGTTGGCCGAACCGCTGCGGGCCCGCAGCGTGGGCAACGCGCTGGTCGTCACCGGGCACGTCGTCCTCGGCATGCTGATCCTCGGCGCGTCGGTCGTGCTTGCGATCGAGGCCGGGGCGATCGGCCGTGCCGCCGGCGTCCGCGAGGGGCGCGCGTCTGAAAGGGCCTTCGCATGACGTCGCCGACCTTCACTGACGCTGTTGCCGTGTCGCCGCCGTTCGCTGGGCGTGTCGCCGATGCCGCGCCGCCGGTGACGCACGCCGCCTCATGGGCCACAGAACTGTCGCGGCTCACCCGGCCACGGATCGCCGTGATGGTGCTCGCGACGGTCGTCACCGCACTCTGGCTGACCGGAGGCCGACCTGAGAATCCTGCCGCCGTGGCCTTCCTGCTCGTGGGCACGGCGCTCGTGGCGGCGAGTTCCAGCATCGCCAATCAGATTCTCGAGCGCGAGACCGACCGCCTGATGCAGCGCACTGCCAACCGACCGCTCGCGGCGGGTCGGCTCGGGATCCGCGACGCCTGGTGGCTCACGGCTGCGACGCTCATCGTGGGTGTGGCTTTCGTGTGGGCGTCGAGTGGCTGGCAGCCGACCGCCGCCGCTGTCGCCACCTGGCTGCTCTATGTGCTGCTCTACACGCCGCTCAAGTTGACGACGCCGCTTAACACCGCCGTTGGCGCCGTGGCTGGGGCCCTTCCCGTGGCCATTGGCTGGCTCGCCGCCGGTGGGCCCGAGCGGCTCGCCGCTGGCGATGCCCGGGGCGGGCTGGCCGCGGCGGCCCTGGCGACGGTCCTCTACCTCTGGCAGTTTCCCCACTTCATGGCGATCGCCTGGCTCTATCGCCACCAGTACGACGCGGCGGGACTGAAGATGCTTACGGTCGTTGATCCCTCCGGCCTCCGTGCGGCGGGCCAGTCGCTCACCGCGGCGCTCGCCATGGTGCCCGCCAGCCTCGTGCTCGCGGTGCCCTCCGGCAGCATCCGCCTGTTTCTCGCGGCAGCCGTGGCCTCGATCGTCTATGTAGTGGCGTCGATCCGGTTCGCAGTTCGCCGCGACGACGCCTCCGCCCGCGTTCTCTTGTTCACGTCCCTTGGCTCCCTGCTCGGCCTGCTCACTGCGGCGGTCGCGTTTGGCAGGCCGGTCTGATCCTCTCGAATCCCAAGCAACGACATGCACGCTCACGCCGCCTCGATCTCTCCGGGTCACGATGATGGCCATGCCGGTGATGACGGCCATCACGGCCACGTCACGCTCCAGTATCAGCCCGGCCTGCCGCTCTCCCGCGGCAAGCTGATCATGTGGCTCTTCCTCTCGACGGAGATCATGTTCTTCGCGGCGCTGCTCGGCAGTTACGTGGTGCTCCGCTTCGGTGCCCCGATCTGGCCGAAGCCGCACCACGTGCACCTCTCCGAGCCGATCGGCGCGTTCAACACGTTTGTGCTGATCTGCTCCAGCGTCACCGTGGTGCTGGCACTCGAGGCCGCCCGCGCCAACAAGGCGAGCCTGGCGAAGATCTGGATGCTGCTCACCCTCCTGCTCGGGACGCTCTTCCTTGGCGTGAAGGGCTACGAGTACTCCGCGAAGTTCTCCCACGGCATCTACCCCGCGATGCCGCACAGCCGGATCTACGAGCGGCCCGACCTCTACTACGGCTCAGCTGTCCGGGCGCGCCTCGATGAACTACGAAAGACGCCCGTGGGGCAGGTGCCGAGCGCCCTCCGTGATCCGGCCGACGCCGAGGCCAAGTCGGGCGACACGGTCGATCTCTTGCAGCGGCTCGACGCGGCGCCCGCCGACCGCCTCTCCGCCGACCAGCAGACGGCCCGCACCCGCCTGCAGCAGATTCAGAAGATTGTGATGAGCGCCGACCAGCAGGCATTCGACATGGCGGTCGTCGCGGATCAGGTGATGCCGCTGCCGGCGGAAGGGGCCGACCACGGAGGCGGCCACGGGGCCCATGGGCTCAACGACGCCTTCCGTTGGCTGAGGCTCCCCACGGTGATCCCCGGCGGCAACATGTGGGCCAGCACCTACTTCCTGCTCACCGGCTTCCACGCGATCCACGTTGCTGTCGGCCTGCTCGTGTTCGGGATCATGTGCACCTGGACGCTCAACGCAAAGCGGGTCGGGGCGATCGAGAACATCGGCCTTTACTGGCACTTCGTCGATCTCGTGTGGATCTTCCTGTTTCCGCTCATGTACCTGTTCTGAAGGCCCAACCATGTCCGATCACGGCACCCACTCCCACGGCCCCGTCACCCGCTCCGGCGAATCGGCCGACGAGACGCTGCAGCACTCGATCGAGTCTGAGCACGGCGACCACCACGCGCATGGCGGGCTCGGCAAATACCTGCTCGTGTTTTTGGCCCTCTGCGGCCTGACGACGATGTCGTTCTTCACCTACTCGCCCGCGTGGCCGTGGCGGGATCAGCCGCAGGTCGGCTGGACGTTCATGATGGCCGTCTCATGCACGAAGGCGATGCTCGTGATCCTGTTCTTCATGCACGTTTGGTGGGAAGCGAACTGGAAGTACGTGCTCACCATCCCCGCCGCGATGATGGCGCTGTTTCTCGCGATCATGCTGATTCCCGACGTGGGCATGCGAAACCGCATGGTGTCGCAGGAGCGGGCCCTCCACATGGCCCGTGGCGCTGATCTGAAGGTGCTCGAGAAGGCCTCGACCGAGGGCCCGTTTGCGGTCCAGGCCCACTGAACCACGTGTTTCGCACCGCCCTGGAACAGCGAACGAGTCCTTCATGAGCAACCACCAGCGGAGGCGGAGGGACTGGCGTGAGGATGGCGAGCCTGGGGCTATCCTGCCCGCGCGAGCCAACTCATGCCATCCCGCAGCCGGCTTTGGCGCGTTGGCCGCGTTGGCCAAGGTGGCATGGAGCACGTTGCTCAGCCTGATGCTGACCATCGTGGTCGGCTGCTCGAAGTCTTCCGTGGCCCCCGTGGTCGATTCGTCCCGTCCCGCGCCGGTGGCTGGCACCGTGGACGAGACAGCCGCCGACGCCCCGAACCTCGCCGACGTGCCCTTCACGCTTCGCGACCAGACCGGAGCCGAGTTCTCGTCGGAGTCGCTGAAGGGCCGCGTCTGGATGGGGGCCATCTTCTTCGCCAACTGTCCAGGCCCGTGCTTCCGGGAGAACCAGGCGATCGCCGAAATCCTGCGCGAGATCGACGACCCAGACTTCCTGGTGGTGAGCCTGACCTGCGACCCCGCCAACGACACGCCCGAGACGCTGGCGTCGTATGCGGCCAGGTTCGATGCCGATCCAAAGCGGTGGAAGTTCCTCACCGGTGACCTGAAGCTCATCGAGCAGGTGGGCCAAAAGGTGTTTCGGCTACCGGTGGAACTCGGCGTGCATTCGGAGCGTGGCGTTGTCTTCGATCGCCAGGGGCGGATGCGGGGCGGCTATCACCTGCTCCAGCAGGATCGCGTGGACCTGCTCAAGAGGTTGATTCGCGAGGTCCTGGCCGAGAAGACCTCCGCGTCCGACGCGGGAATCGTTCCATGATCGCCCTCATCGCCGACGCCACCGCCGTCGCAGGCGTGCATCCGCTTGCCACCATTAACGCCTTGCTCAACACGCTGGCCACGGTGCTGCTCGTGGTCGGCTGGAGGTACATCAAACGGGGTAACGTCCGGGGCCACCGGGCCGCGATGGCCGCGGCCTTCGTCACCTCGGCCGTGTTTCTGGCCTGCTACCTCACGTACCACTACCTGGTCGGGCATGTGCCATTTCGCGGTGAGGGGATGGTCCGCCCGGTCTACTTTGCGATCCTGATCTCGCACATCCTCCTCGCCGTGGCGGTGCCGGTGCTGGCCCTGCGGATGTTCTTCCTGGCCTGGAAGGGGCGGTGGGAGTCGCACCGCCGCCTGGGCCGGATCACGCTGCCGATCTGGCTCTATGTGTCGGTGACCGGCGTGGTGATCTACCTCATGCTCTACCACTGGTTTCCCGGCCCCTGACGGCCTGCCTACAATGGTGTTGAGGTACGAACCATGCGATCTCTGAATGCTGCCTTCCGTCAGTTCGTTCCGCTGCTGCTGATCGCGGCGGTCATGGCGGTCGTGGCCGGTGCGGAAGCTCTTGGCTGCCCGAACTGCAAGGACGCGGTGAACACGTCCGATCCCGAAGGGCTCAACGTCGCGCGGGGCTACTTCTACAGCATCCTCCTCATGCTCGCGATGCCCTTCACGCTCGTGGGCTCCTTCGGCGCCTACGTCTGGCGAGAGATGCGGCGGCAGAAGGCGGCCGCTGCCGATGGTGAGACGCAGGAGCACTCCGCGCCGTGAACGCCTCGGGCGGACGCCGCGACGACAGTGCCGCGCGGCGGGGCCGGGGTTTGGAAGCCGATCATGCCGGCCCGCGCAACTTCCTCGCCCCTGGCGAGCGGCGGCGGCTGTTCTGGATCGTGATGCCGGCAGGCATGCTCCTGCTGGCGCTGCTCGGCTGGGTGGAGCGGAGCTGGTTCCCCCGGCGCGGCCCTGCGGCGCCGCCGCAGGTCGATACGCGGCTCGAGGCGCTGGTTGGCCCGGCACCCCGCGGCGACGAGGTGCTGATCGAACGGGAACCAGAACCGCTCGATGCAACGCCAGACGCCGACGTCGCTGCCTCGCTGACGTCGCTTGCCCGCGTCCGCGACGCGACGACGTTTCGCGACGCCGACAACGACGCCTGGTTCGAAGTGTGGACGACGCTCCGCGAAGGAGGCCGAGGCGGACTCGAGCGGGCTCGCCCCCGCGACGTGACCTTTCGCGAGCTCTTCGGGCAGCCGCGATCCTTTCGGGGCCGCCTCGTGCGGATCAAGGGCACGCTCCATCGGGCCGAGCGGCTCGCGGCGCCGCGAAACGACTACGGCGTTGACCAGTACTGGCAGTGCTGGATGGAGCCCGCCGGCGGTCCGCCGACGCCCGTCGTGATCCAGTGCCTGTCGTTGCCGGAGGGGATGCCAACCGGGATGGAGATCGACGAGCCGATCGAGGTGACCGGCTACTTCTTCAAGAACTTCGCCTACAACGCCGCCGACGCCATCCGGGTGGCGCCCGTGATCATGACCGTGGAGCCTTCGTGGAAGCCCGCCGTCGCACCGCCGCGGAGCGGGCTCGCGGGGCCCGGCGGCGTGACGCTCGTCGTGGCCGCCACCGTGGCGGCGGTCGTCGGGGCGACGCTGCTCGGGGTCATCGCGGGCCGTCGCCCTCTCGTTTCGCTGGTGTGGTGTCTGGCTGTCGCCGGTGCCGTGGCCACTGCCGCGGACGACGTCGGGGCCCCCGAAAGCCTTGAGGCCTTCCTGACGATGAAGGAGATCGCCGCAGGCGATCGCGCGTCGCTGGCGGGTGCTGGCCCGTGGACGGACGACAAAGAGCGACTGCTCGTCCGCGTGCTGGCGCGGCTGCCGGCACCCGAGCCGCTGGCCGCGCGGTGGCGGGCTGCTGCCAAGCCGGTCGCGTCGGGGGGAGACGCCAATGCCATCGCCGACCGCCTCGTCCTGGTCCGCGGCCGCGCCACGTTCGTGGCCCCTCGCGACCTTGCGACCGAGATCGCTGAGCTCGCCGGCTGGCCCAGCTACGACGTCGTGCGACTGGCGGACGAACGGGGCTGCGTGGTCGACGTCGTCGTGCGGCAGGCCCCTGCGGCCTGGCCGCGGTGGCGGGCGATGGATGAGCCCGCCGAGGTGGTCGGCCTGCCACTATCGACCGCGGTGGGGCCCGAGCCTATGGCCTCCGGCGGCGAGACGGCCTGGCCTGTGGCTCCGCACGATCTCGTCGTCGCAGCCACAGCCGTGGCCTGGCGTCCTGCCACGATGCTCGGGCGGCTGGGCGTGGACTACGGCCTCTTCGACACGCTCGTCGATGACCGCAGACTCGAGCCAGGCGACACCGCCGCCTTCTGGGCCGTGATGGCGGCAGCCACGCGATCGTCTCCGACGGAGATCGCTCGCGCGGTCGGTGGGAAGACCGACGTGCTCTCCCTCATCGATCCCGCGCGGAAGTGGTTTGCGACGCACCGGGGCGAGCCTGTCGTGATCGACGGTGTGGCGCGGCGGGCCACGCGGATCGCGATCGATGACCCCGGGCACCGGGCAGCCGTGGGGGGCGACCACTACTGGGAACTTGAGGTCTTCGCCGACACCCCCACGATCAAGGTGAACGACCGCCTTCAAGACCGCTACCCGATCGTCTGCTGTGTGGCGAAACTCCCAGCCGGCATGCCCACGGGCGAATCGATCGGCGAGCGGGTCCGCGTGCCGGGCTTCGGCCTCAAGCGATACAGCTACCCGCTCAAGGACGTGCTCCTGTCGTCGTCGCAGGGGGATCGCGAGATCAAGGGTGAGCGGATCTCGACCGCGCTGGTGATCGCGCCCACCGTCGAGTGGCGACGTGCTCCGTCCCCGGCCGGGGTGTCGGATATCCTGTTCGCCGTGCTCGCAGGACTCCTCGGCCTGCTCGCGGTGGCGTTTGTGGCGGGCGGCTGGGCCCGGCGCGGCGATTCCCGGCTGGCCGAACGCCGCCGGCGGGACTCCCTCCCCGACCGCCTCGAACTCCCCGGCGAGTGATCGCGGCCCCCCCTTCGCGCCGCCGCCCGTCTGGCGTCAGATAGCGGCCCTGCGGCAGCGCCGCCTCCCGTCCCACACCCTCCTTCGCCCTTTCGGAACCCCTGCCATGCGACGCGCAAAGATTTCGATCATCGGTGCCGGCAATGTCGGCGCCACCACCGCTCACTGGTGTGCCGCCGCCGAGCTCGGCGACATCGTCCTGCTCGACATCCCCGCCACCGAGGGCATGCCCGCCGGCAAGGCCCTCGACCTCTTCGAGGCCTCGCCGATCGTGGGCTTCGACGCCGCGCTGACGGGCACCACCGACTGGGCCGATACCGCCGGCAGCGACGTGGTGGTGGTCACGGCCGGCATCGCTCGCAAGCCCGGCATGAGCCGCGATGACCTGCTCTCGACGAACGCCAAGATCGTGGGCGACGTGGCGGCGAAAATCCGCGACACGAGCCCGCAGGCCGTCGTGATCGTGGTCTCCAATCCGCTCGATGCGATGGTTCAGCGGACCTTTCAGGTGACCGGCTTTCCGGCGAATCGCGTGATCGGCCAGGCCGGCATCCTCGACACGGCTCGCTACCGCGCCTTCCTGGCGATGGAGCTTGGCGTGAGCGTGGAGGACATCTCGGCGATGCTGCTCGGCGGCCACGGCGACACCATGGTGCCGATCCCGAGCTGCACGAGCGTTGGCGGCATCCCGGTCACGCAGCTCATGCCGGCCGACCGCCTGGCGAAGATCGTCGATCGCGCCCGCAATGGCGGTGCCGAGATCGTGGCGCTCCTCAAGACCGGCAGCGCTTACTACGCTCCAGCCGCGGCGACGACCCAGATGGTCGAGGCTGTGGTCAAGGACAAGAAGCGGCTGGTGCCCTGTGCCGCCTACTGCGACAAGGAGTACGGTGTCGGCGGCTACTTCGTCGGCGTGCCGGTCGTGCTGGGCACGGGCGGCGTCGAGCGGATCGTCGAGTTGAGCCTGCTTCCCGATGAGCGGGCCGCGCTCGACAAGAGCATCGTGGCGGTCAAGGAACTCGTGGCGGCCATGAACCGCCTGACGGGCACCGCCTGATACGGCTCACACGTGAACCTCGCGCGTCGTCGCGGCACCGCAGCCGGCCGGAGACATGCTCGGCGCCGGCGGGACTTGTGAGTTCTCTGCTCAAACGCTTCGGAGCGACCGCAGCGGGGCACAAGTCTCACCGGCTTCTGCGCGTGCCTCCGATCCGGCTGCTCCCCTTTCCGGAATCACATGGGCGGAATGATGCAGCGAGGGGCTGCCCGTGCCCGGGAGCCGGCGTTGCTGACAAGCACAGCCACGGATGGCGGAGCGAAGTCAGCATCGAGCGAGCGAAGGCCTGGAGGGCCGTAGCGAGTGTCCGGCGACGGGCATGGGCAGTCCCGAGCCTGATACACGCGCGAGCATCAAGTGTGACCCGTCTGAGTGGCCCCCGGGCTGCCCTGCTTACCCCACTTATCGGCCACGGCGGCGGCCGGGCCCCCGGCGGCCGTGCTGGCGTTGCCCCGGGGGGAAAGCCTGGGATAGAACCCGCCGGCCCGCCGATGGCGGAACCGCCGCGGCCGCAGCCGCTCCCATCCAGTAAAGGTCGATCATGAGCAGCCGGCAGTCGAATGGGACCGATCGCGTCCGCAGCCCCAGGGTGGCCGCGGATGACCGCAGGCATCCGCTCGCCGACTGGACCGGCGGCCTGCCCGTGTTCATTCCGCAGGGCTACGAGGCCGGATACGACTATCCGCTGCTCGTCTGGCTTAGCGACCCGCTCGGATCTTCCGTTGATCTCGGCCGCTGCATGGCCCGGGTGAGCCTGAGAAACTTCGTCGCGGTCGAGGCCGCCGGGGGCGCGACCGCCGTCTGGCAGGCGGTCGATCGCGTGACGGATCGCCTGAGCATCCATCCGCGCCGGATCTGGCTGGTCGGCCAAGATGCCGCCGGCACCGAGGCCTTTCGCATCGCCTGCCAGCATCCCGAGTCATTCGCGGGCGTCGTCTCGCTCGGCGGAGGCTTCCCGCTCGACGAATCGCTGTTTGCCCGGATCGATGTCGTGCGACAGATACCGATGCTCTACTGCTGCACCGCGGCCGACGCGGCGGGGGCGGCGAATCAGACCGACCGCATGCTGCGACTCTTTCACGCCGCCGGTGCCACGCTCGCGATGCGGATCTATCCCCGCCGACGCGACCTCGCCGCCACCGCGCTCGCCGACGTCAACCGCTGGCTCATGGACGAGATCTGTGGTCCGGCATCCGTCACACGGGCGGCCATTGCCGGCTAATCTCGCCGATCGTCATTCCATCACCTCGTCACCGGGAAAGGATTCCCATGACACTCCATGCGGGCCGCGATGCCCACCGCTCCTCGATCGACGTGGAGCCCCGTATCCTGCCGCTGGTTGCGGCGCGTCCGAACTCGCTTCGGACCGTCGTCGACGCGCTCGTCGGCCGCCAATCGGCGGCCCACGCCGCTGTCCGCGTCGGACTCGATGGCGGTGAAGGGCACGAGATCGACGCCGATCCGGCGGTGGTCCGCGACCTGCTCGAGCCGCTCGTTGCCGCAGCCTTCGCCAACGCCGCCGGCCCCACGGGCACATCCGACGGCCCCTCTCTTCGCGAAGTTGACGTCGCCGTGGTCGCCACCACCGACGCGGTCGAGGTGGAGATCGCCGATTCAGGACCCGATCAGCCGGGCACGGCTCGGATTCCGCAGGACGTCCGCGACGCCGCCGCCCGATGCGGTGCGGAGTTGACGGTCTCGCCCTGTGCCACCGGAGGCACGGCGGTGACCGTCCGGTTTCCGCGGCGCGGCGCCCGCCGGCAGGCTGCCTGACCGCCGTCTCCCACCCCACGACCAGAACCGACATCATGGACACATCCGCCGAACCAAGCCGCTCCTCACGGGTCACGCCCGCGCAGGTGATCGCGCTGGGGCTCGTCGCCGCCTCGATCGGCTGGGGCGCGTGGGTGCTGCGAGACCGCCCCGCCAGCGAAGAGGTGGAATTGCTCCCCGGCACGGTGCTGCCGTCGTCGGAGTTGGCCATCGTCGAGGCGGCCTTCGACCGCGCGCAACTCAGCGGCCACCGCACCGAGGACGGCCGCGTCTGGGTGTCGCGCCCGCGGCAGAGCGCCTACATGCGGGCACTCGTCGACGCCGAAGCGCTCCCCCGGGAGTTCGGCAGCAGCCTCCGCCGCGCGCTCGAGAGCAACAGCCCGTGGCAGAGCAGGGCGGCGCAGGAGGAACTGCTCCGCGTGGCCGTGCAGGAGGAACTCGCCCACGTCATCTGCTCGATGCCGGGCATCGAACGGGCGGCGGTGCTCTACGACGTCAATGACCGCGCGGCATTCGATGGCACGCTCGGCGGCGGGCCAACGCAGACCGCGAGCGTCAACGTGCGGACGCAGCTCGACGTCGAGTTGGAGCCCTCCCGCGTGCAGGCGATCCGCGTCCTCGTGGCGGCGTCGATCGCCGGGCTCGACCCGGAGCAGGTTGCCGTCACCGATCTCCGCAGCGGCCACGTCCACGCCGGCCCGCTCTCGCCCGTCGATGCCGCCGAGCCGCCGCCTGTCGCGGATCCCGCCCTCGCCCGGCAGATCGCCCACGAGCATCACCTCGTCTCCAAGGTCCGTCAGGGGTTGGCGTTCGTGAAGGGAGCGGTGGTCGATGTGACCGTCACGTTCGCCGACGACACGGCCCCTGCGCCGCCAGTGGAACCGAACCTGCCGCCGCGGCAGCAACGGGTGGCGGATGCCAACGCGCCCGCCGAGGTGGAAGTCACAGAGGCGGCTGCCGTCGCCCCGGTGCCCTCGCCATCCCGCGAGGGCCGCATCGACTCGATCGTGGTGTCGGTTGCGGTACCGGAGACCTGGTTTGATGCCGTCGTCAGGTCTGCACGGCAACGCGATATGCAGATGGCCGTGGCCGAGGTCGATCGCCGGGAGGAGGAGCGACTCCGGGGGCACATCCTCGAACTTCTGCCCCCCATTTCGCGAGCCGATGGCCGCCGGGTCGTGATCACGAGGTTCCCCGTCGTTTCATCGCGGCCTGAGCCGCCACCCCGGCCGGGTGCCGCGGGTTCCGTGTCGTCGTCTGCCCCGCCGGCCGCCACCGGCAACCAGACGGCAACCGCCACTCCGGCGGCGGCGCCCAGCACGATCGGCGACTACATCGACGTGACGATCCAGGCGGTTTCCGAGGGGCGATTTGGCGACGTGCCCCGCGAGGTCTGGATGGTGTTCACCGCCAAGTGCTCCGCGATCCTCGCCTACATCCTGTTTCATAGCGGCGCTCGGTCCGCCGATGGGCGGTCGTCGCGCCGCCGTACGGCCGATGCCGGCCAGCGTTCGCCGCGGTCGCGGATCGACTGGACCACGGTCGACGATGCCCCCGATGCCGACACCACCGCCGCCGTTCCACCGCGGCGGATGGCTGCGTGAGCCTGATCCAATCATGCGTTCCCCCCATCTCCACCGCGTTGTCGCCGTCCTCACCGTGGCCCTCCTGGCCGCCGGGCAGGCGTCTGCCGACGCGCCGGTGGCCCCATCACCCGAGCCGCTTGTCGCCGACGGTGGCGTCGAGCCCGCCACGCTCACGACCGCCGCCGCGTCTTCGGCCGCACCGCTGCCACTGGGTGGGCCGTCGTCTGAGAGTCCACGAGTCGCACCGCCGCGTCCGCTCCCCGACTGGCGGGTCCTCATTGCCCTCGGCGGTGCCTTCGCCGCGCTCGCGGGGTATCGGCTGTTCGCGGCGCGGCGGGTCGCCGCGCTGCCCCACGACGTCTTTGAGGTCCTGGGCGAGGCGTCGCTCGGCGGTCAGCAGTCGGTCCGGATCGTGCGATTCGGTCCCCGGACGCTCCTGCTCGGTGTCTCGGCTTCCGGTTGCCAGACGCTCGCCGAACTCGCCGACCCGCAGGCCACCGACGCGATCGTCACCGCCTGCCGGGGTGTTCGCGTGGCTCCCGCCGCCGACCGGCGTGCGAGCCGGCGGGAGATCCGCGCGTGATTCCCCTCTTCGCCATGCGCCGTGCCACGGTGGTCCTCGCGGTGGCCGCCGTGCTCCTGACCGGCCGCGCGTCGTCAGCCGACGACCTCGCCGGTCCGCTGCAGGCGATCGATCATCCGCAGGCGGCGGTGGCCGCGTCGTCGTCGGCCGCGGTGGGCGGGTGGCTCAGCCGACTCGGCGACCGGCCCCTGGAGTCGCTACTGCCGTCGCTGATGATGTTTGGCATCGTCAGCCTCGCGCCCGCGGTGCTGCTCATGACGACCTGCTTCGTGCGGATGTCGGTGGTGCTGGCGCTCGTCCGGCAGGGGCTGGGCGCCGCGCAGATTCCCTCGAACCAGATTGTCGCGTCGCTGGCGATCTTCCTCTCGGCCATGGTGATGTGGCCGGTCTGGACGCAGGCCTGGCGGGATGGCGTCGAGCCGTACCACCAGGGCGAACTCACGGCGGGCGAGGCGTTGACGAAGGGCTCGCTCCCCCTGCGCCGCTGGATGGCGGCCCAGATCGAGCATGCCGGCAACCGCGACACGATGCTCCTGTTCCTCGAACGGCACCCGGGCGGCCCCCGGCAGGCCGCGACCTACGATGACGTGCCGGTGGAGGTGCTGCTCCCGGCGTTTCTCGTCAGCGAACTCGAGACCGCCTTCACGATCGGCTTCCGGATGCTGCTGCCGTTCCTCGTGCTCGACATCCTGGTGGCCACGCTCGTGACGGCGACGGGGCTCGTGATGCTGCCGCCGTCGCTGGTGTCGCTCCCGCTGAAGCTACTCGTGTTTGTCGCGGCTGACGGCTGGTCGCTCGTCGTCCGGACGCTGCTCGACAGCGTCCGCGGACTGCCCTCGTGAACTTCCCTGGTGAGCAAGGAGGCGACTGCATCATGACGGAGTCGCAACTCGTGGAACTCGTGAGGCAGGCTGTGATCGCCGGCTGCTTGGTGATCCTGCCGGTGCTCGTGGCGGGGCTCGCGGTGGGCGTGGCGATGGGGCTCGTGCAGGCTGCCAGCGGCGTTCACGAGCCGATCGTGGGGTTTGCGCCCAAAGCCCTGGCGATGGCCGCGGCCCTCGTCGTGTCGTTGCCGTGGATGGTCGAGCGGCTGGCCGAACTGTTTCGTGAGGCGGCCGCCGGCCCCTGAGGCCACGCTGCGACTGGAGCGATCCATGCCGATCGACCCGCACATGCTGCCGTGGCTGGCCACGTTCACCCCGGCCCATGCGGTGGTGGCGGCCGGCGTGCTCGTGCGGATGGCCGTGGCGGTCTGGGCTGGTGCCATGCCGCTGGCCACGGGTACCGGCCTTCGCGTTCAGGGAGCGGTCGCCGCGGTCCTCGCCATGGCCGCCACTCCGGCGGCCCTCGCCGCATCGCCGACACCGGTGGTCGATGGCTCATCGATCCTGGGGCTCCTCTTCGGGGAGGCAGTGGTGGGGCTCGGAATCGGACTGGCCGTCGCAGCCGTGTTTGCGTCGGCGTCGTGGGCGGGCCAACTGCTCGGCACCGTCACCGGGCTCTCCTGGGCCGACGACTTCGGCGACGGTCCGGGTTCGGAATCGGCCGGCGTCGGGCGGCTCGCCTGGTGGCTTGGGCTGGCGGGGTTCGTCGCCGCCGGGGGCCACGAGGTGGTCGTCGCTGGACTCGTCGATGGCGTCCGCAGCCTGCCGATCGGCGCGGTCGCCGCCGCGACCGCCCGTGACGACCTGCTTGAACTCGTCGCCACGATGCCTTCGATCGGTCTGTCACTCGCGATGTCGCTCGCGCTGCCGGCGCTCGTCGCCGTGCTCGCCTGCCACCTCGTCGCCGCGATTGCCGTGCGGTCGGTCGGCTTCGACCCCGGCCAAGGGCTGCTCCAGGCGGTGGCCTCGCTCGTGCTCCTCGCTGCGGTGTGCGGCGGGGCCGACTCCTGGATCGGTGGCTTCGCTGCCGCCGTGCAGTCGCCGCTCGAGCGGTGCTTTCACGACATCCGCCCCTGACGCCCCTCACCGAGAACGCGAAACCTCGATGGCCGACGACTCCGATCGTGTGATCCCAGCCACGCCGCGGCGGCGCGAGGCCGCCCGCCGCCAGGGGGCAATGCCGACCGCGGCGCTGCCTGCGTGGGTGGCGACCGCCGGCACGGCCACGCTCCTGCTGCCCGTCTGGGCCACGGCGACGATGCCCGCCGCCGCCGATCTCGTCCGCACCGCGATCCGTGGTGCTGGAGGACGACAGCCGATCGATCTCTGGCCCGGGCTGATCGCTGTCGCCCTGCCCACGACGGCGGTGGTGGTGGTCGCGGCCGCAGCCGGCCTGGCGACGCGGTTCGTGCTCGACGGCTTCTCGTGGCAGCCGGCGCGGATCACGCCAAGCCTGCGCCGCATCGATCCGTTCGCCGGCCTGTCGCGGATTTTTTCTTGGCGGACGGTGACGGCCGCGCTGGGCGGCGGTGCCGGGCTCGCCGTGTTGGTGGCTGCCGCCGTGCTGGCGATGCGGCCGCTGCTTGGGACGGCAGGGCTGTCGGCGATCGGCGACGAGCCACGGGTGGCTGCCGCGGCCTGGCGAGCAGCAGCCTGGCTGTTCGTCGCCGCCGCGGTTGTCGCGGTCGTGCGTTGGCTGGCGGCCCGCCGTCGGTTCGAGCAGCAGATCCGGATGACGCCGGAGGAGTTTGCCGAGGAGGCGAAGAGTGCCCAGGCCGATCCCAAGGTGCGGATGCTGCAGCAGCAGCGTCAGCGTCAGCCGATGGCCGGGGCGGCGTAGCCGTAGCGGTCGAGGAACGGCTTGCAGCGGGAGGCGATCTCCGCGACGAGTCGCGGGTCGTGGCGGTAGGTGTTGGTGCGGTAGCGGCGCATCGACTCAGCCTGCCGTTCGAGGGCGGGGCGGACGCGGCCAAAGTCGCCCAGGTCGAGCCGCTCGTAGCACGTGGCCAGCGTTCCCACCGGATCAGCGACGAGTTCTTCGTAGCGGACCTCGTGCAGACGGTCGGCAGGGAGCGTGGCCCGGTCGCGTTCGAAGGCGTCGTGCATCTCCGCGAAGGCGGCGAAGACGTATTCCTCGAGCGTGGCGCCCCGTTCGACCTGCAGCGACTGCACATCGTGCAGTGACTTCCAGAGCCGTAGCGTCGAGGGGATCACCACGAACGGGTCGCGAACGACGTTGAGAAACCGCGACTCGGGGAACATGCCGGCGAGCACGCCGACTCTCGCGGTGTGCGGGGGGCTCTTGAGGACCGGCCGCCGCGGGTCGCGGACCGCGAGCATCGCGAGGAATCGGCGGAGCGTTTGCTTCCAGCGGTCGAGTTCGGCCGGCGGGAGCTTTGTGAGGTCGAGCGCCTCCGGCCGCGCAGGGCTGCTCACCGGAAACGCGATCCGCCGGTAGCAGGAGGGCGCGCCGAGGCTCATCAGGGCAAACTCGTCCTCCTGCGGGCGGTCCCAGCCGGCAGCGACGTCGTCCATCGGCCGCTTCGACGGGATCATCCAGCGAAGGGCCTGCGTCATCACGTCCTCGGTGAGAAGGAAGTGACTCGGGGCGAAGCACTCATAGGTGTTGGGGCAGCAGAAGCGGTCATCGAGCATCGCCAGTTCGTGCAGCAGCGTGGTGCCGCTCCGCCAGTGGCCGATGATGAACAGCGGCGGCGGCGTGGTGGGCCGGTCGCGGAGGCGGCGGCGGAATCGCGCATCCGACAGCGGGCCCATCAGCGAGTTGAAGCCCGTCATCATCGACACCGTGGCCGCCAGACCGAGCTTCATGAAGTCGATCCGGTAGCCGTACTCACGGAGCAGGCCAAACCACACGCCGGCAGGCATGCCGTGCCAGAACCGCGGGCTCCACCAGGGATAGGCGTGGAACTCCCCCTTCTTCGCGGCGGCGGACGGGCTGGGGGATTTCGACACGGGGACGGTTCGGGGTGGTGATCGGGGGGCCTGACTCCTCCTGCCGGCCCGACCGCGGCAATCGTAGCGGAAACGGTCGGAGCGCATCCGCTCCGGGTTCTCCACGAGCGATGCGCAGCCGTTTGTACAAGCCCAACGCCGTGAGGCGTGGGGTGCGGCCAGGAGAAGGCTGGGTCTCGCGTGGTTCGCCCGCGGCCTTACGGCCGGTCGGCTTGTACTCCTACCGCGCGGGACCGCTTGGCTCGGCTGCGATGCGGCGGGGCCGAGGTTGATCGGTCAGAGCCTCGCTCATGGCCGTGGCGATGTGCACCGAGGCGGCCGAACCGGTGGCCCGGAACCGCTCGGTGCCAGTGGCGTCGAGGATGATCACCGTGGGGAATGCCTGAACGCCAAACTGCCGGCAGGCGTCGGCATGACGGTCGGCATCGACGGCCATGCAGATGAAGCGTCGTGAGAGCCGCACGACCCGCGGGTCGGCCACCGCGGCCTGCACGAGTTCGCCGCTCCAGCGGCACCAGGCCGCCCGAAAGACAACGAGCATCGGCAGGCCCGACTCCATGGCACGCCGCGAGCCCGTCTCGTATCCGTCGACGTAGTCGATGGCGGGAGTCGCGAGCGGAGCGACCGCCCCACCGCCGATCAGGCCGCTGGTTGGTCGGGAAGGGGCCGCGGCCCACCACCGGCCATCGCCGCTGTTCGTCGCCTGCTCGTCGCGCACGGTGCAGCCCGCGGCCGCTCCCAGGAGGGCGGCGGCAAGGGCGGCGGACGCGAGGCTCGGCGAGGGGGATGGCATGTCGAGCGGGGGTGGTAGGTGGACGATCTCCGGGCCACAAGGCCTGTTCGTGCGCGGCGGCAAGCTTGGGGGGCGGCGGGATTTCGGCAGGCTCCAACACGCCTGTCGACCGTCGGCCTGGCCCGCTACTGTACGGCGGATCTCCACCGCTTGATTTCGAGATGGTGCCACCACGCTCCGCAGCCGTTGTCTTGGTCGTCGCGACGCTCGTCGCGACGTCGGGGACGGGGTGCAGACTCGTCCAGCGGGGCGGGCCGGTGGCGCCGGACGTGGCGGAGGCCAGGCGGCTGTGCAACGAGGGTCTGTCGGCAGCCGATCACAGCGACCTCGTGCGAGCCGAGGGGCTCTTGGAGAGGGCCGTGAAGAGTTGCCCCGGCGACATCGATGCCCGCCGCCACTACGCGGAGGTGCTCTGGAAGCGGGGCGAGCGGATGGAGGCCGTGGCGCAGATCAACGAGGCGCTGCGACTCTCCCCGGAGGATGCCGAGCTCTGCGTGCAGGGCGGGGGCATGTATCTGGAGATGGGGCTCTTCGACGACGCGGACCGACTCGCCCGCGAGGCGGTTCGCGTGGCGCCGGGATCGGCAGATGCCTGGCACCTGCGAGGCGAGGTGTCGCTCACTCGCGGTCAGCCCGAACCGGCACTCGCCGACTTCCACAGGGCCCTGGCGATCGATCCATCCGACCGGAGCGTGCTGATCGACACCGCGGAGGCCTACCGGCGGCTCGACCGACCGCAGCGGGCCCTCGCCACGCTGGCCGTCTTGAGCGAGACCTACGGTCCGAGCCAGACTCCCGCCAACGTGCTCGTGCTCGAGGGCCTGGCGCAGGAGGCGCTCGGCCGGCCCGCCGATGCGATCGACAGCTATCGCACCGCGATCGCTCGCGGCGGCGGGCCGACCGATGCGGCCGAACGGCTGGCTGTCCTGGAGGGTGCGGCCGCCGGGGCGACCGCCTCCCGCTCCGCTGGGCCGACGACGCGGCGGTGAGCGTCACTCGCCGGTGGTGGTGCGTCCGGTGAGCAGGTCGAAGGCGGCGATCGACGGCACGAGCAACGCGAGCGTGGCGAAGCCGTAGGCCGCAAGCACGACGAGGAGCACCTGCAGACTGCTCCCCTGCAGGAAACTGGTGATCGCCACGAAGGTGAGCGCCGGCAGCAGGGCCGATGTCCAGCCCACCGCGGGTGACGGGTTGCGGGCGGAGAGCGCCGCGTAGAGCCCGACCGCGCCCCCCACGATCGCGGCGAGAAACGGAGCCAGTTGCAGTTCAAAGCTGCCGCCGAACGCCACCATGATCCGCATCGCGGTGGCCACGCCCACGAAGAGAAAGGCCACCACGCCGAGGGCCACCGCGATCGCCCGCCTCGAGGCGACGTGCGACAGCCCGGCGTAGACGCCGAGGACGGCCACGAAGAACGTGAGCACCGCGAGGCCGACGGCCAACTCGCCGCCATGTTCCGGCGTGGCGATGCCCAGGGGCACCAGCGCCAGGCACAGGCCGATTGGGAGCACCACCATGTCGGCGGCTGCCCCGAGCACCCCGAGGATCTTCCCCCAGACAAACTCCTTCGGCTCCAGATCGCTGACGAGCAGCAGATCGAACGTCCCCCGGTCTCGCTCGGTGGTCACGCTGGTGACGGCCAGCGCGGTGATGGCCAGCAGGCTTGCCACCACCATCGGCACCACGGCGGTGGCGATGCCGATCCGGTCGGGCCGCGGAGTCTTGGTCTCGGCGACGATCCCGGCAACCGCCGCGGCGAAGAGCAGCAGCCAGGCGATCCGCACCGCGAGCATCGCCCGACCGTGGGCGCGGGTGCGGAGTTCCCGCCAGAGAACGGGATTCCGCCAGACCGTCCGTGGCTCCCTCCGGGCGCCAGTCGTCGCGCCGCCGGCCTCGTCCTCAAATCGTGGCCGCACCTGAACTCGCGTGTTCCAGGCCCGGGCCCGCGCGATCGCCCAGCCGGTTGCGATCACCGCGATCGCGCCGCACGAGCCGAGCAGGGGTGCGAGGATGCTGCTCCCCGTGGGCGAGAGCGCGGCAAACAGGCCCCGAACGGGCGAGATCGCTGCCGCGGCGTCGCCGCCACGCAGGGCGGCCACCGCCTCGCCCGTGGCCAGCCAGGCGACGATCGCAAACAGCGTGATCGCCAGCGACTGGAAGGTGGTGTCGCGCCAGAAGGCGATTGCGTTTGCCACTGCGGCCGCCGTCGCCGCCGCCGCCGCGGTCACCAGGAAGGCCCGCGCCATCTGGGCGGGCGTGGCGCCCCCGAAGGCCGTGGCCAGCGCGAACACGGGCACCGCGGCCACCAGCAGGAGGCCGGTGCGAAGAAGGCTGCCGGCGAGCTTGCCGAGCACGAGTTGGGCGTCGTCGAGCTGGCTGACGAGAAGCAGTTCGAGCGTCTTGCGGTCCTTCTCGACGCCCACCGCCACCACGCTCGTGAGGGCGGCCGACATCATCGCCAGAGCCAGTTGGAGGGGGCCGAGAATCCGCAGCAGCGTGCCGCCGAAGCGGGCAGTGTCGCCCACGGTGGTGATTGGCCGGGTGCCCGACACCAGCAGCCAGCAGGTGGCGATGATTCCCAGCAGCGTGCCGGCATAGACGGCCCTGGCCACGAACAGGCCGCGGGCCCTCGGGGCCACCAGCACCTCCCGCTCGCAGACCGCTCCCAGAAACATCGCTCGCCGCCGGATTTGGCCGGCCCATGGAAAAGGGGAAAATCGACGTATAGAGTAACCGAACATACGGGTTTCGGGATTCGCCCGCGGCTCCACCGGCTTTACCACGACTCATCCTTCTAGGAGTTTTCGAGCATGGACTACGGCTTCAGGTTTCCGTTCCGTCGTCTGGTGGTGGCCTTGGTGGTCATCGCCGCTGCAGCCAGTGGCGCGGCGGTGCAGGCGCAGATCACCGCCCAGGCGTTGATCGGCACCGCTGTCTCCGACGACACCATGAACAAGGAGGTCACCAACGCCATCGCGCGGTTTCGCGACCGCGACATCGACGGCTGCCGGGCGATCCTCGAGCGGTCCAAGAGCAACAATCCCAAGCTGCCCCCGCCGGGCGTGATGATGGCGACGCTCTGGATGGCGGTGAACCAACTCCCGCAGGCGCGTGAGGAACTCGAGAACGCCGCCGTGAAGTTTCCGGCCGATCCGGAGTCGTACCTCAAGCTCGGCGACCTCGCCTTCGGCGAAGGGCGGATCACCGACGCCGACGTGCTCTTCGCGAAGGCCGCTGAGCTGACCTCGGCCTACAACGAAAACCCGAAGCGCCGTCGCGACTTCGACATCCGCTGCGCAGCGGGCACCGCCGCCGTCGCCGAGCGCCGCCGGCAGTGGGAAAACGCCCAAAAGCAGCTCTCCAAGTGGATCGAGCTCGATCCCGACAACGCCGGCTCGCGGCTGCGGATGGGCAACGTCCTCTTCCAGCTCGGCAAGGAGCCCGAGGCGCTCGCCGAGTTCAGGGAAGCGAAGAAGATCGACAAGAACTCGCCGCTCCCCGAACTGGCGATGGCCCAGCGGAACGACGAGGCCAAGAAGCGCGACGCGGCCAAGAAGTGGATCCAGGATGCCATCAAGGCGGCTCCGACCGATCCCGCCGTGCAGCTCTTCGCGGCCCGCTGGTATCTCCAGCAAAACGACCTCGAGGCGGCCAAGGCCGCAGCCGACACGGCCCTGAAGCTCGACGCCAAGAGCCTCGAGGCTAAGTTCGTTCGGGGGCTCGTGGCCCGCGTGGGCCGCGACTACGCCACGTCGCAGAAGTTCCTCAACGAGGCCCACTTCCAGTCGCCGGGCAACTTCGATGTGAGCAACTCGCTGGCCCTGGTTCTCATCGAGAGCGACGACGAAGAGGCCCGTCGTCGTGCCCTCGAACTGGCCGACACCAACGTCGCCAAGTACCGGGAGAACACGCCGCAGCAGATCCCGGCGGTGACGACACTCGCCTGGGTCTTCTACAAGCTCGGCCGTCGCGAAGACGCCGAGCGGATCCTGGAGCAGGTTCGCCGCAGCAACGCGCTGTCGAGTGACGGCGCGTTCTATGTGGCGAAGATTCTCACCGACCGCGGCGAGAAGGACCTGGCTCGAAAGATCCTCGAGGAAGTGATCGCGAACGAGCCGATGTTCGCCACGAAGTCGGAGGCCGCCGACCTGCTCGCCACCCTCAAGAAGGAAGCGGGCGAGAAGTAATCGCTCGGCCCCCACAGTTTCAAGGGCCGGTCAGTGGCGGCGTCAGTCAGCCACTGGCCGGCTCGTTGTTTTCGGATCGTCGTCGCTATCGGAGGGCGCCGGCGACGGCCGTGGCGCTGGGATCGGCTCGGCTGCCGGTTGGGCCACTGCTTCTGGCATAGACGTCGTGGGCATCGATCTCGTGGGCATGGGGCGGATCGTCACGCTGCCCACGGGCGTGCCGGGGCCGACGCGGACGGCCGAGCCGGTCTGCATGGCCCGCCGCCGGGCGCGGATCCGGTCGCTTCGTAGCGGGATGCCCGGGTAGGCCTCGATCGGCACTTCGAGGTTGGGCAGCCCGATTCGGCTGCCGTCGCCGTAGAAGGTGAACATCTCGATGGCCTGCGACTCAGCCGCGAGGATGGCGACCGCGACGATGGCGACGAGGGAAACGCGGCGCATGGAGAGCCTCCCGGGATCGTGCCGCGATGGGGCCGCACGTGGACCACATGGCTCATCGTCCTCGCGCGGCCGCCACGTGCACCGCGGCCGCCGCAGCCCGCCCAATCGTCATCATCGAACCCCACGGTGGTAGCCTGTCGGGATGCCCGTAGCCGTCGGCCTTTCGTGTGTTGCCGCCCTGATCACCGCGGTGGCCGCCTGCGCCGGGGCCTTCCTGGCTCGCGGCACCACGGCCGTGCCAGCCGCCTGGTGGGCCTGTGGAGCCGCGGTCGCCTTCGCGGTCGAGTCAGCGGTTCGCGGGAGTGGCGGCCTCGTCGATCCAGCATCGCAGGCCTCAGCCCGGCTCGCCGTGGTGGCGGTCTCGCTCTGTCCGATCATGTCGCTCTTGGGGGCGAAGCGGCCGCAGCATGGTGTCTGGCAGTTCATCGTGGCGTCGCTCGCGGGAATCGTCGCGCTGCCGGCGGCGTCGGCGGCGCTCGTGCGGCCGGGATCGCCGCCCGACGTGCATGCCCTCCAGCGCTGGTTCATGCTCGCGCTGGTGCTCGTGGCCGCGATGAACTTCGCCGCCACCCGCCATGGCGTGGCGGCGGTGATGGTGGCCGTCGGTCAGGTGATCCTGCTCCGGCAGTTCCTGCCGTTCGTCGAGTCCGTGGGGCAGCAGGGGGCCACACTCGACGCCGTTGCCGCGTGGCTCGTCGCCAGCGGCGCGATCGTCGCGGCAGCGCAGTCGTGGCTGCAGCAGGCTCAGCGACGAGTTGTCGGGAGCGAGGTGGCCGAGGTGGCCACGCGGCGCGGCAGTCAGGCCGATCTGGCTGCGTTTGGCACGGCCTATCTCGCCCTGCGGGAGACGCTCGGCGCCGCCTGGACGCTCCGGATCGCGGAGCGATTCAATGTGGTGGCCGAGTCTCGCGGCTGGCCCTGCCGGCTCCGCTTCGACGGCCTCCATGGAGGTGGCGATCCCGACGATCGCCAGTGGCAGGCCGACGCCGTCCGGACGGGGCGGGCGCTCCTGCGGCGGTTCGTCTCGCCAGGGTGGATGCGGCGGCACGCCGCCAATGTTGAAAACGTGTGAGAATCGCC
>CAMBSN010000017.1 GCA_945870505.1 Candidatus Kuenenia stuttgartensis | reverse complement strand
AACAGTGAGGAGCACGATCGCGAGCGTCTGCTGTTTGCTGGTAGGGAGCGAAGGGAGGGCATCCAGAGCGACGGCAAAGCCAACGCGGGGCAGACGGGCGCACGAACTCAAAAACCTCTTCATGAGAGAATCTCCTTTGGTGGGATCGAAAATGAGTTGGAAGGGAACGAAAAACCTTGCAGACGGGCATGGAGCAGCGGCCCGCGAACGGTCGCCCCAGTAGCCCTCATGGCCCCAGTGGCAACCGACCTCGCGGCTCGGCTCATGTCAGGAAATAAATGCACATCCCGTGCCAAACCCCGAAGCGCGCACGAATCGGGAAGAAGTGCCCCGGCGCTGGAGCGATTCGCTCCAGTTGAGGCCGGGGGGGTGGAGCGATTCGCCCCAGGGGGTGGAGCGAATCGCCCCACTCGGCAGCTTGCCCACGACCTCAAACAAGCGTAGTGCGCACGAATCGGGAAATAGGGCTACCAAAAATCGCTCCCGTCCCCGATATCGCAGTAAGGGGGGGACAGCACGCGTTGGCTATTTGTCGCTGCCAGCGTAAAATAGCCAGCCATGTGGTTTCAGCGAGATTTTGAGCGTTTTTTCGAGCCGCATCGGGCTCTGCCCGTTCGGATTCTCATTGGTCCGCGGCAGTGCGGCAAAACGTCGCTCGGGCAGCGGCTCAGCCGCTCGGGCCACCCAGGGCCCCTCCTCGACCTCTTCCTCGACGACACCCAAACCCGGGCGCTTGCCGACCGGGAACCGGCGCTGGCCCTGGGGCCGGAACTTCGGCCCACGCTCATCGACGAGATCCAGGAGGCGCCGGGACTGCTCGCCGAACTGAAGCTCCGAATCGACCGTGCGCGGCGGGCCGGCTCGACGATTCCGCCGATCTGGGTGACTGGATCGAACGCCACGCAGCTCGATCGGGCCGCCAAGGAAACGCTGTCAGGGCGGGCGAACTACTTCCGGCTTCACACCTTGTCGGCAGCCGAGCTGCAACGCGCCGGGATTGCCTCCCGAGAACTCTTCATGCGGGGCGGCTGGCCGGAGTTGCATGCGCGGCCTGAGCTCGACCCCGTGCGTTATCTCGACGATCACGTTCGCACCTTCATCGAGAAGGACGTCGCCGCGACCGCCGGAATCGCGAAGCTGCGAGAGTTTCGTACCTTTCTCGGATTGTTGGCCGCCCGCTCCGGCCAACTGCTCAACGCATCCGAAATCGGACAGCAAGCTGGTGTCAAGGGATCGACCGTTCAGGAGTGGATCTCGCTCCTGGCCGAGAATGGCGTTGTCGCGTTCGTGCAGCCCTATGCAAGCAATCTCAACAAGCGACTCGTCAGTACGCCGAAGGTGTTTTTCGTCGATGTGGGTGTCGTCACGCGGCTTCAAGGCTGGCGGAGCCTCGAGCCGCTGCTCGTGAGCCCGCAGATGGGACCACTCTTCGAGACGGCGGTCTTTGCAGAGCTTGTCCGCTGCCGCGATCATCGCCTGCTCGGCATCGAAATCTTCCTGTGGCGCACCCGCGATGGCGAGGAACTCGACTTCCTGGTGCGGCTCGAGACATGCCATCGAGGCCCGTTATGGATCCCGATCGAGGCGAAACTCGGCGGGCACGCTGCCCTGGGGGCCGCGATCCCGCCCGGCCTCCTGAAAACCGTTCAGCCACTCGAACCCATGCTGCTCGTGACGCTCGATGGCGAACGCCGGCCACTGCCCGGCGGCCGGTTCCAGGTGCCGCTCTCGCTCCTCGCGGATGAATTGACCGCGATCGCAACGTCCTCCTGATACGGCCGGATGCTGTTCGTCGGCACCCGAAATTCGCTCCCGTCCCAGATTTCGGAGACGAATGGAGCGATTCGCCCCGCTAGGCCGCGGGCTCGTCATCCGGGATGTGAACGGCGACCATCAGCACCTCGTGGCCCCCGATGATCGTCGTCAGGTGACCTTTGCCCCGCGTGTCTTCGAGCAGGCAGATACTCCCCGCCCGGAGGTCGCACTGGCTGCCGTCGCTCGTGCGGACCGTCGCCTCCCCGGCCATCACAAACATCCATTGCCTAGAGGGCGTGCAATGCCAGCCGCCCACCCAGTCTGGTGCAAATCTGAGGAGGTTCCACCCTGTGGCCCGGCTCATGGCGGACACATCAAGTGGCGGTGCCGGCGGGGCAAACTGCTCGGGCTGCACCGTCATGGTCGCCGTTTCAAGGTGCGACTCGCCGTCGCCGTCGGAAAACACGCGGATGTATTCCAGAGGGCGTCGCATGGGGCGTTGGCTCGTTGGGGGGCGATGGCTCTTGCGGGCAGATCGAAAGCATAGGTGCCCGCCGCCAAAACCGCTGAAACTCGCTCCCGTCCCCGATTTCCCGGATTCGGGGGCAGGTTAGTCAGCGGTAGTCGGCAGCCGAAACGGGCTCCTGATCGGCTTTGGTGCACAGCGCTGCGAGCACCCGCCAGTCGATCTGGTCGTTCATGAAGACGGCATGATCGTCGGCGAACAGCATCGTCAACCCGTGATCGTGGCGACTGCGGAAACACGAGGTGTGGGCCGGGGAGTTGATCACTTCCGCATTGTGGAGCACGCAGTTCAAGCCGCACGCCCACATGCTCCGCAGAGCGCCGGGATCGGCTTCGGCGACTGGATCCGAAGAAGCCAGTTCGGAATAACGATCGACCGCCTCACCCACGATCAGCGTGTTGCTCAGCCCGTCGGTGATATCGGCCACCCGCGTGGGCAGCGGATGATCGTCGTGAATCGCATACAAGATCCCGCTGACGGCCCAGTTGGGCCGCAGGTCGGCGACACTTCCGCCGCTGGGAATCACCGCCGACCCGATGATGCCCCCGTAATCCTGCTTGCCATCAAAGCTCACCTCGGCATCGGGGCAGAGATAGATCGGAAGCCTGGTCTTGGCCGCCGCAAGATTGCCGGCCTCGTTGTAGGCGAGTTCGTAATCAATCGACGCCCCCGTCGCGCTCTCCTCCAGGTAGGGCAGGATCAGCGACGACCAGGCGTGAAGTCGCGGCCCTTTGCCGTTTGGACGGTCGAGGGCGTGGTTCCCGGGCGGAAACCACCGCCGAGCAGACTCGTGATTGAGAAGCGCCATCCCTGCGTTTCGCATGTTATTGACGCATTGGGTGCGACGGGCCGCCGCTCTCGCCCCCTGGACGGCAGGAATGAGAAGGCCGATCAGTGTCGCGATGATCCCGATCACGACGAGCAGCTCGATCAACGTGAATGCGCTGCAGCGAACGGGCATCGCCGACATGGCGGGCGCACTGCCGCGGTCACCTGGCGAAGACTGTCGTAGGAAAATGGTCGTGTTCATAGAAGCCGCGCGATTTCGCGAGACAGAGCGCAGCGGCGAAACGAGTTTCTGGGCCGGGCAGAGCACCCTGCGATGCCCTGCCCGGATGGGGTTTGACTCGTGCCCCGGGCGGCTACGAGGCCCGCCGACGCCCCTGCCGAGTCAGGCCCAGAGCGGCCATCCCGATCGCAAGCAGGGCGCAGGCAGAGGGCTCGGGAACGGTGGCGACGAACGAAGCGGTCACTCCGCTCGAGGGCTCATAGAGACCCATCACGGATTGATCGATCACGGTATCGCCGGTGGCATAGGGCGAGGTGCCCGTGGTGATAGCCTGCCACGTTGGCGTTCCGAACCCATTGGAGGTCACCGGAACGAAGCCATAGGAGGCTCCCAGCGCCGCGTCTCGTACCGACATCGCCGCCAGGGAGAAACCGGAGCCGTAGGCGGCAATCCCTTCAATGTGCGTGAAAACGGTGTTGTCGTTGTTGAAATTAAGATCGGTGAAGTTGGTAAATGCCTTCGTGGAATCATCGTAGTTCACGATGTAGCCGACCTGGCCCTCGGAGGCGGATGCACTGCCTCCCGCGATGGCGGTGTAGCCTCCCACGATCGTGTATTGCGTGCTGCTCGATCCTCCATTTTGCCAAATCCCGAAGGCGCTCGTGACCTCGCCGAACGACAATTTCGAATAAATTCCGTCGTTGATGTTGTAGATGAAGGCCTGCCCCTGGTTGGACGTCTGGGTGTTGAAGTTGCCGACCACCAGGTTGCCCATGGTGCTGTGGGGAACGGTGTCTCCCACCTGCTTGTTGATCCCCGCGACGTTGTCGGGAACTTTCAGGGAGGTCCAGTTGCTGGAAGACGTGCCTCCCGTAAGGGGGCCGAGATACATCACACCGTCTTGGTAGGTGGATGTCGAAGTGGCGAGGTAGGTGCCGACCGCCCGCACGTTGCCAGCGCCGATCGAGGGGTCGTAGTAGGAGGAATTGGGGCCATAAAAAGTCGATTTTCCCGTCACGGCGGTACCGTTGATCACGGGAGTGAGGTTGGCAGTGTAGGTGCCCCCAGGGTTCGTCGAAGAAGGGAGCGGTCCGTAGTAGAGAAAGGGAGACGTTCCAGTGCCCCCGGTGATGTAGAGATTTCCGGCGTTGTCCGCCTGCCGGACGCCCGTCACCGAGTAGCCATTCGGGAAAATCTGGGTCGCTTGAGCGTGAGCCGAGGTCGGCGTCATTGCGACCGTGACAACCACCACTACAGCAGCCATCAGACCAGCGTTCATCGTAGAAATCATTTTGGAGGCACTCCAGGTGTGGGCGGAATCGATGTGGGCACTTCAGGGATGGCGGGGATTGGTGGACGCTCGACGGCCGCCGGCAGGGTGTGAGCCACTGGAGCACCGCAAGCCGCTTCTGTTGTATCTCGGCCAGTTTAGACCGCAATAGTTTGATGGGGTTTTGTGGAATCTGGAACCCGGCTTCACGGTTCGTGCGAAAGTTGCTCGCCCAGACACCGTCCTTTACCAGGCAAAGTGCGTGCCAAATCGCCAAAGCGCACGAATCGGGAAATTCGCGCACGAATCGGGAAGGAATGGCCCGGCGCTGGAGCGAATCGTTCCACCCACTCGACCCCAAAAACCTCACTTCACGCCAGTGTCGTACCCAAGGGGCGGGTCACTTCCACGCCGGCTGCCAGAGGCGGAAGCCGCCCTCGAAGGCGTTGGCGTTGTCGCCGGCACGACAGTGCTCGGGCATCGTCTTCACGTGGATCAGGTTTCCACCGCCAATGACGATTTCATCCGGGAGCAGGGCTGCGAACAGCATGTCGCAGACCTTGGCGACGTGCCGGCGCCAGCGCTTCTTGCCCAGTGATTCCAGTCCATGAACGCCCACGTAGTCCTCAAACGTCCGCCCTTTGCGGTAGGGCAGGTGCGCCAGTTCCATCGGCATGATGTCGCGACCCACGATCAGGCAGGATCCCAGGCCGGTCCCCAGTCCCAGAAAGAGCATGCGGCCGCCGTTGTAGCTGCCCACGGCCTGCATGGCGGCGTCGTTGATGACTTTCACAGGCACGCCAAAGTCGGCGTCGTAGTCGAAGTCGAGCCAGCCTGCCCCCAGATTGGCCGGCTCCTTCACCGGCCGATCGTTGCGAATCGGCGCCGGCAGTCCGATGGAGACCGAGTCGAAGCTCCAGCCCGCCACGAGCTTCCGCACGCCGTCTACCATCTGCCGCGGGGTGAGCGTGGGACCGCTGTCGAACTGCCGCTTGTCTGGGTCGGACGGTATGCGGATCTTGACGTGGGTGCCGCCGATATCGATCGCGAGCGTACTGTGCATGACGAATGGCGAACTCCGGCCCCTTCAGAAACGGCCTACTACGACGCTGAGTCGGTGCTGGAATCGTCGAGAATGATCCGCTTCCCGCGTTTTCGCGTCAGGAGATTCCAGCCCCATTCGAGGAACACGTTGGTTTTCTCCTGCGTGCCGCTCAGCAGGCTCAGGTGGACGCCGAGCCACGCCAGCCAGGCCACGGTGCCGGTGAGCGTTTTGCCAAACGGCAGTTCCACGACCGCCGCCCCACGGCCGATCGTCGCCATCGTCCCCTTGTCGACATACTTGAAAGGCTCGGCCGGCTTGCCCTCCGCAAGCCGCGAAATCGTCTCTCCGACGTGCTTGCCTGCCTGGAGGGCGACTGCTCCCAGGCCGGGCAGGGGCTTGCCGGTGCCGGCGTCGGTGGCGAGGGCGATGTCGCCGATCGCAAACACGCCCGGATGCCCCGCCACCTGGAGATCGCTCCCAACGGCAATCCGCCCTCCGGCGACGAGAGGAATGCCAAGTGAGCCGGCAAGCGGGTTGCCCTGCAGGCCCGCCGCCCAGATGAGCGTGTGCGTCTTGAGCACCTCGCCATTCGCGAGCGTGACGGCACCAGCCCGGATTTCCTTCACGTCGGTGCTCGTGCGCACGTGCACGCCGCGGTCGACGAGCGCCTGCTCGGCGTAGGCCCGGAGGTTTTCCTTGAATGGCCCGAGCACGTGCGGTGAGTGCTCGCAGAGGATGATCCGCGCCTGGTCAACCGGCATCTGCGGATAGTCGGCAGCCAGATCGACGTGCAGCATCTCAGCCAGCGCCCCGGCCAGTTCCACCCCCGTGGCCCCGCCACCGACGATGCAGAAGTTCAAGGCTCCCTGATCGACGAGCGCCGGCTGCTTGTCAACCTCCTCGAAGATCTTGAGGACATGTTCGCGGAGCTTCAGCGCGTCGGGCAGGGAATAGAGCGGCAAGGCATGCTCGGCGGCGCCCGGCACGCCGTGAAAACTCACCACAGCCCCCAGCGCGAGCACGAGATAGTCGTAGTCGAGCGGCTCCATGCCATCGACGACGACTCGCCTGCTCGCGAGGTCAATGCTGTGCACGACCGCCTGATGAAAGGTGGCATTCGCATGGCGATGAAGCGTTTCCCGCACGGGATGGGCGACATCCGCCGGCGAGAGTTCGTCAGTGGCCAGTTGGTAGAGCAGCGGCTGAAACGTCTGATAGTCGTGCCGGTCGATGATCGTGACCCGCACCGGGGCGCCGCGAAGCTTTTGAACCACCCCCATTCCGCCGAAGCCGGCACCAAGAATCACGACGTGCGGCAGGGGAGCCATAGGCGGTTGCACCTTTCAGAGAACGGAGGGCGTCGGAGGCGAATCGGGAGCGGCCATCGGCGAGGCCTCGCTGACCAGCACGACGGACGACCGCGGCTCGCAGACGAGGCTCTGCTGGCCGGCTGCCAGGATCAACGGGGGCGTGTTGTCAGTGTCGGCGGTCTCGCAGGCCGTGTCCACCAGGCATTTCCACAGGAAGCCTGGCCGCGGAGCGGGCAGGTCGAATGCCAGCGGCTCCCAGTAGGCGTTGAGCATCACATGGACGTGGGCTCCGGTCTGCTCGTGAAACAGCTCATACGCCAACGCATGCGATCCGTCGCCCCAGTCGGGGGAATTCAGCCGCACGCCGTGCCAGGTGATGGCCGTGGCCCCGGGTTGCCCCCAGAACGCCCGGTCGCGAAACACCGGCGAATGCTCGTGGAAGTGGATCAGGCGACGGACGAACCGCCGGCAGTCGGCAGAGCGGCGGAGATCGTCCCAGTCGAACCAGGAGAGCGGATTGTCCTGGCAGTAGGCGTTGTTGTTGCCCGCTTGCGTGCGGCGGACCTCGTCGCCCATCAGGAGCATCGGCCGGCCTTCGGCGCAGAGCAGGATCGTCAGGCAGTTGCGGATCTGCCGCCGTCGCAGCGCCTCGATTTCCTTGTCGGCGGTCGGGCCCTCGCAGCCGCAGTTCCAGCTGAAGTTGTCGTTGGTGCCATCCTGGTTGCCGGCACCGTTGGCCTCATTGTGCTTGCGGTCATACGACACCAGATCGTTGAGCGTGAAGCCATCGTGGGCGGTGACGAAGTTCACGCTGCGGCAGGGCAGCCGATCCGGCTGGCGGAACAGCTGCGCGCTGCCCACGAGGTGGTCGGCCAGCGCCGACACCACGCCATCGTCGCCCTTCACAAACCGCCGCACGTGGTCGCGAAACTGCCCATTCCAGACCGCCCACCGATCGCCGGCAAAGGTGGTGAGCTGGTAGAGACCCGCGGCGTCCCACGGTTCGGCGATGATGGTCGCGCCCGCGAGCACCGGGTCGGCCTCGATCTCCAGCAGCAGTGGCGGGCGGTCAACCGGCTCGCCACGTTCGTCTCGCGACAGGCTCGCGGCCAGATCGAACCGAAATCCGTCCACGTGCATCTGCTCCGCCCAATGCCGCAGGCAGTCGAGGATCATCCGGCTCACCACCGGCTCATTGCCGTTGACCGTGTTGCCGCAGCCGGTGTCGTCGACATACCGGGAGGGATCAGCTGCATCGAGGAGATAGTAGGTGGGGTTGTCAAAGCCCCGCAGCGAGAGCGTGGGGCCATCGTGATCGCCCTCGGCGGTGTGGTTGAACACCACGTCGAGGATCACTTCGATCCCGGCGCGGTGAAGCGCCTTCACGAGGTCGCGAAACTCGTTGACCGGCGCGAGCGCGTCGTGGGCCGCGCAATACCCGCGGTGCGGCGCGAACCAGGCCAAGGGCTGGTATCCCCAGTAGTTCGTGCCGTTCGGGGCGGCCTGCGGATCGAACTGCTGCACCGGCATCAGCTCCACCGTCGTGATCCCCAGATCCACGAGGTAGGGGATCTTGTCGATCAGCCCGAGATAGGTGCCGCGGCGGTCGGCGGCCACGCCCGAGTTTGGGTTGCGGGTGAAGCCACCGACATGCAACTCGTAGATCAGGGAATCGACGCACTTCCGCGACAGCGGCTGATCTTCTTCCCAGTCGTACGCCCGCAGATCCACCACCACGCTCTTGACCCCCGTGGCGGCGTTGTTTCCAGGCATCATCGCCTGCCGACGGGAGTAGTTCTCGGTGTTGGCGACGGCAAGGGCGTAGGGATCCACGAGTAGTTTGTCGGCATCGAACCTCAGCGCGGCCGTGGCCTGTGGCGGCCCGACCACGTGGTAGCCATAGAGCTGACCGCTACCGACGCCGGCGACGAAGACGTGCCAGTAGTCGTACGTCTTGTTGACGAGCGGATCGAGTACGATGGTGCGGGCCGGTGCGGCGTCGGCGGCGCGGTCGAACAGCAGCAGGTCGACCCGTGACGCGTGCTTGGCGTACACGCAGAAATTGGTGCCGGCGTCCGTGACGGTGGCACCGATCGGATACGACACGCCGGCGGTGGCAGGAGAGGGATCGGCGGGCATCAGCATCCCAAGAGTGAGCGTCGCGAAAGCCCTCTCAGGCTATCACACCATACCCGCTGATGACGGCGATCCCCGCCATGCCAGACTCGATGTTCACGGTCGGCCACTCTGATCGCACGATCGACGACTTTCTCGGCATCCTCGCGCAGCATGGCGTGCAGTTCGTGGCCGATGTCCGCAAGATGCCGGGATCCCGTAAGTATCCGCAGTTCAACAACGACGCCCTCGCCGCATCTCTCGCGGCAGCAGGCATCGGCTACGAGCATTTTCCGGGCCTGGGAGGGCTGCGCCGGCGGTCGCCCGACTCGCCCAATGCCGGCTGGCGCAACGCGTCGTTTCGGGCCTACGCCGATTACATGCTCACGGCGGATTTCGAAGCCAGCCTCGACGCGCTGCTCATGCGGGTCCGCCAGGGGATGACGGCGATCATGTGCGCCGAAGCAGTGCCGTGGCGCTGCCACCGGTCGCTGATCGCGGATGCGGTCTTGGTCCGCGGCGTCGCAGTGAGCGACATCTACGGGACTGCCCGGGCCCGGCCCCACGCACTGACGTCGTTTGCCCAGGTTGCAGGAACGCGGATCACCTATCCGCCGGCACCTGAAGACTCCGCTCCAAGCGGGTGACGCCGGCTGCGTCGCCAATGAAGACCACGTCGGTGAGGCCGACGAACAGTCCGCACTCGACGACGCCGACGAGCCGGTTGATCTGCTCCTCGAGCGCCGCCGGGTCGGGAATCGATTGGAAACGGCAGTCGAGGATCCTGTTGCCACTGTCGGTGCAGTAGGCCGTGCCTTCCGGAGTGCCCCGCAGCGTGACCGTCGCACCAAGGGCTTCGAGCCGGCCTCCCGTTGCCTCCCATCCGAAGTTTACGACCTCCACCGGGACCACCGAGTGGTCTGCGAGTCGATCAACCAGTTTCGTGGCATCGACAATGATCGCGAGACGATGGCTGGCGGAGGCGACGATCTTCTCGTGGAGAAGCGCACCGCCGTGCCCTTTGATGAGATTCAGCGTGCCGCGTTCCACCTCGTCGGCGCCGTCGATCGTCAGGTCGATCCGCGGATGGTCGGCAAAGGTCGTCAGCGGAATGCCAAGCGACGTCGCCAAGGCGGCGCTGCGGTCGGACGACGGAATGCCGAGAAACCGGAGTCCGGCCCGCATCCGGCTGGCAAGCGCCTCGATCGCAAAGACCGCGGTCGACCCCGTGCCGATGCCGACGATCATCCCATCGGTGACGAGTTCGGCGGCGGCACAGGCTGCGGCTCGCTTCCAGGCCGCGAGGGCGGCGGCGTCGCTATTCATGTCGCGTCGCCCAGGATGAACCGCTCGATCGCCTTGGCGAATCCCTCATCGGCGAAGGAATCGGTCGTCACGCTGGCGGTCGCCTTGACGGCGTCGGCTGCGTTGCCCATCGCGATGCTCAGGCCCGACTTGCGAAACATCAGGATGTCGTTCTGGCCGTCGCCGATCGTGGCGATCTCCTCGGCCGGGATCGCCAGTGTCTGCGAGAGGTAGTCGGCGACCGCCCCCTTGTTGGCGTCGCGATTGGTGATGTCGAGATAATACGGCTGCGAGCAACTGGCGGAGGCTCGGTCGCCGAGCACGGTCTGGACCTCACCTGTGCACCGCCGGACGGCATCGTGATCATCGCCGACGCCAACGATCTTGACCGCATTCGCCAACTGGGCGGCCACATCAGCCGCCACGGCGGGCGAAAACCCCACCGTGCTGGACTCGCGGGCCACGTGAGGCCCGTCGGGATCGGGCACGAGCCAATCGCCGCCACTGTAGACCCACGGCACGAGGCCTTGGCGACAGATGATGTCGTAGGCCGCGGCTGCGACGTCGGCCGGCAGGATCTTCTCCGCGACAATGTCGAGGCGTTCGGTCGTGTAGACGCCACCATTGAATCCGGCAAGCGGCGTGTCGAGGGCGAGCGGCTCGATGAACATCTCCATCCCGCGGGGTGGCCGCCCACTGGTGATCGCGAAGCGGATGCCTGCGTCGCGGAGACGATGGACGGCTCGCCGGGCGCGGTCGGTGAGCACCTTCTCCGCGGTCACCAGCGTGCCATCCACGTCGCTGAGGACGAGCGAAATCTTCCGTTTCATTGCCATCGCCTTGCCGCCGGAGGTGTCCGGCGCTCCGGTCAGGTGAGGGTGCGCCACGCGTTGCCGTCGCGGGCCAGGAGCGCATCGGCGGCCGCCGGCCCCTCGCTGCCCGCCGCGTAGTTGGGAAAACCCTGCGGAGCGGTGCCAGCCCACGCATCGAGCAGCGGCTGCACCACCCGCCAGCCGGCTTCTACATTGTCGGCCCGCTTAAACAGTGTGGCGTTGCCGTTCATGCAATCGTAGATCAGCGTCTCGTAGCCGGTGCCCGACGCGGCGTGAAAATAGTCTTTGTAGGAGAAATCCATCCGCACGGCACCGAGGTGCACCGTGGGGCCCGGCCGCTTCGCCGCAAACTCGATCGACATCCCCTCGTTGGGCTGAATCCGCAGCACGAGCCAGTTGGCATTGCCGGCGGCCGGAGAGATCCCAGCAAACACGGAGAGCGGCGCCGAGCGAAAGCGGATGGCGATCTCCGTCTTGCGGGCGGCCAGGTATTTTCCGGTCCGGAGGTAGAACGGGACGCCGGCCCAGCGCCAGTTGTCGATCTGGATACGGCAGGCGACGTAGGTCTCGACATTCGAATCAGCGGCGACGTCAGGCTCGCTGCGGTAGTCGCAGGCCGGCCGGCCGAGCACCGAGCCAGCCGCGTACTGCCCCCGCACGGCTTCGGGCATGGCCTCGTCGTACCGCAACGGACGGATCGACCGCAGCAGGTCGGACTTTTTATTGCGAATCTCGTCAGCGTCGAACGAGATCGGAGGCTCCATGGCGGTCATGGCGAGCAGTTGGAACACGTGGTTCGGAATCATGTCGCGCAGCGCGCCGGTCTTTTCGTAGAACCTGCCGCGGCGTTCGACGCCCACCGTCTCGGCGGCCGTGATCTGCACGTGATCGATGTGGTTGCGGTTCCAGATCGGCTCGAAGAGCCCGTTGGCAAGCCGCAGCACCATGATGTTCTGGACCGTCTCCTTGCCGAGGAAATGATCGATGCGGTAGATCTGCCGCTCGTCGAGTACGGCGCCAACCCGCGCGTTGAGCGCCATCGCCGACGCCAGGTCATGGCCAAAAGGCTTTTCGATGATCACGTGCCGCCATTGCCCAGCCGACTCGTGGGTCAGCCCCGCGGCGCCGAGATGATCAACGATCGGCCCGAAAAAGCGGTCGGAAACGGCGAGGTAGAAGAGCCGGTTGCCGCCGGTACCGGCCGTCTTGTCGAGGCCGCAGAGATGCTCGTCGAGGCGGGCATAGCAGCCGGGGTCGTTGAGGTCGCCCTGGAGATACGTCATGCGACTGGCCAGCCAGTCCCAGTGGACGGGGTCGATCCGGCTGGCCTGAAACTCGCCGTCTCCCTTGACGACACATTCCTGCATCATTGCCAGCAGGCCGCTTTGCCACTCGGCCGAAGTCTTGGCGACGAGGTCGCACCCCACCAGCCGGAATGACTCCGGCAGCCTGCCGGCCACGACGAGGTTGTAGAGAGCAGGCACCACGAGCCGCTTCGTGAGGTCTCCGGCCGCGCCGAAGATCACCATCGCACACGGACGCGTTGGCGCGTCGCCGGTGGCCTCGGGATTGTCTGATGAATCGCCCGCGGGCTGTTGTGTGCATTCCATGACGCTGTCCTCCACCACGTGCTGTTGCTAGTCCTTCGCGGGAGCCGGGGCGCGTGCCGCCGGTGCTCCACGCCCGAGCATCTCCATCGCCGTGTCTACCACGCGTTCCGGCTCGAAGCCGAAGCGCCGCTGCAGCTCCTTCAGTGGCGCCGAGGCGCCGAAGGTCTGCATGCCGATCACCCGTCCTTCCGGCCCCACGTATCGGTCCCAGCCGAGCACGGAGCCCTGTTCGACCGCGAGCCGCGCGGTCACCCGCCGCGGCAGCACGCTCTCGCGATAGTCGGCCGGCTGCTGCTCGAAGAGATCCCAGCTCGGCATCGACACCACCCGCGACCGGATGCCCTGCTTGATCAACGTCTCGTGGGCCGCCACGACGAGGCTCAGTTCGCTGCCGGTGCCGATCAGGATGACCTCGGGGCTGCCACCTGGCGCATCGGCCACCACGTAGGCTCCGTGGGCCAGGCCGGTGGCAGGGGCGTAGCGGGTGCGATCGAGCGTCGGCAGGGGTTGCCGCGACAGCACGAGAATCGCCGGCTTATGCCGGAGCTGGAGAATCACGCGATAGGCCTCGACGACCTCGTTGGCATCACCGGGCCGGATCACGACCAGCCCGGGCACCGCCCGCCAGGAGATCAGCTGCTCCACGGGCTGGTGGGTCGGACCGTCTTCGCCGTCGCCCATGGCGTCGTGCGTGAAGACGAAGAGCGTGGGCAGCTCCATCAGCGCCGAGAGCCTGATCGCAGGCCGCGCGTAGTCGCTGAAGATGAAGAAGGTGGCCCCGAACGCCCTGATCTTCGACAACGAGAGCCCGTTGACGATCGCCGCCATGGCGTGCTCGCGGATCCCGAAGTGAAGGTTTCTGCCGCCGGGACTCTCAGGCTGGAAGTCGCCGGCGTCAGCAAACTTCAGCGTGGTCTTGTTCGAGGGGCCGAGATCGGCCGAGCCGCCGAGAAACCAGGGAATGTTCTGCGCGAGCACGTTGAGCACCTGCCCGGAAGCATCGCGGCCGGCCACCCCCTTGGCATCGGCCGGAAACGTCGGGAGATTTCGATCCCAGCCGGCGGGAAGCTCGCGGCGCTGCATCGCCTCGATTTCAGCGGCCAGCGCAGGGTGCTGTTTTTCGTAGTCGGCGAAGAGCTTCTTCCAGGCGGCGTGGGCAGCTGCGCCGCGGGCCCCGATGCCGGCTGAGAAGTGCTCACGGACGCCCTCGGGCACAAAAAACGTGGCGTCGGGCGGCCAGCCGTAGGCAAGCTTGGTCAGGCGCACCTCTTCCTCGCCCAACGGTTCGCCGTGGGCCGCGGAGGTGTCGTGCTTGTGGGGTGACCCGTAGCCGATGTGGCTGTCGAGCACGATCAGCGTGGGCCGCTGCTTCTCCTGGCGAAACAGCTCCAGCGCGTCGCGAATCCGTCCGATGTCGTTGGCATCGCCCACCCGCAGCACGTTCCAGCCGTATGCCTGGAAGCGGGCGGAGACGTCTTCGGTGAAGGCGATTCGCGTGTTGCCCTCGATCGTGATGTGGTTGTTGTCGTAGATCCAGCAGAGGTCGGCGAGTCCCAGATGGCCGGCGAGCGAGGCCGCCTCCGATCCGATGCCCTCCATCAGGCAGCCGTCACCACAGATCGCGTAGATGGAATAGTCGAAGATGTTGAAGCGCGGCTGGTTGTAGCGACTTGCCAGCCACTTGCGGGCGATCGCCATGCCGACGCTGGTGGCGATGCCCTGGCCCAGAGGCCCCGTCGTCGTCTCCACGCCAGACACCCAGTGGTATTCCGGGTGCCCGGGCGCCCGACTGCCGAACTGCCGAAAGCGGCGAATGTCGTCCAACGTGACGGCCGGTCTGCCCACCAGTTCGTAGTCGGCATTCACCGCCTTCGTCCCGGAGAGGAACAGGACCGACCACTGCAGCATCGAGGCGTGGCCGTTGGAGAGCACGAACCGGTCGCGACCGGGCCAGATCGGATCCTCCGGGTCGAAGTTCAACACCTGGTTCCAGAGCGTGTAGACCAGTGGCGCCAGCGCCATTGGCGTGCCGGGATGGCCCGATTGCGCCTGCTGCACCGCGTCGATCGACAGCGTGCGGATCGTGTTGATCGCCAACAGATCGAGGGCGTCGTCCGTCATGCCTTCTTCTCCAAGTGGCCGCCAAACTCGTATCGCATGGCGGAGAGCAGCCGATCGGCGTAATCCGCCTGGCCGCGGGAGTAGAACCGCTCGTAGAGCGCGGCTGAGAGGACGGGCACCGGCACGCCCTCGTCGATCGCCGCCTTGATGGTCCAGCGGCCTTCGCCCGAATCGGAGACGCGGCCCTGGAACTCGGCCAGCGCCGGGTCATGCGTCAGGGCGGCCGCCGACAGGTCGAGCAGCCACGACGCAATCACGCTGCCCCGGCGCCAGACCTCCGCGACATCGGTGATGTTGAGTTCGTACTGGTAGAGCTCCGGCTGGCGAAGCGGAGTCGTTTCCGCATCCACTTCGGTCTTCCGCGTGCCGACGTCAGCCGCCTTGAGCACGGCCAGCCCCTCGGCATACGCGGCCATGATCCCGTATTCGATCCCGTTGTGGACCATCTTCACGAAATGGCCCGCGCCGTTGCCGCCGCAATGGAGGTAGCCCAGTTCGGCGGTGCCGCCCATCGTCTCCCGCCCTGGCGTGCGGTCGATGGTGCCACGTCCGGGCGCGAGCCTCGCCAGGATGGGGTCGAGATGCTGAACGGCCGCGGCGTCGCCGCCGATCATCATGCAGTAGCCCCGCTCGAGCCCCCAGACGCCGCCACTGGTGCCGACGTCGACATAATGAATGCCCTTGGCGGAGAGTTCTCCAGCCCGCCGAATGTCGTCGATGTAATAGGAATTGCCGCCGTCGATCAGGATGTCGCCGGCGTCAAGGAGCGGCGCCAGTTCGGCAATGGATTGGTCGACGACCGCCGCCGGCACCATCAGCCAGATCGCCCGCGGCGTGCTGAGCTTGCTGACAAACTCGGCCAGTGAGGCTGCGCCGACGGCCTTCTCCGCGACGAGCGCCGCCACGGCAGCCGGCGTCCTGTCGAACACCACGCAGTCGTGGCCGCCGGCGATCAGTCGGCGGACCATGTTGGCACCCATCCGACCCAATCCAATCATTCCAAGTTGCACAGTGTGGTTCTCCGCTGGGGCCTGCCGGGGCAGGCCGGTTTCAAATCGTTCGCCCTGTTGCTGTCGTCTGTTTCTGCCGTCTACGTCGCCGTTTCAAAAATAGTCGCGAACTCCGCGTATCGGCGGGCGATCTCGGCGACTGCCGCTTCGCGGCTGCACTGCCCGCCCTTCCAGTCGACGAGCGGCTGCCAGAAATCGGTGCGACCGACGGCAAATCCAATGAAGCCCGGCACGCTGGCGGCCGTCTCGAGCCACTGCCGCACCTTGCCGCCATTCTCGCCACGACCGAGCACGATGCAGCCCACGGTATCGCGGCCGCCACGTCTTGCCGCGGCCACGATCGCCTCGCAGTCGCTGCGGCGGTCAAGCCCCTCGATCTTCCAGACATCGGGCTCAACGCCGGCGTCTTGCAGGTCGTGGATCGCTCGGACCATCAGCTGCGGCCGCAGGTTGAGATCGTAGGCCGCTTGGTCGCCGTGCACGCTGGCGAGTTGGGCCGGTTCCGCGGGGACGAGAAGCTCAAACATCAGCCGGCTCTTGTTGGCGGCGGCGAGCGCGTCGGAAAGCTCCCGAAGTCGCTCGGCCTGCCGGCGATTGACCACCGGATCGCCTTCGGGGTTGTACCTCACGAGCACCTTGCAGAACGTGGGCGAAAAGGCCTCGATGTGCCGGAAAAAGTCGGGGCCGTACTCGAAATCGAACTCCTCCTGGCCGCTCTTTTCCGCCGGACAGGCGGTGAGAAACCCGTCGGCCGCTGCCGCCCGCAGAATCGCTGCCCCAAACTGCTCGTCGACGAGAATGCCCGCCCGATCGCGGGGCACGCCTCCCGCGACGGCGGCTTTGAAGCCGTCGTAGATCACCTGCTTTGCAGCGGCGATGTCAGCGGTTTGTGCGGCCGAGAGCGGCTCGTGCCAGCCGAACATCTTCGTCTCGAAGGAGCCGCGATGATCGAAAGGCAGGATGTAGAGCGGGCGATCGAAGCCGCGGGGCATGGGGAGCGTCCTTTTCGCAGGGGATTGTTCAGAGCATGCGCGGGGCGGCAGCCGGGTGCTGCGGTTGAGGCAGCGTAGCGGTTTTCTCGGCGAGCAGTTCGGCCACCAGAGCCGTCCAGCCGGTTTGATGCGCCGCACCGAGGCCCTGTCCGGTATCGCCGTGGAAGTATTCGTGGAACAGCACGAGATCCTTCCACGCCGGATCCTGCGAGTAGCGTGGCTCGCTGCCGTGGCAGGGGCGGAAGCCGTTTTCATTCGGCAGGAACAGCCGCTGCACCCGCGCCGCGAGCAAATCGGCCGCAGCCGTGAGGGTGACACGGTGGCCCGAGCCGGTGGGAAACTCGACCAGCAGGGAGTCACCGAAGAAATGACCGTAGGTCTTTAGGGCCTCGATGAGCATGAAGTTGATGGGCATCCACACCGGCCCGCGCCAGTTGGAGTTGCCCCCGAACATGCCGGTCCTACCGGCCCCCGGCTCGTAGTCGACGGCATAGGTCGTCCCGTCGAACATATAGGTGAAGGGATGCTTCTCGTGGTATTTCGACACGGAGCGGATGCCGTAGTCGGAAAGGAATTCCTGCTCGTCGAACAGATACTCGAGCAGCCGCTCAAGGCGATGCCGTGGCGTCATGGTGAGCAGGAGATCGAGCGAAGGATCGGCGACGTTGCCGTTGATCTCGAGCAGCAGCGAGGCCAGGCGGGGACGATTCTTCACGTGCCAGAGCAGCCGGGCCGCGAAGCCGGGGCTTTTGCGCCGCTGCTCGGCGGTGACGTAGCAGGTGGCCAGCAGCGGGATGAAGCCGACAATCGAACGAATCTTGAGCGGCACATGCCGGTCGCCGAAGTCGAGCATGTCGTAATAGAAGCCGTCGTCCTCGTTCCACAGCCCCGTGCCGCAGAACGTGTTCATCGCGTCTACGATCCTCGCGAAGTGCACGATGAACTTGGTGGCCATGTCTTCATACGCCACGCCGCGGTCCGTCAGGAGCAGCGCCATCTGCAGGATGTCGAGGCAGTATTTGGCGATCCACGCAGTGCCATCGACCTGATTGAGTTTGCCGCCGGTCGGCAGGGGCTTGGAGCGATCGAATGCCGAGATGTTGTCGAACCCGAGGAAGCCGCCGGCAAACAGGTTGTTGCCGTCGACGTCCTTGCGATTGACCCACCAGGTGAAGTTCAGGAGGAGCTTCTGGAAGATCCTTTCCAGGAACTCGTCGTCTCGCCGGCCGCGGGCGGCCAGCTGGTGGTAGAGCCGCAGCGCCGCCCAGCCATGCACGGGGGGATTCGCGTCGGAGAAGTTCCACTCGTAGGCCGGGATCTGGCCATCGGGGTGCTGATACCACTCCCGGAGGAGCAGCACGAGCTGATCCTTGCAAAACTCGGGATCGACCCGCCAGAGGGCGGCCGTATGGAAGGCCAGATCCCAGGAGCAGTAGTAGGGATACTCCCACGTGGCGGGCATCGAGAGGATGTCGCGGTTGAAGAGATTGGGCCACTCCGCGTTGCGGAGCCCATGCCCATCCGGCGGCCGCGGCAGCCCCTCGTCGCCGTCGTGCCACTCGGCCTGCACGAAGGAGTAGAACTGCTTCGACCACAGCAGCCCGGCGTTGGCCTGCCGCGCGATGCGCCGCTCCTCGGCCGTGAGCGCGGGGTTGAGCGTGGCAGCGTAGAACTCGTCTGCCTCCGCCTGCCGAGCGGCGAAGATGTCGGCGAAGCTCGCATCAAACGGTCGGCTTGGCGGCGTGGCCTTCACGGCTGCCAGCCGCATGCGGAGTTCGACGGATTGCCCCGGCGGAATGACCATGTCGTAGAGGCCGGTCGCCTTCGTGCCGCGCTTGGCGGGGTTGACGGCATCGCGGTGGCCATGGACGACCGCCTCGTGGAAGGCGTCCTTCGTGAAGGGGTGGGGGCACGGACACCCGTAGAGCAGCTGCGTGTTGGTCTCGTTGTCGGTGAAGAGAAACTCCGGGATGCGACCGTCGGGGCCGACGTCGTAGGCCAGCCGATACTCCCCCATCACGGCGTGCCGCGCGGCGAGCACGCCCGGCCCCGCCTCGGAAATCTCGGGCTCCTCCAGGCACTCCTCGCTGATGTGGCCCCAGCCCCAGGTGTTGCGATACCAGAGGGATGGCAGGGCGACGAGGCGGGCCGGCTCTGGCCCCCGGTTGTGGACCGTCACCCGAATCAGGAGATCGTCGATCGAATCCTTCGCGTATTCGACGAAGACGTCGAAGTAGCGATCCTCGGCAAACACCCCGGTGTCGAGCAGTTCGTATTCCGGCTGGCTGTGGTCGCGGCGGCCATTTTCCGCCACGAGATCGGCGTAGGGAAACTCGCGCTGCGGATACTTGTAGAGCGCCTTGCAGTAGGAATGGGTCGGCGTCGCGTCGAGAAAGTAATAGAGTTCCTTGACGTCTTCGCCGTGGTTGCCCTGGTGGCCGCTGAGGCCGAAGAGCCGCTCCTTGAGCAGCGGGTCGCGGCCGTTCCAGAGCGACAGGCCGAAACAGAGCCGGCCGAACCGGTCGCAGAGCCCCAGCAGCCCGTCCTCGCCCCAGCGGTAGACGCGGCTGTGGGCGTGCTCGAATGGAAACGACGACCATGCGTCTCCATCGGCCGAGTAGTCTTCGCGAACGGTGCCCCACTGACGGGCCGGCAGATAGGTGCCCCACAGTTTCCAGAACCGCTCTCGGCGTGAGTCTTCGCCCAGGCGGACTTCCTCGGCGGATGGCGATGCTGGCTGCGGAAACACGGTGTGTCGTCGGCCTCGGCGGGATCTGGAACGATCAGATGTTGGCCACGACCGGATAGTATTCGTCGTCTTCGTTCTTGCCGCCGAAGCCCTCGCCCACCGTTTTTTCAGTGGCTACGAACGACACTTCACGGATCCACTTGACCATCTTGAATCCCAACTGATTCTCGGCACGGAGTCGCAGCGGCGCGCCATAGAGCTCCGGCAGCGGCTGGTGATTCATCTCATACGCCAGAATGGACTGGTGGTGGAGGGCATTGGGCAGCGACAACGAGTCGTAGTAGTCGCCGCCATAGAGGCCCGGACCGAACGAATAGAAGATGACCACCTTCGCTTCGGGCAAGGGGCGGACGATCTCGATGAGTTTGGCAAGCGGCAGGCCGCCCCAGTGGGCAATGCCAGACCAGCCCTGGATGCAGTGGTGGAGCGTGGTCTGGTCCTGCTGGCCCAGCGCCCGCATCTCCGCGAGCGACAGTTCCACGGGATTCTCGACCAGACCAGTCACCTTCAGTCGGAAGTCCTTGAAGGAATCGGCCGCGAGGTCCTTCCACTCTTCGGTCGTGGGTAGGACGCCGTTGGGCCACATGAACGGGGAGATGTCGCGGTCGGTGTATTCCACCCGGGATTCGAGGGAATTGAGATACCGGCGCTGCAGCGGCCCGAGCACCTTGCGAAACGAGAGTTGGATCCATCGTGGATGAGCCCAGCTGAGCCAGTTGGCGAAGAAGCAGAACGCGACCACTCCGAGCAGCGCCACGCAGCCCAGCCACAGGCCGAGCGCGCCGGTGTCATCGGTGCCGAGCACGATGTGGTTCATGTTCTGCTGCAGGCCGGTCAGCACCACCATGCCGACATGCGGAATCAGAAATGCGACGTAGCCGCAGAGGGCCAGGAAATGGATCGAACGGGCCGACTGCCGCCCGCCAAACAGGGTGGGATACCAGCTGTAGCGGTTGTCGATCGACGGCGACAGCGCCAGGCCGGTAAGCACCGAGATCGGTGCCAGCACGAACACGACGCCAAAATAGGCCAGTTGCTGCAGGGCGTTGTAGCGGTAGAAGCCATCGGGCTCGACCGGCATGTGGAAGGTGGAATAGTGCACGAACACGGCCCACGCATCGCTGTAGATTTGGAGATCGACGGGCACCAAACGCTTCCACTGGTTGGTCGCGAAGAGCAGGGCCACGAAGATCAGGCCATTGGCAAGCCAGAAGAAAGCCGACAGGAAATGCCAGTGCCGGCCCATCCCGATGGTATGGCGATAGCCGGGCAGGCCGATCCAGGGAGACACGTAGCGGCAGTCATCCTTCGCCATCCAGACCCGATCGGTGGGCACGGTGATCGGGGTAAACCGGATCCAGTCTGTGCCTGGCGTGCAGTGGTTGCTCCAGTAGAGGCGGGGATGGTCGGCGAGGATCGAGAGCCCACTGCGGGTGAGCAACACGAGAAAGAAGATGTTCACGAAGTGGGCGAGGCGGATCCAGGCAGGAAAACCCTGGGGATCAACCGCCGGGTTGAACCGCGGGGTTGGTGGCACTTCCGGCAGACCAACAAGCAGATACTGCGCCCAGGCGAGGACCACCGGGGCGAGCGCCGCCGTCAGGCCAAGGAAGACATAGATCGGCTTGATGGCAAGGCCGCGTCGCCGGTCTTCCGGAAAATGGACCGGGTTGGCTCGTGGGTGTTCGACGATGGTCACGGTGAAGTGCTCCTCTTCTCATCTCGTGACACCCGGATCTCGACCTCGCGCTCGACGTACGACCATTCCTCCGTGGCCCGAAGTCTGGCGAGCAGTTCATCGAACGCCGGGGTGTCGCTGGGGGCGAACTCGAACCAGGTGAGAAAGTCGAACGGTTCGCCGAGATCGCGGCCATGCAGGAGCTGCCGGGCGATGGCTGGCAGGTAGTGCATGCCGATGGCGGTGTGGTCGGGAGCGGCCGGCGGCGGAGCGTTGAAAAATCGCTCCCGCTCGTCCTGCGCGAGACTCCACCAGGCGTCACTCTTACTGATCGGGATCAACGCACCGCACGTGGCCTCGGGGCGGCCCAGGGGCGGCTGCACGGCAGCGAGTTTCGTCTGCTGGGCCCGCGAGGTGTATCGCTGGTTGCTCGTGACCCCGCGAAGCAGCCATGCGGCTCCGACAGGCAGCGCCGCCACCTGAGAATGTTCGATGGCGAGCCTCGGGGGGCACGCGAGTGCCGTTCCCGTCACGGGCCTGACGCTGTCGATTCGCCAGTCGCCCGAATCGCCGCCAATGAAGCTGTACGACTGCCTGTTCATGAGCGAGGCTCAAGGTGGGGTTCGTGACACTGTAAAAAAGACGACATGACCGCGGCCAGCAGGAAAGGGCAGGGCACTCTGCTCAGGAAGAAGCCTGCCGATACCACCGGATGAGGGCATTCGTGGAACTGTCGTGCTCGAGCTTCGGCTCCGTCGCGGATTCCAGTTCGGGCACGATCCGTTTGGCGAGCACCTTGCCCAACTCCACGCCCCACTGGTCGAACGAGTTGATGCCCCAGAGGCAGCCCTGCGTGAACACGCTGTGCTCGTAGAGGGCGACAAGGCTACCGAGCGCGCGGGGGGTGAGCTGCTTGGCGAGGATCGTGGTGCTTGGCTTGTTTCCCGGAAATGTCTTGTGCGGCACGAGCGATTCCGGCACTCCTTCGGCCCGTACCATGTCGGCCGTCTTCCCGAAGGCCAGGGCCTCGGCCTGCGCGAAAACATTGGCCATCAGCAGGTCGTGGTGTCGGCCGAGCGGGTTGGCCGACTGGGCGAAGCCGATGAAGTCGCACGGGATCATCCGCGTGCCTTGATGGATCAGCTGATAGAAGGAGTGCTGGCCGTTGGTGCCGGGTTCGCCCCAGAAGATCGGGCCGGTCTGATAGTCGTCGATCACTCTGCCGTCGAGTGTCACCCGCTTGCCGTTGGACTCCATGGTGAGTTGCTGGAGGTAGGCCGGAAACCGCTTCAGATACTGGTCGTAGGGCAGCACGGCGATGGTGTGGGCGCCCAGAAAGGTGGTGTTCCAGACTGCCAGCAGACCGTGCAGCACCGGGAGGTTGCGTTCGAAGGGGGTGGTGCGGAAGTGCTCGTCGATCGCATGGAAGCCGGCGAGCATCTCCTCGAACAGCTCAGGTCCGATCGCCAGCATCGTCGCCAGGCCGATCGCCGAGTCCATCGAATAGCGGCCGCCGACCCAGTCCCAGAAGCCAAACATGTTTGCCGTGTCGATGCCGAAAGCCGATACTTCGGCAGCATTGGTGGAGACGGCGACGAAGTGCCGGGCCACGGCGGCAGGATCGCCGAGTTTTGCCAGTAGCCACTCCCGCGCCGAATGCGCGTTGGTCAGGGTCTCCAGCGTCGTGAACGTCTTCGACGAGATCACGAAGAGCGTTTCGGCAGGGTCGAGATCCCGCGTGGCCTCGACGAAGTCGGTGCCATCGACATTGGAGATAAACCGGAACGTCAGCTGCCGGTCGGCCACGTGCCGCAGCGCCTCGTACGCCATCACCGGCCCAAGGTCGGAGCCGCCGATGCCGATGTTGACGACCGCGCGGATTGGCCGGCCGGTATGCCCCTTCCAGGTGCCGCTGCGGATCTGCCGGCAGAATGCCGCCATCCGGCCAAGCACCTCGTGCACGTCGGGCACGACATCATGGCCGTCGCAGAGGATCTTCTCTCCCTGCGGGGCGCGGAGGGCCACGTGGAGCACCGCGCGGTGTTCGGGGGTGTTGATTTTTTCACCGGCGAACATCGCGTCGATCCGCTGCCGCAGGCCGCAGGCTTCTGCAAGCTTGAGGAGCAGCGGCAGCGTTTCGCCGGTGATCCGCTGCTTTGAATAATCGACATGCAGGCCGCAGGCGTCGAGCACCAGCCGTTCGCCGCGACCGGCATCGGCTGCGAAGAGATCTCGGAGATGCGTGCCACCCATCGCGGCGGCGTGCGCGGCGACGTGTTGCCATTGCGGCAACGCCGCACGACTAGAGGGGGATTGAGCGGTCATCGGGCTGTTCCTCCGGCAGTGGTTGCCGTCTGCGACTTGGTGTCGATCACCTGGAGCAACTCATGCCAGCTCTTCACGAAGGATTCGGCCCCGTCCTTTTGGAGCTTCGCTCCCAAGGCCGCGAGGTCGATGCCAGCACGGCTGATGGCGAACAGCGCCTGTTCGGCGGTCCCACCGCCGGCCGACACGATTCCCGAGCAGGAGCCGTGATCGGCGAAGGCCAGGAGGGTGTGTTCCGGCATGGTGTTGACGGTATTCGGCGAGGCAAGAGCCGAGACATAGAGCGAATCGGCGAGCTTTGGATCCTTGGTGCCGGTGCTCGCGTAAAGCAGTCGCTGCGTCAGGGCCCCGGAGTTGGCAAGCCGCTGGCAGCGGTCGGAGGCAAGCAGGTCGCGGTAGGCCTTGTAGCACTGCTGGCCCACGGCGATGCCGAGCGTGTTGGCCAAGGCCGGGGGAAGCTGTGCTGCCGTCGCGCCGTCCCAGCGGCTGATGAAGAGCGACGCCACCGAGCAGACCTGCGGCGACAGGCCCGCCTCAATCCGCCGCTCGATGCCCCGCAGGTAGGCTTCTGCAGCAGCGAGGTAGTGTGCGGTGGTGAACAGCAGCGTGACGTTGACCGGCACGCCCGCGAAAATCGACTCCTCAATCGCCGGCAGGCCTTCGGGCGTGCCGGGGATCTTGATGTAGAGGTTCGGACGGTCGGCGCGGGCGTGGAGGTCGCGGGCTGCGGCGAGCGTGCTCGCGGTGTCGTAGGCCAGTGTGGGGGAAACCTCCAGCGACACCCAGCCGTCGAGGCCGCCGGTACGGTCGAACGTGGGGCGGAAGAGGTCGGCCGCGCGGCGGAGATCCTCGATGGCCAGCTCAAAAAACAGTTTCTCGCCTGCCAGTCCCTGCTTCACCTTCGCAGCGATGGCGGTGTCATAGAAACTGGTGTTTTTGACTGCAGCATTGAAAATCGTCGGATTGCTCGTCAGCCCGGTGACTGACAGGTCAGCGATGTAGCGGGCCAGCGTGCCGTCGTCGAGTATGCCGCGGGTGATGTTGTCGAGCCAGAGGCTCTGGCCCAGACGATGGAGCTGCTGCGTGGTGTTGGCCATGGGATGGGCTTGGGGGCAGGGGAAATGAGCTGGTCGCCGAACGGCGATTTCGGGTGCAGTTATACGCAATTGCCGGTCGCACGAACCGGGAATGCCGCGCCCGAACCGGGAATGCCGCGCCCGAACCGGGAATGGCGCGCACGAATCGGCATTGGCGCGCACGAACCGGGAAATTCGCGCACGAACCGACACCGGGGAGGCCGTGCCGCTCGCGAGGGATGGGTCGATTGCTGAGGCGATCCCGGTCATACTGGCGTTTTCTGCTCGTCCTCCGCTGAGCCATTGCGGCCGGACGAGCGGCCCTGCCCACGGCTCCGCTTCTCCGCACTCAGTAGTCGACCACAGCAATGACTTCCGTTTCCCTCGACCGCCCAGACGGTGCGAATGAGAGGGGCGTTGCACCGCCGCGCATGGTGGCCCTGCGCGAGTCGCTCCCGCGGTGGCGGAGACGAATCTTCTGGTCGTTCCAGGTGATGTTCTGGCTGGCGATTGGCGCGGCGGTGCTGGGGCTGAGCAAGGCGATGAAGCCCGCCGAGCCGACGCCGTGGCTGCCGATGGCGCTACGGGTGGGCACGGGTTTCGTGATCTCGACCCTTGTGTACTTCTTGTTTGAGTCGTCACGGCTCCGTGGGCTGCCGCGGCAGGTGCGCTGGCCGCTGATGGTGGTGACCGCGGCGGCGGCGCTCGGAGCGTCGGTGCTGTTGCTCATCGCCGGCGGCGTGGGCGGGCCCACCGACTGGACGGGCGAGACGACGCTGGGATCGGTCGTGCCGCGGCTTGTGGCGGTGGGCTTCTGGTGCGTGATTGTCTTCGGTCTGGAGATGATCGAGGATCTCTACAAGACCGAGATCCTGCTTGCCGAGGCCGAGGCGACCGCGATCGACGTGGAACTCCGGGTGCTGAAGGCCGAGGCGGTGGCCCGGAACTTTGAGCTACGGCAGTTGCAGGAGCAGATGAACCCCCACTTCCTCTTCAATGCGCTCAACGCCGTCGTGGCCAGCAAGCACGATCCCGAAGCGGTGGAGACTGTGACCCGCGACCTCGCCGACTACCTGCGATTCACGCTGGGCGAGGCACGCACCTTCGAGCCGCTGTCGCGAGAGCTCCAATCGCTGGAGAAATACCTCGGTGTGCAGCAGGCGCGGTTTGGCGACAATCTCATCTGCCGCGTCTCGTGCGACCGGGCGGCGCACTCCATGCTCGTGCCGCCGATGCTGATTCAGCCGCTGTTGGAGAACGCCCTGCACTATGGTTCCGAGACGAGCAGCATGCCGCTGAAGGTGACCGTGACGGCCAAGGTGATCGAGGGCTGGCTCGAGGTGGTGGTCGCCAACACGGGCCGCTGGGTGACGCCGGACACGACGCGGTCGCCCTCCACCGGCATCCGCTCGCTGCGAAAGCGGCTGGCGCTGTTGATCAACGAAGATGCCACCGTCGAGACGGTGATCGATCCGGATCTCGACGGCGGCTGGGTCCGCGTGGTGATCCGGATGCCAACCACGATCATTCAGCCGCCGACTGCCCTGAAACCGGCACGGGCCCCGGAATCAGTCTGAAGCACATTCGTCGCGCCTATGCCCTCCACCCCTTCGGAAGCCGCCATGGTTACTGCCCTGCTCGTCGACGACGAACCCCTGGCGAATGCACGGATGCGGGAGCTCCTTGCCGCCCATCCGGAGATCGACGTGATTGGCGTGGCCGGAGGCCTGAAAGCGGCCCGGGCCTTTCTCGAGACGCGATCGCCCGACGTGGTGTTTCTCGACGTGGAGATGCCCGGGGGCAGCGGCCTCGACCTGCTTGCCAGCGTGCCCAACGCCACGCAGGTGGTGTTTGTCACGGCGCGGGAAAAGTATGCAGTGCAGGCGTTTCAAGCCGCCGCCCTCGACTATCTCGTGAAGCCCGTCGATCCCGAGCGGCTCGCCGATACGGTGGACCGCATCAACAAGCAGGCCGAGAGTAGGCGGGGCCTACCAGAGAATGCGAGCGAGCGCGACGACGATGAACTCGAGGTGGACGAGGCCGCCAGCGAGGCTGCGCTGGGACTCGATGACACAGTGAGCGCGCCGCTGGCCGAAGCGTTTACGTCGGGCGTGGTGACCATCGGCGACATCTGCTGGATCGAGTCGCTCCGTACCTTCACGCGGGTCGCACTCAAAGGGCCTCCGCGGGTGGTGCTCTTCCGCCGCCGGCTGGGCGAGTGGGATAAAATTCTGCCTGCCGATTCGTTCGCGCGGGTGGGGCGGTCGTACCTCGTCCAAATCGCCTTGGCGGATCAGGTCGAGTGGAACTCACGGCACGAGACGCGGGTGACGTTTGGCGACGGTGTGGAGCCCCTCACGCTCGGACGCCTACCCGCCATGCGACTCCGCGAGATCCTCGGCGGCACCGCGTAGCCGCGGCCAGCGCCGGGCGACCGCAGGTTGCCAACCTGTGGCTACGTGTCGGCATCGGCGGTTGTCTGTCGTAGGTGCAGGTTGTCAACCTGCACATGAAGTGCTGGTCGGCATTGAGTTCCCGCAGGTTGCCAACCTGTGGCTACGTGGTGGCGGACGGGATCACAGCCAGAGGTCGGCAGCGATCGCAGCCAGCAGCACCAGGCCAATCAGGGCGTTTGCCGAGAAGAAGGCCTGATTGACCCGCGAGAGATCGTCGGCCTTCACGAGCGCATGTTCCCAGACGAGCAGGGCCACGATCGCGGCCAAGGCTATCCAGTAGATCCAGCCAAGCTGCGGGACCGCGAGCGGCAACGCGGCAAGGAGGAAGATCGTGGCTACGTGGAGCCACTTCGCCAGCCGCAGCGCCCGCGGCACGCCGAGCCGTGCGGGAATGCTCTGCAGGCCGTGGGCGGCGTCGAAGGTGGCGTCTTGGCAGGCGTAGATGATGTCGAAGCCCGCGACCCAGAGCATCACCGCCAGGCCGAGAATAGCCGCGGGCAGCACGTCGGCCGGGTCGTGTGCGAGTGTCTGGCCGCGGAGGGCGATCCATGCAGCCACGGGGGCGAAGCCGAGGGCCGCGCCGAGCCAGAGATGCGCGAGGGCCGTGAACCGCTTCGCATAACTGTAGCCCAGCAGCCAGGCGAGCACGGGCACCGAGAGCACCAGCGGCAGCCAGTTGGGCAGGAAGAGGAGCGTGGAGGCGATGAAGGCGGCTGACGAGACGACGACGAGCAGCAGCACCTCGCCCACGCTCACGTCACCGCGGGGGAGATGCCGCGCGGCTGTCCGCGGGTTGGCGGCGTCGATCGTGCGATCGACGAGCCGGTTGAACGCCATCGCCGCGGTGCGGGCCGTGACCATGCAGAGCAGGATGCCGAGCGTGCCCCGGATGGCGCCGACGGGCGATGTCCAGTCGAGCGCCGGGTCGCCCCCCCAGCGGATCGCGATCAGCGCCGCCATCACCGCAAACGGCAGGGCGAAGATCGTGTGGCTGAAGCGCACGAGTTCGAGGTAGGTCTGCAGCCGCGAGGGGCGGACAGCCGGCGCGGGCGACGTACCAGTGGAGGCCGCCGTCGCCATCAGGTGGCCTCGCCCCAGCGGCGGATGAGCGAGTTGCCCACGCCGAGTTGGTCGCAGATCCGCGCCACGACGAAGTCCACCAGATCGGCAACGCTCGCAGCGCCGTGGTAGAAGCCGGGGGCGGCGGGCAGGACGACCGCGCCCGCCTCATGGATCGCCTGCATGTTTTTCAGTTGCGGCAGCGAGAGGGGCGTTTCCCTCGGCACGACGACCAGCTTTCGCCGCTCCTTGAGATGCACCTCGGCGGCCCGGTGGATCAGGTTCTCGCCCATCGAATGCGCGACGGCGGAGAGCGTGCTGCCAGAGCATGGGCAGATCACCATCGCGGCGGTGAGGAAAGAGCCACTGGCGATCGGCGCCATCAGGTTTTTATGGTGGTGGTAGGTGAGCGTGCCTGACGCGGGGGGGGCGTGGCCAAGCAGCGCGCCGATGTCGAACCGGTCGAGATCGATCGTGCGGCCGAGTTCCGTGGCGATCACCGCCTGACCCGATGGGCTGATCGAGAGGTGGACCTCACGGCCCGCTTCGAGCAGCACCTCGAGGAGCCGCACGGCGTAGGGGGCTCCCGAGGCGCCCGTGATTCCGACGACGAGTGGAGCGGCTGCGGCCATCGGTCAGGTGCTCCGCGTGGCGACGTAGAGCGTGGCGATGCCGAACGTGAGCGGCACGATGTCAACGCGGTCGAAGCCAGCCTGCTTCACGAGCCCTGCCAGAGCTTCGCCCGACGGAAACGCTTCGACGCTCTGGTTGAGGTAGGTGTAGGCGTCGGAGGAGTTGCGGGCCACGGCGTTGCCGAGCCGCGGCAGGACGTTGCGGAAGTACCAGAGGTAGAAGTTGCGGATGGCGGCATTGCGCGGCAGCGAAAACTCGAGGATCGCGAGCTTTCCGCCCGGGCGACAGACGCGGGACATCTCGGAGAGGCCCTGGGCCGTGTCAGCGATATTGCGGAGGCCGAAGGCGACCGTGACCACGTCGAAGGCGGCGGCGGGGAAGGGGAGGTCCATCGCGTCGGCCTCGACCCACTCGACGGGGAGCGAGGCCCGCCGCGACTTCTCCACGCCACGGTCGAGCATCGGCCGGCAGAAGTCGCTGCCCACCACGCGGACGCTCGGCCCGGCCTTGCGGGCGTAGGCGAGGGCGAGGTCACCAGTGCCGGTGCAGACATCAAGGACGGCGCCGGTGGCCGGCGGCGGGGCACGGTTGACGGTGACATACCGCCACCAGACGTCGATCCCGCCAGAGAGGATCCGGTTGACGAGGTCGTATCGCGGCGCGATCTCGGCGAACATCCCGCGGACGCGGCCGCCGCTCTTGTCCACGCCGCTCGCCTCCGCGTGATCGGCGGGCATGCGGCAGCCTGTCGCGGCGGTGAAGTTGGGCATCGATTCGGGCGGCACGACGGCATTCTCGCGGGATGACCAAAAGTCGCTGGCAGAGCCGCGACACCAACAATCGTATCCCGCAGGGGGCTACGGCGGGAGGGATCGCGGTCGTGGGCGATATTCCGCGGCCGCAACGCGGCTGATGAGCAGATCGCTCCGGGCTAGGCTCTGTCGCGGGATTTCCGTGGCTTCTACGGTTCACGCTTGATCCCCACGCGTCGTCGCGGCACCGCAGCCGTCATCACGTGAGAGCCCAATGCGAACCGGGAAGGCACACAGGTTGACAACCTGTGCTACGAGAGGCTGCGAGGGGCTGCCCGTGCCCGGGAGCCGGCGTTGCTTTCTCCGCGGAGCCACGATGGGGAAGCGGAGAAAGCATCGAGCGAGCGGAGGGCAGGATGCCCGGAGTGAGCGTCCGGCGACGGGCATGGGCAGCCCCGAGCGCGATGCAAACCGGGAAGGCACACAGGTTGAAAACCTGTGCTACGAGAAGCCCCGAGCAAAGTAGTTACTTCAGGCGTTTTAAGGACCGCGTGCTGCCGCCGATGTGCATCGTGGCATCGCCCGGCTTCCCGGCCGCGTCGGTCTTGAACTCGATCGTCGCGTCGGTGTTGACGAACTCGAACACCTTTTCCGACACCGGCACGATTGGCATGTCTACGGGCCGGTCGGGAAACCGCACGATCAGGCCGTTTCCATCGACGCTCATCGCCACCGGCGGTTTCGTGGTGTCGTCGCCCAGCTGAAACGCGCCGGCGAAGGCGGCCAACTCAGCGGGCGTCTTGGCGATCGCCCGCGGCGGCCGCGACTGTTCCGCAGACGGCTCGATGCGGGTCGGCAGACGGCGGACCCAGATGTTTCGAAAGCGCACGGCTTGGCCGTGGTCTTGCAGCCGGATTGGCGCCTCCGGCGAATGAGACTGGTAGGCCAGCGTGTTGAGCCAGCTGGTCGGGCCCACGATCTGCTCGTTGTTCTGTACGGCGATGCCGTTGTGGAGGACCGTCACGACGGCGGGGGCGAGCAGCGTGCCGTCTACCGAAAACTGTGGCCCTCGAAAGATGATGTCGAAGGCCTGCCATGCACCGGGGGGCAGCGACGCGTTGAAGAGCGGCGGGGCCTCTCCATAGACGGCGCCGGTCTGCCCGTCGGCATAGGTGTCGGCCTGGAAGGTGTCGAGGATCTGAATCTCGTATCGCCCCATCAGGAAGACGCCGCTGTTGCCACGGTCCTGCCCGATGCCAGCGGCCGGGCTGGGGCTCGCCCACTCGATGTGCAGTTGGACGTCGCCGAACGATTCGCGGGTGAGGATCGCTCCTGCATTCGGCGTGACCTCGAAGAAGCCATCTCCGACCGTCCACGCCGCGGGCTCACCGGTGTCGGTCACCCACTGGGCGAGTGAGTCGCCGCCGAAGAGCACCACGGCATCGGCCGGTGCGGGCTGTGGGGTGGCGATGCCCTGCGCGGCGACGACCTGGGGCTTGGGCCGAATCATCGAGTGCTGCTTCCACCGGCCACGAGGCACCTGTGCCGGTTCCTTGGCCGTGGCCGGGAGGCCTGGCAGGAACGACACGCCGCAGGCGAGGAAGGCCACGAGCAATCCGCCGATGCCGATGCGAGTCATGCCGCCCCCAAAACGTAGATCGTGGAAAGGTGAGTTGGCCAGTCGAGCCGGCTCAGTGTCAGAGACGAGGATCGATTATCTCCACGACCCGCCAGTCGAGCCAGCGGTTGTCGGGGTCGTCGCTGGTCTGGCCGATGAAGCCGACATGACCGCCCTGGTCGGTGACAACGAGGCGCACGCTTTTCGGGTAGGCCACCCGGTCGGCGGCGAACATCTCGAACGGCACGAACGGATCGTCGCGCGACGTGATGATCGTGGTGGGCACGCGGATGGTGGGAATGAACTGCGCGGCGCTCGAGTGCTGGTAGTACTCGAGGGCGTCGCGATAGCCGATGGCCGGCGCGGTGAACCAGTCGTCGAACTGCCGTAGCGTTCGCGGGCGGGCCGTCTCGGCCGGCCGCACCGCATCGGGCCGGACCCGCCACCAGGCCTCGAGGTGTTTGACGAGGATGCCGGTGAAGTAGCGGTCGTAGATCCGGTTGGCGCGGCTGGCGATCGACTCACAGCCCACGACCAGATCGATCGGCGGATTGACGGAAATGGCGCATCGCACCGCCGCGGGCACGCGATCGGGCGCTTCGCCGAGATACTTCAGGAGCACATTACCGCTCAGCGACACACCGAACAGCGCGAGATCGGGGTCCGGTGAGTTGGCGGCAGCGCCCTCGCGGCACCAGGCCACCACGCGTTCGACGACCGCCGCCAGATCGCCGGAGCAGCCGGCGTGGTAGGGGCGGCGGGCCAGGGCGATCCCCGCACCGCAGCAGCGCATGTCCCAGCGAAACACCCGCACGCCCCGCTGCGTGAGCTTCTCGGTCAGCCGCACCAGCAGGGGCGAACTGTGATCGTCGGCCAGTCCGTGGGAGAGGATGGCGACCCGGCCACCGGGAAGCCAGCCGTCGGGAGTGTCGTCATGGACGGCCAACGCATCGCCGTCATCGAGTTCGACGTTTCGCAGCACCGCGCGATGCTCGGGTGGGCGGTGGGGCATGAGGGCCGAGGCGATCGTCTGGGCGTGCGGGCCGCGCAACCACCACGGCGGCTTGAATTCCGGCGTATGCGGCACAGTGGAAGCCATGGGCCGCAGCCTACCATTCGCGGGGCCGGGCGAGTGACCAGGCCGACGCGGCGGCGAGCAGCAGCACGAACGCGTATGGCAGCACGTCGTAGGGATACGCCGGCACCGGGAACGGGCTGCCGGGAAGTGGGAGGCCGACGCTCGCCGCGAAGGGCATTGCCATCATGGCAACGGCGAGGGCCGAGCAGAGCACGTGCCAGGCCTTCAGCTCGCCGCGGCGGGCGAGGTATCGCGGCGCCGCCACCGACACCAGGACGTAGACGATCAGGAAGCCATACGTGCCGAGCGACCCGAAGGCGGCGAAGCCGTCGAGCGGCGTTATCCCGGCGAGGCTGGTGGCCGCGGTGGCGAGGGCGACCACGACCGCCGCGACCGTGGCGGCGACGTGGGGCGTGGCGGCGCGGTCGTGCGTGCGGCCGCACGACTCGTGAATGATCGCCTGGCGGGCCATCGCGTAGATGATGCGAGACACCGCGTTGATGCAGGCCAGCGTGCACGCGAACATGCTCACCGCGGCTCCGACGGAGATGGCCGCTCCCAGGACGCCGACGCCGGCGGCCGCGGCCAGCTCGTCGAGCGGTGCCGGGCTCGCGTGCATCGGCCGGGGAAGGAAGGAGAAGCCAAGCACTTCGACGTAGCTCATGACCACGTAGAACACGCCCGAAAAGAGCGTGCTTGTGGTCACCGCCCGAGGGATCGTCCGCAGCGGGTCGCGGGCCTCGTGGCCGAGCGTGGTGGCGCTCTCGAAGCCGACGAAACTGAGCGTTGCCAGGACCAGCCCGAACATGACGCCCCCCGGCGTGACGTCGCGAAGCTCAAGCTGTGCGGGATCGACCAGCGTGCCCCGGGTCAGCACCACGAGCACCGCCAGGGCGACGATCGCCGTGAGCGAACCGATCTCGAGGGCCAGCATCAGTCCGGTGGACAGGCGGACGTCGCGGCACGCACAGACGCAGGCGATGCCGACGCAAGCGAGCTCCCAGACCACCGGCAGCGGGCCCGTCACCGGGGTGAGGAGCACGGCCATGAAGTTGGCAAAGCCACAGGCGACGGCCATGGCAGTGAACAGGTAGGCCAGGCAGAGTGCCCACGCCGCGACCACGCCTGCCCGCGGCCCGAGCCCCTGAGCGACGACGTCGGAGAGCGCTCCCGGGGAGGCCGATCGACTCGCGAACACGTTGATCGAGGCTCCGACGAGGAGCATCGCCACGGTGGCGATCACGTAGGTGAGCCACGTGCCGGCTCCCGCGCTTTCATGGACGAGCGCGATCGTGAGGGCCGGCCCGACGGTCGGAGCGATCGTGGCGATCGACTGCGCGAAGACGTCGCTGAACGGCAGGCAGTCGGACCGCAGTCCGGTTTCGGCCGCCTGCCTCGGTGGCGTACTCGTGCGCGTCATGCCATGCCCGCTTCTGTTGGGTCCCCTCACGGCCAGCCACGCCTGATGAGGAGGGCCGCCAGACTACCGCAGCACCGTCCCTGCGCCACGTCGCGCGATCCGCCTTTCGTGACGGTGCCACCCAGGGGTACGATCCGTGAATGCTTGGCACTGCTCCGTGACTGCCACCCCGATAAACATGGCGACGATGATCCACTGGCACTGTCACGACGTTTTTCACCGCATGCCGGCCGGGGCCACGGCAGGGGGAATCGCCGTCGTGATCGACGTGCTCCGGGCGTCCACGACCATGATCACGGCCCTGGCGCACGGGGCCGCGAGCGTCCTGCCCGTTGCCGATGTGGACGAGGCTCGGCGGCTGGCCGGGGAACTCGGCCAGCGAGCACTGCTGGGCGGCGAGCGCGGGGGTCTGCGCATCCCGGGGTTCGATCTCGGTAACTCGCCCCGCGAGTACACGGCTGAGCGTGTGGCGGGCCAGACGGTCGTGATCACGACGACCAACGGCACGGCGGCGCTCCATGCCTCCCGCGATGCCGCGGAGATCGTCGTCGGCGCGATCGTGAATCGCACCGCCGTGGCTGAGGCGGTGCGGCGACTCGCGGGCAATCGGGGTGTCGTGCACCTCGTCTGCGCTGGCACCGACGGTGCCGTGTCGGCTGAGGACGTGCTGGCTGCCGGCGCGATCCTCGACGCGGCGTCGGCCGACGGTCGCGACGACGTGCTCGATGAGGCAGCCCGCGAGGCATTGGCCTTCTTTCGCCGGGTGGCGGTGAGCGGCGACGTGGCCGCGGCCCTCGTGGTGGATTTTTGCCGCTCGCCGGGCGGGGCGAATCTGGTGGATCTGGGGATGGAAGCCGACCTCCCCTTGGCCGCCGCGATCGACTCGCTCACTGTCGTGCCGCGGCTCGACCGGGCCTCTGGCAGCCTGATTTGAAATGGTGCCTGCCACCAAATCTGGGTAAGGTACGCCTTTCGCAGATTCCCCAGATTTGGTGGCTGCCACCTTTTTTTGGACGAGAGAATGGACAAGCAGAACGACCAGTCGCGGATGGACAAGATCGTGTCGCTGGCGAAGCGGCGCGGATTCATCTTTCAGTCGAGCGAGATCTACGGCGGCCTCAACGGCTTCTGGGACTACGGCCCCTTGGGTGTGTCGCTCAAGCGGAATGTGAAGGACGCATGGTGGCGGGACATGGTCGCCGGCCACGACGAACTCGCCACACTCGCAGGGGCGCCCTCGCCCTACGAGATGACCGGCCTTGACTGCACGATCATCATGCACCCGCAGGTCTGGAAGTGCTCCGGCCACTTCGACCTCTTCCACGACTGGATGATCGACTGCCGGGAGTCGAAGCGACGCTACCGCTACGACCATCTCCATGGCCGCTGGGCCTCGCACCGCGGCAAGAAGGTGTTCGTGACCACCGACCAGTCGGGCGACGAGGCAGTGCCCGACACCGTCGCCAAGGCGCAGAAGTTCTTCGGCCTGCGGGCCAAGCAGGTGGACGAGATCGAGTGGGGTGGCGGGCTCGAACCGCTGCAGGCGGTGGTGGCCGCCGGTGTGGCGTCGCTGGCTGACGCCCTCGGGCCCGATGCCGCAGCCCCGGGCACGCTCACCGAACCCCGCGAGTTCAATCTGATGTTCGAGACGCGGATCGGCGCCCTCGCGGGGGACGACGACGACCGGGCCTTCCTCCGCCCCGAGACCGCTCAGGGCATCTTCGTCAATTTCAAGAACGTGCTCGACACCTCGCGGGTCAGCGTGCCCTTCGGCATCGCCCAGGTGGGCAAGAGCTTCCGCAACGAGATCACGCCGCGGAACTTCACGTTTCGCTCCCGTGAGTTCGAGCAGATGGAGATCGAGTTCTTCTGCAAGCCGGCCGATTCGGCACAGTGGTATCGGTACTGGCGCGACCGCCGCTGGAAGTGGTATCTCGATCTCGGGCTCACGCCAGGCAAGCTCCAACTCCGCGAGCACGCCCAGGACGAACTCTCCCACTACTCCGTCGGCACCGCCGACATCGAGTACGCCTTCCCGTTCCTCAACCCGGGCGAGTTTGGCGAACTTGAGGGGATCGCCCATCGCGGCGACTTCGACCTCCGCAGCCACATGGAGGGCAAGCTCGTTCGTAAAGACGGTGAGCTCGTCGTGGAGACCGGCCCCGACGGCAAGCCGCGGCACCGGGGGAGCGGCAAGGACCTCTCGTACTTCGACGATGTCACCCGGGAGCGGTACGTGCCGCATGTGATCGAGCCGTCGGCCGGCGCTGACCGGGGCACACTCGCCTTCCTCTGCGACGCCTACCACGAGGACGAGGTGCCCGACGCCGACGGCAAGCCGCGGAGCCGGACGGTGATGAAGTTTCATCCGCGGCTGGCCCCGGTGAAGGCGGCGATCCTGCCGCTGGTGAAGAAGGACGGGATGCCGGAGGTGGCGATCGACCTCTACCGCGCCCTCAAGCCGCACATGGCCTGCCAGTATGACGAAAAGGGGGCCGTGGGCCGCCGGTACGCCCGACAGGACGAGGCCGGCACACCATGGTGCCTGACGATCGACGGCCAGACGCTCACCGACAAGACCGTCACCCTCCGCGATCGCGACTCGCTCGTGCAGAGCCGCGTGCCGATCGCCGAGGTGGTCGATCTCCTCCGCGATAAGCTGGCATGAAGCCCGCGATCGCCACCGTCTGTTCGCTCGAAGCGTCGCTCGGGGCGGTACTCGACGACTATGCGGCCGGCCACGTCGACGCCGTGGACCTCTGGCTCGGCCACGCCGACGCCTTCATCGGCGAGCACGGCATGGCCGCCCTGCGGGAACGATTCGCGGACGCCGGCATCGCGCCGGTCGCCGCCAGTTTCCAGGGAGGCCTGCTCACGAGTCAGGGCGAAGCCCGTCGCGAACACTGGCGGCATTTTGGTGAGCGACTGGGGCTCTGCCGCGACCTTGGCATCCCGGTGCTCGTGATCGCGGGCGACGCCTTCGGGCCGCTCGGGGCAGAGGATCTCGGCCGGCTTTCGGTGAGCCTCACGGACGCCGCCGCCCGCGCGGCCGACGCTGGCGTGCGGCTAGCCCTCGAGTTCGATGCCCGGGCGAGCTTTCCCAACAATCTCCAGTCGGCGGTGGCGGTGGTCGAGCAGGTAGGGTCGCCGGCCCTCGGCCTCTGTCTCGACTGGTTCCACTACGCGGTGGGCCCGAGCAAGCCGCTCGACCTCTGGCTACTCTCAAATGAGAATCTCGCCCACGTGCAACTCTCCGACATCGCCGACGTGCCGAGGGAGATGGCGGCCGACACCGACCGAATCCTGCCTGGCGAGGGCACGTCGCCGCCGGACGACCTCGTGGCCCGGCTCCGCGAGATCGGCTACGAGGGGGCGGTCGCGGTCGAACTCCACAATCCCGCGCTCTGGCGGGTGCCGCCGCGGCAGTTCGGGGAGATCGCGATGACGTCGCTGCGGAAGGTGCTCGGCCAGGCGGCGATGTAGGGAGCCGGGCTGTCGAGTCGATCGGGCCTCGGCGTCACTCGTTCTTCGTGCCGGCCGCATCCCCACCCTTGTCGAGCACAATGCAGGCGAGATCGCCTGTGGCGTTGCGGATCGGTGGCTTCGAGTAACCCAGTTCCAGGATTACGTCCTCCAGCCCCTTGGCCCGGTCAGGGAAGCCGTTGCGGTTGATATAGATCGCGGAGAAGCCGAGTTTTTTGAGTTCGGAAATCGCCCGGGAGAAGTTGGCCGCGTTGAATACGACTCGCTGGCCTTGCTGATCGAGTGTCGCCCCTTCGAACATCAGTCCCTGGAGAGCCAGTTGCCAGCGCTCGCGCTCACGGCCCTTCATCGAGCCATAGGAGTAGCGGAGGTTCTTGCTGTAGAGGTACGGCCGGAAATGGTCGTAGGGTGGCACACCCGGCGCTGGTGACTCTGGGAACTCAACAACCGGCAACTGGAATACCATGGCGGCATCGGGCAGCGCGGCCTCCATCTTCTCCGTGAACTCGCGGTCGGCGTCAATCTGCCGGACGATGGTGGCTGTCTCTTCCGGCGTCGGAGCCCGTGGCACCTGGTCCCAGAGAATGACAAGGCAGGCTGCCGCGGCAGCGGCCATCCACGGCACTGTGGTTGCCGGGCCGGGGCGGGCGGTCTCGGCTGCCGTCTGAAGAGCCGAAAGCCGCCGGGCGGCCCAGAGCAGCGTGATCGACAGGATCACGATGCTGTAGCGGGAACCGCCGCGAAACATCGTGAATCCGAGGGCGCCGATGATCGCGTTCAAGCCCCCGGTCGTGAACATCAGCACGATCCAGAGCACCCACCACGTCTCGATCGGCACGTCTCGCTCCCGGCGGTCGATCATGGCCTTGATCGACGTGGCCACGAGCCAGAGCAGGCTGACGAGGCCAATGATTCCCTGATACGAGGCTCCTTCGTCGAGAAGCGGTGCCACCTGCCGATGGGCCTTCGAAAAGTTCGCAAACGTTTCCCCACGGTGCGTGACCGGCGGGATGAAGAGATCCTTGATCTTGAGGCCGTAGATCTCGAGCCATTTGTACTCGCGGACCAGGGCGCCCTCGTTCTGTCCGTTGACGAGTTTGTAGGTCCAGGTATCGAGGTTCATCAGGGCAAACGCCATGGCTGCCGTGCCGATCACGGCCAGCGCGGCGAGCAGCGCGGGACGGGAGCGGTTGCGGATGTATTGCACCGCGCCGCCGAGGAGCGTGAGTTGGCAGAGGATGTTGGTGAAGTAAGGGTTCAAGAGGCCCGTCAGGAGGCTGACGCCGCAGGCCCTCCACCAGCGCGGCGACCGCAGGGCGAGCCCGGGCTCGGTAGACACCCAGCGCCACACGATCACGAAGAGGGGTACATGCCAGACCCATTCACACGTGATGTGATAGGGCGATTGCGCGAAGATGAAGGGCGCGAGGCCGTAGGCCAGCCCTGCGACGAACGCCCAGATCGGCCGGCAATTCACTGATCGCGCGACGAGATACATCACGACGGCAGCCAGCAGATTGCCCAGCAGCATGGCGACGTTGAGGCCGGCAAACAGCCCGAAGATCCGGGCCAGCGCACCGAAGAACAAAACCTGGAACTCCTCGACCATCGGCCAGTCGTTCCAGTTCGCGTTGTACGGAGCCCCCAGGTGCTTGACATGCTTCCAGCCCAGAGGAGGGAACTCTCCTTGAGAGGCCGCCTTGAGCATCGCCAGTGCATGGACGACGTCGGCCTTCTCCGGCTCCAGATAGGCCCCGGGGCGCGACCACGCTGCACGGGTCCAGGTGTCGTTCGCCGCGCACCAGGCAATGCCGACGATGCACAGCAGGGCGATCAGATAGCCCGCGTGGGGCGGCCACGCTCGAGGGGCTGCAAGAGGTTTGTCGCGTTCCATCAGCCATTCCTTGTATGAACGACGGCGTAGGCTACTAAAAAAATCGGTCTCTGGCAGAGTACCCTGGGGATATCGCCCGTAAAGACGCCCGCCCTGACGTCATCGGGGAAGGCCATCAACACTTTTCGATCGCATCGACGACGTATGCGGCGAACGGGAGCGAGCAGGTCCAACCCGGAGAGACGGCGTTGAGTACGTGCATCGAGCGGTCATCGCCCTGGATCACGAAATCCATTTCCAGTTTTCGCGTGCGAACGTCGAGCAGTTGGGCCCGGATCCCCGTCCGGCCCCAGCGCCGCCAGTGTTGGGGCTTCACGTCGGTGGCCAGTTCGCTGGCGAGCGCCACCAGACGCCGCCGCCGATACTTGCGGAGCTCTTCGATCGCGAGTCGCCGAAACTCGAAGCCCGCCGAGAACAGCAGCCCGCACTGAAGGGCCGCAATCTCGACCATGTCGCGGGCATCGAAGCCAGAGAGGCCGGCGTACTGCTCCCGCCAGAAGGCTGGGATTGCCGTGGGGCCGATCTTGGCGTGCCCATCCACCGTCACCGTAAAGTGAACGCCGAGAAACGGGTTGCGTAGGTCGGGCACCGGATAGATGTTGGTGTGAAAGTGCCCGCCGGCATCATCGCCATACAGGTAGAGACCCTTGAAGGGGAGGATGCGGTAGTGCTGCGAGAATCCGTACTGCCTGGCGATCCGGTCGGCGTGCAGGCCGGCCGCGTTGACGACGTAGCCCGCCCGCCATGTCGTCCGCGCTGACTCCACCTCGCCGCCCCGGCGGCGGCGAAACCCGTCGGCCAGCGCGAAGGTGATGCCCTCGTGTTCCGCGTCTTCCCGCATGGCGGTGAGCACCGCGGCCGGATCAGCCGTGGCCGTGGCTGGCGACCAGATCGCACGCTCGCAGGTCTTCACCCGTGGCTCAATCCGCGTCGCCTCGGCCTCGCTGATGCTCTCAAGTGCGACGCCGTTGGCAGCCCCGCGGCGGAGCAGTTCGTCCATCTGCGGATGGTCGGCGGCGGTGCGGGCCACCACGAGCTTGCCGCAGCGGTTGATCGGCAGTCCCCGGGCGTCGCAGTACGCGGCCAGCGCCCGGTTGCCGTCGCGGGTGAAGCGGGCCTTGAGCGAGTCGGCCGTGTAGTAGAAGCCGGCGTGAAGCACGCCCGAGTTGCGGCCACTGGCGTGGCGACCGCAGGAGGGCTCCTTTTCCAGTACCGTGACCGAAAGGTCGGCGTGTCGCCGCCTGAGTTCGCGGGCGATCGCGACTCCGATGATGCCGCCGCCGACAACGAGAAAATCGGTAGTGGCCATGGCATGGAGGCCGGTGGTGTGATGCGCCTCAAGGAGCGCGAGTGGCTTCGGGAGATCCCGTTTCGGTGATTGTCTTGGCCACCACATGCCCAACGTCACCGGCGCGGTAGACCCGCAACTCACTGAGCGGCCGGCGGGTGGCCTCCGGATAGACAAGCTTGCCGAGGCGACGCACCCAGATTTCGAGGAGCGTGTGGCCCACCGAGCAGAGGTTGCGGAACTTGAACGCCTTCGTCTCGCCGCCAGCTCGCTCGTTGGGATAGACGGGCACCTCGACGTAGGTCGCTTTGAGGTCGAGGAGCCTGGTGATCAGGTCGGCCTGAAAGCCGAAGCCGTGCGAGTTGGAATGCCACCGCATAACGTTGTAGCGGAAGTGCACTGCCAGGCCGTTGTAGTAGCGGATCCGATACCCACTCAAGAGGTTCACGATCAGTGTGAAACTACGGGAAACACCTCGGCGGAACGGTCCTCGGAAGGTGGTGTCGGCCGGATAGGGGATGATCATGTCGGCCTCGCCCACCCGTCGGAAGATCGTGACGAGCGCCTCCTTCGACTCGACATTGTCGCCACAGATCATTCGATAGTACTTGCCGCGACAGCGAAACGCGGCCTCGGCATAGTTGGCCCCCACACCCTGATTCACCTCGTTCACATAGAGGGTGATGGGCAGGTCGGGATGCCGGCGGAGGTAGTCGACGATCAGCTCGACCGACCGGTCCGTCGAGCAGTCGTCCATGATCACGATGTCGTAGCTGATGCCCACCTCGGTCGTGGCAGCCACGACGGTGTCGAGGGTAGGGATGATGCCCTCCTCCTCGTTGTAGCAGGCAACGAACAACGACAGGTCGCAGTCGTGCGTCAGTTCGGAAGGGGTTGCCGTCATGGGGTGTCGTCGTAGTCGCGTGGTGCGGTCGCTGGAGGCCGTCGCAGGGCGGCGGCATACGCAGGGCCGAAAATCAGCCACCGAAGGCCGTCGAAGATGCGTGCCACGAGCAGGAATTGCAAACGCCCCGTGTGCAGCCGCCCGTTCCGCTCCACCAGGTGGCCGCCGCCGACCAATCGCGCAAGCCGCAGGTCTGCCACGCTCGAGGTGCCGTAGCGGTTGAGTAGGGCCGCCCGCGACAGCCGTCCCCCGGAATCAACAAGTTCCTCGAGGATCCGAATCCGAAGCGAGGCGACCGTGAGGTTCACGAAGTTGAAGTAGCCGAAGGCGAAGGCGAGCGAGGCGACGGTGTTGAGCCCGACGAGCGCGAGCGTGTCGATGAAGGGAGTCGCGTCGCGTGAGCAGGCCGTCCACGTCATCGCCACCGTCACCACGAGGCCGACGAGGGCTCCCGCCGCCAGGGCCGGATAGGGATTGCGGCCGCGGATGATCCGGGCCGCGATGACGTGTGAGACGCAATCCGCGGCCAGGCCGATCACGGGGGCGAGGGCAACGAGTGGGCGGTAGTCGGTCATCTCAAGCAACGTAGTTCAGCCTCCCGGCGGCATGCCAAGCAACCGCCGCCAGTTCGTGAGCATGGTCGCCCAGGCCCGACCCTTGGGGGCGATCCGGTAGCCGTCGCCATCGCGGACGACCATCCCTTCGTGCACCATTGCATCGAGTCGCACTTCCACAGGGCTCGCTCCCGCCAGCAGGCCGCGGAGTTGCTCGGGCGAGCAGCCCCCAGTGCCCGAGTCGGCGACTGCCACGAGCAGAGTCATGCTTGGGCTGCGGTGCTCGAGCGCCGAGAAGGCGACGATGTAGGCGAGCGAACAGGCCGTGTGGAACACCGCGACGTGGATCGCCTGCCAGCGATCCGCGGCGGTCCACCAGCGGCCCGGCAGGAAGTGCGACACGGCGAGCCAGGCGATCAGCATCCCGAAGAACACCGCCAGCAGCGCCGCGGTCTGCCGGCGGGGCAGCGCGATCCGCCACCAAATGAGGTGGATGAGGAATGCGGCGGCGAAGACGCCGCTTGCGAGAATCGCCGTGGACATGAGGCCTCACCCAGGTGGGATGAACGTGACGCCGGGCATCGCAAGGCGGCTGCAGATGCCCGCGGCGACGGCCGATGGCAGGCCGACGAACACCCGGGTCCCGGCCGGCACGTTGGCGGGCGCGTACACGGGCCTGCCAAGGTAGGTACGGCCCACGCGGTTGGGATCCTCGTCCACGAAGAACGAGATCGCGTTCCCCGCTTCGGCCGCCAGCCAGGTGCCTGCAATCGAGGTGCCGAACAGGCCGAGGGCATTCTCCGCACCCAATCGCCGGAGGTGGTCGGCGGTGCGTCGGAGCCACGCGAGGCTGTCGGAGATTCGTTCCCGCGCGGCGGCAGCGTCGGCCGGCGGCGGCATGGTGACCGCCGCGGTGGCTGGCTGGGCGACGACGGAGAGCTCCTTCGGAATCCAGTCTGTCGCCACCGACACGATCTCATAGCCCGCCGCGACGAGGGCCCGGGTCAGCGAGTCGGCGGTGAAGTGCGAGCGATGGTCGGCGATCAGGAGTTCGAAGGGGTTGGCTGGATGGTGCGGTACCTCGATGAGCAGCAGGCCTGCGGGGGCGAGCTTGCCGCGGAGCGTGGCGAGCACGGCGACCGGATCAACGATGTGCTCCAGCACGTGGATCATCGTGATCACGTCGAAGGCGCCAGGAACCGCCTCGACGGGCCCGATGTACAACGGTTCGGTGCTCGGGATCGATTCGACCTCGGCGCGATACTTGCCGTCGAACTCGGTGCCAGCTTTCGTCCAGCCGGGGGCCACCTGGCCGAAGGCGCGGATCGTCGCGCCATTGCCGCAGCCGACGTCGAGCATCCGACCCGTGGGCTTCAGTCCCGCGCGGCTGCGAAACGTGTCGAGCAGTTTGACCGATCGCGAGGCCGGCAGCCCCGACGCCTGTTCGAACACGGCCTGCTCGGCGCCCGCGGCCTGGTGGTAGATCGTGTAGGACTTGTAGATGGCGTCGATGTCGGCGAGGAAGGCATCGTCGGCCGGCTTCTGAACCGCGCCGCAGGCCCGGCACACGCCGAGTTGGCCCCCCGCGGGCCAGGCCCGGCAGTCGGATGTCACGCGGCGGAGCACCCGATAGTCGGTCATTTCCTCGAGCGTGCCGCCGCCGCAGATGCTGCATGCCGCCTCGCCCGTCACCGTCGTTGCCATCAGGCTACCTCATCGAGTGCCGCCCATGGATCGGGCGGCTCGATTCCGAGTCTATCCCGCACGGCGTGGGCATCGAGCGTCGTGTGGGCGGGAACGTGTTCCAGGCCCATACCGGACTTTGCCACGGCCACCGGTCGTACGCGATCGGGCGCATACCCCCAGCGGG
>CAMBSN010000016.1 GCA_945870505.1 Candidatus Kuenenia stuttgartensis | reverse complement strand
ACGGCCCGGGCAGCTGCGACCACGGCGGTGAAGAAGCCGGTCGCTTCCAAGTCGGCGTGGGACCGCATCCGACGCGCAAGCAGCCCCGCCAGCAAGGCGGCGAACCCGACTGCCCGAAAGTCGTCTGCCCACTTTGCTCCGGCCAGCGGGCCGGCGGGCAGACCAAGTCGGTCGGCTGCGGCCCGCTCGATCGCCTCCACGCCGACCGCCCGCCGTACGAACGAGGAGCCAACCGTGCAGACGGCGTCGAACTGGGCGGCGAACCGGTCGTCCCACGTGGTCGGCACGATCCCGAGCAGCGGCCCCTGCTGCACAGGCAGGTCGATGCTCGCCCACTGGGGTGCCGTGCCAACCGCAGCCACGAGGGCCGGATGCCAGGCCGCCGTCCACGCGGCCAGGAGGTCGTCGGCCTCAGCCTCCTCCAGCCACGTCGGGAAGTCATCGAGCGTGTGGCAGGGGAGGAAGACCGTCGTGCGTTCGAGAGCCATGGCTGGGAGTGTAGTTGATCGCGATCGTCAACCGGCCGGGCGCGAGTGGGGACGGTTTGACACCCCCGGGAACGCGTTCGTAAAGTGATGAGGAGGCGGGATTTAGCCCGTCCAAATCGTCCTTTTCCCGGCCCACCCACCTCCGACCACCGCACCGGGAACTTGGCCCCTTATGGCTCGCAGTCCGTACGCCTGGGGAATCGATATCGGCAAGTGCGGCCTCAAGGCCCTGCGCTGCCAAGTGTCGCCATCGGATCCGCGCAAGCTGATCGCCGACACGTTTGAGTACATCGAATACCCGATGATGCTCTCGCAGCCGGAAGCGGATCCGGTGGAACTGGTGAAGGCCGCGATCGAGGAGTTCCTCTCGCGGCACTCGCTCGAGGGCGATCGGGTGGCCGTGGCCGCCCCGGGCCAGTCCGGCCTCTCCAAGTTCATCAAGCTGCCGCCCATCGAGGCGAAGAAGATCCCCGACATTGTCCGCTACGAGGCGAGCCAGCAGATCCCCTTCCCACTCGAGCAGGTGGAGTGGGCCTGGCAGCGGCTCGCGGGTGGTATCGAGGAGAGCGGCTTCGTGATGGACGCCGAGGTGGCGCTCTTCGCGATGAAGAAGGAGCAGGTCAACAAGGCCCTCGCGCCGCTCACCAACGCCGGCATTGAGGTGGACGTCCTCCAACTCCAGCCGATTGCCCTGGCGAACATGGTGATGTTCGACCAGCTGCCCGCCCCCGAATCGATCGATCCCGACGAGCCTCCGCCCTCGATCGTGCTCATCTCGATCGGCGTCGATTCGACCGACGTGGTGGTCACCAACGGCCTGAAGATGGCCCAGCGGAGTGTCCCGATCGGCGGAAGCACCTTCACGAAGGCACTCGTGAAGGAGATGCAATACACCTTCCAGAAGGCCGAACAGGAAAAGCGGAACGCGGTCCGGGCGGCCGATCCGCGCGCCGTATTCAAGGCGATGCGGCAGGTGTTCACCGATTTCACCTCGGATGTCCAGCGGTCGCTGACGTTCTTCACGAGCAACGACAGGTCGCTGAAGATCGGCAAGGTGTTGCTTGTTGGAAATGCGGCGCGGCTTCGCGGCCTCTCTGATTTCATGGCCAAGCAGCTGAACCTCGACGTCCAGCGGTTGGAAAAGTACAACGCTCTCGACGGGGCGGCGGTCGCCGCGAACGGCTTCCGCGAGAATCGCCTCGCCTTCGCCACGGCCTACGGCCTGGCGCTGCAGGCGGCCGGGGCTTCGAGCCTCCAGACCAACCTTGTGCCCAAGGAGATCGTCCGCGACCGGATGATCGCCGCGAAGAAGCCGTGGGCGGTGGCGGCGATGCTCGGCCTGCTCTCGGCGGCGCTGGTGAACTTCGTGGGCATGTTCCTGGCGTGGCAGAGCTACGCTCCGGCGAAATACTCCCAGGCCTTCGCAGCGGCCGACCAGGCGAAGACGCGTTCGGCGGCGGCCGTCTCGGCCCTCGACGCCGTCAAGCAGAAGCAGGACGAAGCGGCGTCCTGGCAGCAGTTTCTCGTGCAGACTCAGGAGCGCCGGTTCCAGTCGCTCGACCTGATGCGGGCGATTCGGGCGATCTTGCCCCGCGATCCCGGAGAAAAGCTTCCCGAGAAGATCGCGGATCGTCGCGACATCCATGTGGACAGTCTCGACATGCAGTTCTTTCCCGATCTCTCGACCTGGTTCGCGGGAGTGCAGGGCAACTGGGCGGAAACGAAGGCCGCGGCGGAGAAAGAACGTCCTGAGGGTGAGCCGGCCACCCCGGCAGAGGGCGAGCAGGCTGCGGCTTCCGCGGACGGGGCTGTGCCGGTCGCAGAGACGCCACCGGCCGATCCAGCCGCCGCCGATGGCACGGCGGCCGCGTTCGCTGGAGGTCCGACGGGACCGGGCTGGGTTGTCCAGATCACGGGGCATCACTTTCACAACGAAGAGCAAGGCAACGAGGGAGAGCAGTTCGTCCGCTCCACACTCGTGAAGAACCTGCTCGGTGAGGGCGACAAGGTTCCGGTCGCCGCCGGCGAGAAGTCAGGCGACCTCGTGTCCGTCGCCGATCTTGGCATCGGGTACCCGGTGCTGGTGCTCTCTTCGCCGCTCCGTAAGTTTCAGGTCCAGACGGGAGCCACCGGCGTCGCCCCCGGCCCCGGCCCGAGGTTCGATGGTGGCGCCGGCGACCCATCGGCGGGCACCGTCGATCTGAAGCGATACGACTTCATCCTCCAGTTCACCTGGCAGCCGACCACTCCCGGGTCGAAGCTCCCGCCCCCACCGCAGCCTGCGGCTGGCGAGGCGGCGGTCCAGTAGCCGCGAGACCCCCTCCCATGCCTCAAATCCCCGAACAGATCCGCCCGGTTGTCGCGGCGATCGCGAAGTATCACTTCTGGATCCTCGCGGCGATCGTGCCTGTCGTGCTGGTGCCGATGCTGATGCTCGGCACCGGCAGTCTCGACACACTCATCGGCGGCCAGCGGTCGCAGATCGAGAGCCGCGTGTCGGCGCTTAAGAGCGTGCAGGGGATCGCCGAGCACCCCAACGAAGGCTGGTCGGAGGCGGTCGAGGCGCAGACGGAAAAGATTCGCGAGGAGACGTTCGCCGAGTGGCAGAAGTTCTGGCAGGCCCAGCAGTTTCTTCGGTCGTGGCCGCAACGACTGGGAGACGATTTCCTCAAGGCGGTCACGGCGCTCAAGCCGGGCGGCTCGCTGAAGCGAGACCTTCTCCTCCGCTACCAGAACACCGCGCCGGAACTGGTCCGCGAGTTGCCGAAGCGAATGGGGGCCGACGACTTCATGGTCGAGGGAGCTGCACCCGGAGCGGCGGGGCTCGACGCAGGCCCCGGCCCGCGAGGCTTGGGTGGGATTGGCCAGCGGCCCGGGATGGGCGGCGAGTTGGGCCAACGGCCCGGCGGTGCCGGCCCCGCGCCGAGCGGCTCAGACGCGGTCGTGGCCTGGTCGGCGAGCGATCAGAAGCGTCTCTTCGACTCGTTCAAGTGGGAGAAGCCGCCGTCGACCACGCAGGTGCTTCTGGCCCAGGAAGAACTCTGGGTCTATGGGCTGTTCGCCGACGTCATCAAGAAGATGAACGAGGGTGCCGCGGGCCCGTTCAACGCGCCGGTGAGTTCCGTCATCGAACTCGCCGTCGGCTATCCCGCGGCGGAGGAGCAGCCCGGCGGTCAGGGCACCGGGCGGGTCTTTATCCAGGCCGCGTCGGGGGCCGGTGGGGGCGGAGAGTTTGGCGGCGAGGGCATGCCGCCCCCGGGGATGGATCCCGGGATGGGGATGCCTGGCGAGGGTGGGGCCGTAGGTCGACCGCTCAATCCGCGATTCGGCAGTGGCAGTGGCCCGGCCATGGGCGGTGGACCGATGATGGGGGGCGAGGGCGGCATCGATCCCGCCGCGGCGCCAGTCGCTTCACCCGATGATCAACTCAAGGAATGGATCTACGTCGATTTCTCCGGCAAGCCGCTCAGCGCCGCGGAACTCGCCACTGTTCCTGCCGCGAAGATGGTGCACCTCATGCCGTTCGTGCTCCGGGTCACGATGGATCAGCGGAAACTCGATACGCTCCTCGCCGATCTTGCGACCAGCGTTGTCCCGATCGACGTGCGGCAGGTGCGGATCAACCCCTCGCAGCAAGCGGCTGGCCTCGGAGGCGGAGCTGGTGCCATGTCGGCGTTCACGGACAACGGAGGACTACGGCCTTTCGACGTGACGGTGGAACTGCGTGGCACGGTGGGCCTCGCGCCACCTCCTGACAAGAACGCAATCGGCGGGGGCTCGCCTGCCGCCGGGGAGGGTGGAGCATGAAACGGCCCAGCCTGAAGTTCGACAAAGATGCCATCCTTGGCTTCCTGCTCAACCATTGCGAGAAGTTCGTCGTTGGCCTGATCGGCCTGATCGGTCTCGGGCTGGCGTGGAACGGCGTTAACGCCCTGCGATTGAAATCTGTCCGGAGCGATCAGACGCCGGAGGCGGTCTCGCAGCTGACGGCGCAGACCGTCCAGCACATCGACGCGGCCGCAAAACCCCCTGCAGACACGATCCGCAAGGGTGGCGATCTGGCCGCGACGATTGATCCGTGGCGGCCCCAGCAGGTGAAGATCGCCCCGGCACCCGACATGTCGCTCTTCGATCGGCCGCTCATGCAGGAACTCGCGAAGCGAGCCAAGCCCGACGTGCTGCCAATCGAGGATCTCCGCGCCATCGCCGGTGTCGCCGTGCTCCCCGACACGACCGATCCCGCCGCGATGATGCAGCCGCCCGGACGTGGTCCGGCGATTGACGCCCCGGCGCCGGAAACGCAGCCCCGTCGCCCTGGTGGCCGCCGGCCAAAGCCAGGCGACGAGCCAGTGCCTGAGCAACCGCCAGCTGAGTTCGATCCCGCGATGGCCGCCGGGCAGCGCGTAAAAGTCGTGCCGTACGTGCTGGTCACCGGGCTCGTGCCCGCGGCCAAACAGCAGGACGAGTATCTTCGGGCGTTTGGTTCGGCGGGATTCCGCGATCCGCAACTCGATCTGCCACACTGGAACCAGTACCGCGTCGAGCGCGCCGTGGTCGGCCCCACCGGGGCACCTCCCGAGTGGAAGCCGCTCAAGCTCAGGAACGTGGAACTCTTCGGCCAGGACGGCGGGATGGCGCCGCCGCCCGGTCAGGCCACTGAAGCTATGCAGCAGGATCCGTTACCGGCAGGTTTTGTGCTCGGAAGCACCGAAACCGACATCGGCTACGTCGCCCCGCTCCCGCAGCGGATCGACGAACCGTGGGGACTCGAGGCCGTTCATCCCTGGTTTCGCTCACAGTTGAAGAAGCTGCTCGAGGAGGCGGCCCCGGGCGTGCTGGGTGACTCTCCGGCTGTGCCGATCGACGCCAAGCGGCTCAAGGATTCTGCGGCTGAGTTTGACGGTCAGATTGGCGTGCTCGCCGACATGCAACTTGTTGACGAGCCTTTGCGAAATGGCCCCATCGTCGCCTTCAAGGTCACATCCGCCGACGGCTCCGTGACCTTTCCGACTGAGGCATTCGGCACAGGCGACCAGCCCGTGTTCGTGATGTCGGCGGCATGGGCACGCTCGCTCGAGTTCGACAATGGCCCCAAGCGCGACACGAACTGCAGTCTTCGGGTGCGCATGGAGCGGATCGGAAAGGTGCCTGTGGCCCATATTCTCGGCATCACGTATCCAGCGGCCGACGGCGGGGCGGAGGAGGAACTCGTTGATCCATCACCGTTCCCGTTTGCGGCCGGAGGCGGGGGCGGCGACCTTGCGTTCGGCGGTGCCGGCGAGATGGGGGGCGCCACGCGAAATGGTGCCGAGTTCCGGCTCTTCCGCTTCATCGACACGACCGTGAAGGCCGGCCAGCGATACCGCTACCGCGTGCGACTCTCGGTCCGCAATCCGAACTTTGGCATCGATCGCCAGCACCTCGCCGACCCGGCGTCGGCCAAGGGTGAGTTGCTGCCCTCCAAAGAGAGCAACGAAACGCCACCGGTGAGCGTGCCCGATGCGACCACCCTGCTCGTGCAGACCCTGACCAAGGAGGAGATCAAGGAAAAGAAGCTGAAGTCGGGCTCGCTGCAGGTGCTCGTGCTGGCTCCGACTTCCAACACCGGCAACTACACGCTTCGCTCCCTGATCACCGAGACCGGCGGTCTTGCCAACGTTGACTCGAGCCTCAACAAGCCGGGGGACATACGGATGAAGGGGGAAGAGGTGACGACTGGCCGCGTGCTCGTCGACTTCCGCGGCCGGCAGGAGGAGCCCGGCAAACCCGGCACGCCGCCCGAGACCCTCGAGATGCTCTTCCTGAAGGACGACGGCTCGTTTGAGTTTGTCTCGGCTGCCGACTCGCAGCGGATCGCCGACCGCTACATGCCCACGCTCGAGCCGCCTGCCGTTCCGGTCAACGACGTGCCCGAACTCCTGCCTCCGGTTCCGCGGCGAGGATCCAACAAATGAAGATCCACCGCCGAATCGTGATGCTGTTGGCGGGCGCCGTCGTTGGAATCGCCGCAGTGACGTCCGCGCCGACGTTTGCCCAGGACGACCCGCAGTTCAGCTCCTGGCCGAAGGTCGAGGGTTCGGACGACGCGAAAAAGTATTTCGACCAAATCAAGAAGGGCGAGTTCGACGCCGGGTCGAAGGCGTTTCTCGAGCGCATCGCCCTCCCGCAACTTGCCGTCGAAGGAAACCGCAAACAGATCGAGCGGATTCGCCGCCGGATGCGGGACGTGCTGCTCAACGAAAAGACGACCGAGGCCACAGCCCTCGACAAGGCTGCGAAAACGGCCGCCGACTGGCTCGTGGCGCAGGCCCGCAACCCGCAGGCGGAGCCGGTGGTCCGCGTGAACGCCATGCTGCTCGTCGGCGAGATCCGCGGCAGGGATGGCCGCCCGTGGAATGAGGCGATCGGTCCTCTGGCCACCGTCATGGGCGACGCCGCACTTCCGGCGGCCGTGCGGGTGGCGGCTGCCGCCGGCTTGGCGAAGCACGTGGAGGCGACGAAGGCCGCGGGCACACCCGATCCGGGGCTCGCACAGGTGGCAACCAAGCCACTCCTCGCCGTGATCGCGTCCCCTGCATCGGCGGCCGACGGTGCTGCCGGTGACTGGCTCGTCTCCCGGGCTCTCGACATGCTGCCGACGGTGGCGGGGAAGTCGACGCCCGAGGCGGCCGCGGCCCTGATGGCGATCCTGGCCGATGGCGGCCGGCCGATCGATGTTCGCGTGCGGGCAGCGGCGGCGCTCGGGGCCACGGCGACCACCACCTCGAACATCGACGCCGGCGACGCAGTGGCAAAGATCCGCAGCCTCGCCGCTGAGGCTCTCAAGGCCGATATCGCCTCTGCCATGGAACGGGCCCTGACGGCCCGGATGAGCGGGCAGCCCATGATGCCAATGGCCTCGCCGGGATCCGAAGGAATGATGCCGCCCGGGTTTCCGGGAGCCGGGGGCGAGTTCGGTGCGGGTGCCACGGTCGAAGATCTGATCGACTCGCTCGTCGTTCGACGGGACGCGTGGAGGCTCATGACACTCGCCACGGCGGTGGCGACCGCCGACGGCACGGCAGGCCTGGCCTCGCTTCTCGCCGATGAGGCGGCTGCCCGGGCCAAGGGCATCGCACAGACCCTGCGGGAGTCGGCTCTCTCCCTCGATCAGTCGCCAGACGCGGCCGCGATGAAACAGGCGTTCGCCGCCATCGAGCGACTCGGCCAGGCGGCAGGATCCCGCGCCCCGGCTGCCACGAAGCCCGCGGCAACCCCGGCCACAGAGCCTGCCGCGGGAAGCGATCCATTCGGCGCGGGGAACTGATCCGGGTAGCAGTTGATCCTCGCGCGCCATAGGACCAGCGCAGCCGATCCCGATGCGAACCGGGAAGATACACAGGTTGAAAACCTGTGCTACGGGGGGCAGAGGACAAACACAGGTTGAAGACCTGTGCGACGGGAGGTTGCGAGGGGCTGCCCGTGCCCGGGAGCCGGCGTTGCTGACGAGCGCAGCCATGGATGGCGGAGCGAAGTCAGGATCGAGCGAGCGAAGGCCAGGAAGGCCGTAGCGAGTGTCCGGCGACGGGCACGGGCAGCCCCGAGCCTGGTGAACGCCTCAAGATCAAGCGTGACCGGTATGACTCGCTTGCCGAAAGAGCCGAGCATGTCGCCGGCCGGCTGCGGGACTTCGCGGGTTGCGTGTGCAGGTTGACAACCTGCACCCACTTCTCGGGCCAGCGAAGGGCCAAGCGGCCGGGGGTATGGATGCCCCGGCCGCGCTATTTCTTGATCAGGTCGCGGACCGTCATGCCCGACGGGATCATCGGCAGGACCTGCTCCTGATAGGGCACCTGCACGTCGAGGATCGCCGGCCCTTCGGCGGCGATGAGCCGCTCGAGCGCCGGCACGAGGTCCTTCTTCGCCGAGATCGTCTCGGCCTGCCACCCGAAGCCCTTCGCGACCATCACAAAGTCGGGGTAGCGGTCGCCCGGCGAGATGCCGTCGCCCTCGCCGAAGGCCTCCGGATGATCGACCGGGCCGAGGTAGGTGTGGGCCCGGTTACCCTTGAAGAACCGGTCCTCCCACTGCACGACCATGCCGAGGTGCTGGTTGTTGAGAAGCAGCACCTTCACCGGAATGTTCTCGGTCTTGCAGGTGGCAAACTCCTGAATGTTCATCAGGATGCTGCCGTCGCCGTCGATGTCCACGACGATCGCCTCGGGCCGGGCCACCTTGGCTCCCATCGCTGCTGGCAGACCGAAGCCCATCGTGCCCAGGCCGCTGGAGGAGAGCCAGGTGCGAGGCTCGCGGAACGTGAAGAACTGGGCAGCCCACATCTGGTGCTGGCCCACGCCCACCGAGATCACGGTGTCCCGCGTGCCGGTGAGCCGGGAAAGGGCCTGAATCGCCTCCTGGGCAAGGATGCCTGGATACGAGGTGTCGAAGGAGTACGGATCCTCCTTCTTCCACTCGGCGATCTGGGCGTGCCAGGGAGCGAGGTCGGCCACCGGCCGCTCGACGATCGCGTTGAGCTGCCCGAGGGCTGTCTTCACGTCGGCCACGATCGGCACATGCACGACCTTGTTCTTATTGATCTCGGACGGATCGATGTCGATGTGGACGATGAACCCGTGCTCGGCGAAGGCCTCGACCTTACCCGTCACACGGTCATCGAACCGCACGCCGATGGCGAGCAGCAGGTCGGCCTCATCCACCGCGTAGTTGGCGTAGACGCTGCCGTGCATGCCGAGCATGTCGAGCGAGAGCGGGTCATCGCCCGGGTAGGCTCCGAGGCCCATGAGCGTCATGGTGACCGGGATCCCCGTCTTCCGGGCGAGCGCTCGCAGTTCCTCAGAGGCATCCGAAGCGATCACGCCGCCGCCGGCGTAGATCACCGGCTTCTTGGCCCGCTTGATGGCCGCGACGACTTGCGCGATCTGTTCGGCCGGGGCCGACTTCCGCTGCTCCGGCTTATAGCCAGGTAGATTCATCGGGCAGTCGTAGTCGGGCACGATCTGGGTGAGTTGGATGTTCTTCGGCAGATCGACGAGCACCGGGCCGGGGCGGCCAGTCGTCGCGATGTGGAAGGCCTCCTTCATCACCCTGGCGATGTCGTTGGCGTCGGTCACGAGGTAGTGGTGCTTCGTGATTCCGCGGCAGACCTCCACCATCGGCGTTTCCTGGAACGCGTCGGTGCCGATCACGCTGGTGCCCACCTGCCCACTGAGCACCACCAGCGGAATGCTGTCGAGCTTGGCGTCGGCGATCGCGGTGACGAGGTTCAGGGCACCAGGACCGCTCGTTCCCATACAGACGCCCGGCTTGCCGGTCGTGCGGGCGTAGCCCTGGGCCGCAAAGGCGCCTCCCTGCTCATGCCGCGGCAGGATCGTGCGAATCTGATCCTTGTAACGAGTGAGCGCCTGGTGGAGTGGCATGCTCGCCCCGCCCGGGTAGGCGAAGATCACATCAACTCCGTGCCGCACGAGCGACTCAACGACCACATCGGCCCCGGAAGCGAAGGCTTCGGACGCTTTCGACGGACGGGAGACGGTGGCCATGGGGAGGCTCCTGAGGGCGACTGGGACCGGAAGACAGTCCCTCAACCATACACGATGAAAACGGCCCGAAAAACCGCCACCCCTGCCGCTACGCCTCTTCCGCCACCGGATTGGTCAGGCGGCCGATCCGGTCGATTTCGACGGTCACCGTGTCGCCCGACTGGAGGAAAACCGGCGGATTCCGGGCGAAGCCGACCCCGTGGGGGGTGCCCGTGAGGATCACGGTACCTGGCCGGAGGACCATGCTCGCCGAGAAGAACTCCACAATCGCCGGGACGTCGAAAATCATGTCGGCCGTGGTGCAATCCTGCAGCACCCGGTCGCCGACGATCGTGCGGATGCCAAGGGTACTCGGATCGGAGATCTCGTCGGTGGTCACGATCGCCGGGCCGAGCGGGCAGAAGGTGGCGAACGACTTACCCCGGCACCACTGCCCGCCGCCGCCGTTTCGCTGCCAATCGCGGGCCGACACGTCGTTGCCGCAGGTGTAGCCGAGGACGTGGACGAAGGCGTCCTCGCGGCGCACGTTGTGGCAGGTCTTCCCGATGACCACGGCGAGTTCCGCCTCGTAATCCACCCGGTCGCTCCGGAGCCGCCGCGGCAGGAGGATCGGGTCGCCAGGATTCTGCACCGCCCCCGAGTTCTTCATGAACATGACCGGATGCAGGGGTGGTTCGGCGCCGCTCTCGGCCGCGTGCTTCTTGTAGTTGAGCCCCACGCAGATGATGTCGCGAGGTTCGAGCGGGGCGAGAAGTTTTTCCACCTCGACCTGCCGACCAGTGTCGTGCAGCGTCCCAAAGAGCTCACCCTCCAAGAGCGTTACTGGACCGTCATCGTGCAACCGACCGAGGTGCTCGGAACCACCAGAAAGAAACCGGACGATCTTCATGGGTGTTTGCTCCTCACTCGTGAGTGCCGTCAGAACTCGGCAGCCTGGCGGGTCGGGGGAAGTCGAGCCGAGTCGGGATATCCTTCCCGTCCGAAGGCGAGGCTTTCACCGCCCGCCCGGCGGCGGCGCTCTCCACCTATCGAAGCGATACACTACCTTGGATTCGCTCAAATCGGGAGTTCCTTTCATGCATCGTCAGTTCCTTGTCGCCGCCGCTGTGCTCATGGCCCTCGCCACCGCCGCCCAGGCATGCACGCGGTGTGTCTATCTCGGACCGAACGACACCGTGCTGGTGGCCCGATCGATGGACTGGGTCGAGGACCCCGGCTCGGAAGTCTGGGTCTTTCCCCGCGGCATGAAGCGGAACGGCGCCGCCGGCCCAGGCTCGCTCGAATGGACGAGCCGCTACGGCTCGGCGGTCGTCTCCTTCTACGGGATCGCCGCCGTGGACGGCATCAACGAAAAGGGCCTCGTGGCCAACACGCTCTACCTCGTCGAGAGTGACTACGGCCGATCGGCGGCAGGCAGACCGAACATGTCGATCGCCTGCTGGACGCAGTACGTGCTCGACTCGTTCGCCACGGTGAACGAGGCGGTGGCGGCGCTCGAGAAGGAACCCTTCGCGCTCAGCGCCCCGATCCTGCCCAATGGTGAACCGGCCGTCGGCCACATGGCGATCTCCGATCCCACGGGCGACTCGGCGATCCTTGAATACGTGAAGGGGGAACTCGTCGTCCATCACGGCCGGCAGTTCCAGGTGATGACCAACTCGCCCACGTTCGACCAGCAGCTCGCCCTCAACGCCTACTGGAAGGAGATCGGCGGCCTGACGATGCTCCCCGGCACCAACCGGGCGGCCGACCGCTTTGCTCGGGCGGCGTTCTATGTGTCGAACCTCCCGCAGACCGCTGACCCGAAGCGGGCGGTCGCCCAGATCTTCAGCGTGATCCGCGGGGTGTCGGTGCCGCTCGGATTCACCGTGCCTGACAAGCCCAACATCGCCAGCACCATCTGGCGCACGGTGTATGACCACAAGGACCGCGTGATGTACTTCGACTCGGCCACCAGCCCCACGGTGTTCTGGCTGCCGCTCGAGAGCCTCTCGTTCGACGCCGGCGCCCCAGTGAAGCGACTTGCCCTCAAGGCTGGCGAGACCTACAGCGGCGATGCTTCGGGGTCGCTGAAACCGGCCGAGCCGTTTGCTTTCCTGCCGGCGAAGCCCGACTGACACGCGTCGCACGTGAACCTCTCGCGTCGTTGCGCCGCAGAAGCAGCCGCAGCCGGCCGGAGGCATGCTCCCCCTTCCGGATTCACATGAGGCCGATGATGCGGCGAGCCCAATGCGAACCCGGAAGACACACAGGTTGAAAACCTGTGCTACGAGAAGAGGCAGCGAGGGGCTGCCCGTGCCCGGGAGCCGGCGTTGCTGACAAGCGCAGCCATGGATGGCGGAGCGAAGTCAGCATCGAGCGAGCGAAGGCCTGGAGGGCCGTAGCGAGTGTCCGGCGACGGGCATGGGCAGCCTCGAGCGGCGCACCATGCGAAGGCCCCCATCGCTTACGCGATGAGGCTTTCTGGCATCGCGAACGTCCGGCGACGGGCACGGGCAGCCCCGAGCCTCGTGAACGCCTCACGATCAAATGCAACCCACATGACGCGTCAGCCGGACGGAGATCGGGTACAACCACACGCGTGGCACATGACGCCCGCCGGCCGGATCGACGGCTGCTCGACCTGGCTCAAACACTCGACGCGCACCGTGGGTTCGCCGATGTGATCGCCGCCCTTCGCGAGGGACACGGCGGGACGATCGGTGGAACCTGGGGATCGGCGTCTGCGCTGGCGCTAGCGGCCGTGGTGAGGGCCCGGGCCTCCGAAGCTGGCACGCTCGTCGTCGTTCTGCCCCACGCGGCGGAGGCGGAAGCCTTTGTCGACGACTTCGCCCTGTTCAGCGACCTCCCGGCCCTGCTCCTCCCCGCGGTGGAGAGTCTTGGCGAGGACGGGGGACCAACGGACGATCCCGCCGACGCTGAGCGGCTCGCCGTCGTCAAACGGCTCGCCACTCCCGACGGGCCAAGGCCGCCGCTCGTGGTGACCAGCATCCAGGCGCTCCTCGCGCCGCTCGCCGACCCACGGGAGATCGAGGCCGGCACACGTCGGCTCGCCTTGGGTGGACGGCTCGACCCGGAAGAACTCGCCGACTGGCTTGGCGCCCGTGGCTGGCGACTGGTCGATGCGATCGACACACCGGGCACGTTCGCCCGCCGTGGTGGCATCGTCGATCTGTACGCCGCCGACTGGGACAGGCCCGTTCGCATCGAGTTGTTTGGTGATGAGATCGAATCACTTCGCACGTTCGACACGGTCACTCAACGGAGTGTGGCGAGCGTCGACCACGTCGATCTGACCGCGCTGGCGGTCGCCTCCGGCACGAGGCACACGCATCTGGCCGACCTGCTCCCTCCCGGGTCGGTCTGGGTGCTCGTCGAGCCGGCCGAGGTGACCGAGGAGGCAAAGCGATTGCACGACCGGCTCGGTGTCGCAGCGGGCCTCTTCGCCCCGGAGGATCTCTTCGCCCGGATGCACCGGCTGCCCTCCGTGGCCCTCTCCGCAATCGCCACGACGAGCCTCGACGCCTCGGCCACACTCGCCGTGGAAAGCGTAGAGCGATTCACCGGAGTGCTCGACCGGGTGAAGGAGGAACTCGAGACGGTCGGCAAGGATCAGGAGGTCTGGGTTGTGGCCCCGTCCGACGCCGAAGAGAAGCGGCTCGGGGAACTGCTCGCCGACTCGGCGCCCGCCCGCGGGAAGCGGCTCCACTTCGCCCGTGGCCACCTGTCGGCAGGCTTTCGACTCGTGCCGGAGAAGCTGGTGATCGTCTCGAGCGGTGAACTCTTCCGCCGTGAGGATGCGGTCCGCCGCCCCACGAAGCAGCGACTCACCCGGGCGATCGACACCTTTCTCGACCTGCACGAGGGCGACTACATCGTGCACGTATCGCACGGAATCGGACGCTACAAGGGACTCAAGCTCCTGGAGAAGCACGGGCGGACCGAGGAGTTTCTCGACATCGAGTTCGCCGAGAGCACGCGGATCTACGTGCCCGCCTCATGCATCGAGCTCGTTCAGAAATACGTCGGCGGCACGAAGCTCGCGCCGAAGCTCGCCAAGATCGGTGGCACAAGCTGGGAGAAGCAGAAGCAGGCGGTGCAGAAGGCAGTGGCCGACATGGCCGCCGACATGATTCGCCTCCAGGCGATGCGGGAGAGCCGGCCCGGCATGCCCTTCCCCGCCGACACTCCCTGGCAGCGGCAGTTCGAGGAGTCGTTCCCCTTCGACGAGACGCCCGACCAGCTCACGGCGATGGAGGCGATTCGTGACGACATGCAGCGGCCGCGACCGATGGACCGGCTGCTCTGCGGTGACGTCGGCTACGGTAAGACCGAACTGGCCATGCGCGCCGCCTTCAAGGCGGCGGAGTCCGGGGCTCAGGTGGCCGTCCTCGTGCCGACCACGGTGCTGGCCGAGCAGCACCGCCGCACCTTCACCGCGCGGTTCGCGGAGTTTCCGTTCACCGTCCGCTGCCTCTCGCGGCTCACCCCCCTCGCCGAAGAGCGTGACACGCTCGAGGGCCTGGCCCGCAAGAGCGTTGACATCGTGATCGGCACCCATCGCCTCGCCCAGGCCGACATCCACTTCGCCAACCTCGGCCTCGTGATCGTCGATGAGGAGCAGCGGTTCGGCGTGGACGTGAAAGAGCGGCTCAAGGCCCTGCGGGCGAGCGTCGACGTGCTCACGATGACGGCCACGCCGATCCCGCGAACGCTCCACATGTCGATGCTCGGCATCCGCGACATCTCGAACCTGACCACGCCCCCCACCAATCGGATGGCGGTGGAGACCCGCGTGGCTCGCTGGGACACGGGGCTCGTCCGAAACGCGATCGAGCGGGAGCTCTCGCGCGGCGGCCAGGTGTTCTTCGTGCACAACCGGATCCATGACATCCATAAGGTGTCGCACCGCATCCAGCAGATCGTGCCCGAGGCCACGATCGCGATCGTGCACGGCCGGCTCTCGGAGACGGAACTCGAGGAGCAGATGGTCGCCTTCGTGGCCGGCCGGGCCGACATCCTCCTCGCCACCACGATCATCGAGAGCGGCCTCGACATCCCCAACGCCAACACGATCTTCATCGACGAAGCCGACACCTACGGCCTTGCCGACCTCCACCAGCTCCGCGGCCGTGCGGGCCGCTCGCACCACCGCTCCTGGTGCTACCTGCTCGTGGACGAGACGGCGCGGCTCACGTCCACCGCGGCGAAACGGCTCCGCGCGATCCAGGAGTTTTCCAGCATGGGGGCCGGCTTCTCGCTGGCCATGCGCGACCTCGAGATCCGCGGCGCGGGCAACCTCCTCGGGACGCAGCAGAGCGGCCACATCGCCACGGTCGGTTACGAACTCTACTGCCGGCTCCTGGAGCAGGCAGTCCGCGGGATCAAGGCTCTGCCGCCTGCGGAACCGCCGCCGGTGAACGTCGACCTACCGGGCGAGGCGTGGCTGCCGCGTGACTACATCCCCGACCTCCGTGCGAAGATCGACGTCTACCGCCGGCTGTCGCGGGCCACGGCCGAGAGCCAGATCGACGAACTCGCCACCGAACTCGCCGACCGCTTCGGCCCGGTTCCCGACGAGGCCCGGCGGCTGCTCGAGTTCACGCGGCTCAAGGCCCTCGCCGTAGGACTTGGAATCGACTCAATCACGCGGCACCCGGGCCTAGTGGTGATCGGCCACCACGACCGCGCCGCCATGGAGAAGCTTCGCATCGCCGCCGGGACGCGCGGCGGAACCGTGCGAATCGTGGATCAGAAGACGGTCGTGATGCCGGTGCACGAATCGACAGCCGCCGATCCTGACCGACTGCTCGCCGCGGTCCGCACGCTCCTCAAGCCACAAGCGCCGCAGCGCCGGCCGACGAAGCCCACAGCCAAATCGTGACGCCAGCCTCCATCCCCTCCCTATCGCTCGGGGCTTTCTGAAATCGCCAGCGCAGACGCGAACCGCGGCGAGGCAGACAGGCACAGGTTGACAACCTGTGCTACGAAGACAGAACGCAGCGAGGGGCAACCCCGAGCCGCCATGCTGGACAGACACAGGTTGAAAACCTGTGCTACTCAAGGCAACGAATCAAGGCAACGAACGCAGCGAGGGGCTGCCCGTGCCCCGTAGCCGGCGTTGCTTCCCAGCGGAGCCACGACCAATCCGCCTGCGGCGGATCGGTGCCCGGCGAAGCGCAGGAAGCATCGAGTGAGCGGAGGCCACGGATGGCCGCAGCGAACGTCCGGCGACGGGGCATGGGCAGCCCCGAACGATGGGGACAGGCTGCTTTTTCGCCGGAAACCAGCCTTTCCCCGGGCTTGCGACCGTCCAGAGCACGGGCCTATAGTCCCGCCCCCTCTCCCAGGCCCGCGATGCCACTACCACGCCACCGCACCTGCCGCGCGTTCCTTCGAGGCCTCGTCGCCGCGGTGATCGCCGCCTGCGCCCTCGACGCGATGGCACAAAACGCGACCCCGCGAGCCACCGTACAGCCCGCGCACGTTCCCACCATTCCAGCCGCAACCTCGCGGCCCGCAGACTGGCCCACCGCCGCCCCGACGAACGCCGACTCGAAAAACTCCGACAACGACAAGCCGCTCGACAACCACGTGCTCTCCAGCATCCGGGCCAACCCTGGCGCGCCTCTCGGGCCGGTCCGTGATCTGATCGCCAGCGAGGTCGCCAAGGCCGTGGCATCCGGCTCAGGGGAGGGCGTCGTGCCGGCGGCGTACGAATCAACGGTCGCCACGGGCACATCCGGCGAACTCGAGTTCAAGTCGCTGGAGACGGCTTTAGTGGTCGCCCGCGTGGGGCCGGAAGTGGTGCTCGAGGCCGACCTGCTCACTCCCAAGGCGATCGATTTCCTGGAGAAGGTCACGCCAGGCATGCCGCCGGAAAAGGTCCGCGAACTGCGGCTCCAGATCTGCCAGCAGGTGCTGCCGCAGCACATTGAGACGCTGCTGGTCTACGTCGACGCCTGCCGCGAGATTCCCGCCGACAAACTTCCCGAGATTCGCAAGAACGTCGACCGGGCCTTCGACGAGCAGCAACTTCCGAAGATGATGAAGGAGGCCAACTCACCCAACTCGATGGAGTTCGAGAAATCGCTGCGGGCCCGCGGCACGTCACTCGACCGGATGCGGAAAATGTTCTTCGAACGAGGCCTCGCCCAGGAGTGGATGCGAAAGAACGTGAAAGCCGACGAGGAGGTTCCCCACGCCGAACTCATCGCGTGGTACCAGAATCACCTCGCCGAGTACGACTATCCCGCCAAGGCCCGCTTCGAGGCGTTGACGGTGAAGATGGGCCTCAAGCGGTCGCGACAGCAGGCCTGGGGGATTCTCGCCGACATGGGCAACGAGGTGCTCGCCGGCCGACCCTTCGAGGAGGTGGCCAAAGGGCGGTCAGAGGGGCCGACCGCTTCCGGCGGCGGTGAGTTCGACTGGACGAGCAAGGGCAGCCTCGCATCGGCGTCCCTCGACGAGGCGATCTTTTCGCTGCCGGTCGGCCAGTTGAGTGCCATCATCGCGGACGGCGAGCAACTGCATATCGTCCGCGTGGTGGAGCGCAAGGACGCGGGCCGCATTCCCTTCACAGAGGCTCAGGTCGGAATCCGCGACACGCTGATCACCGATCGCCGCATGGAGGCGACCGACGCCTACCTTGAGAAGATTCGCCAACGGACTCCCGTGTGGACGGTCTTCGACGACCCGGGCGGATCTTCGGCGGCACCCCAGTTCACCGCCGGCCGCCCGTCCCCGTCCGTCACTCGCTAGCGACGCGTTGCACGGGCCGTGCTCCGCTCGCGCGGATTGCTCGCGCTGCCCGGCAGGGCTAGACTTCGGCGGCGGGGCGGCGACCACCGGTCGCGGCCTTCTTCGAGCCGCTGGAGACCTACCGAATGACCGCGACCGCCCGCCCGTCCTCGTCCCCCGCTGCATCCCCGGCGACCTCGCCGTGGCCGGGCACCAAGGCTGACGGCACCGCCTCGCTGGAGTTCAACGGCAGCCGCTGCGAACTGCCCATGATCGTGGGCACCGAGGGGGAACGGGCGATCGACATCGCCAAACTGCGGTCCCAAACGGGGCTGATCACCCTCGACGAGGGCTTCGTCAACACCGGATCGACGACGAGCGCGATCACGTTCCTGGATGGCGAGAAGGGAATCCTCCGCTACCGCGGCTACCCAATCGAGGTGCTGGCCGAGCGGTGTGACTTCGTCGAGGTCGCGTACCTGCTGATCGAAGGCGAACTTCCCAGTTCCGCCCAACTCGACGCTTTCCGGAAGTCGCTCTCGCACCACACCATGATCCACGAGGACATGCGGAGTTTCTATGGGGGCTTTCCCCGCGACGCCCATCCAATGGCGATCGCGGGCAGCGTGGTCGGGGCACTCTCCACGTTCTACCAGGACTCGCTCGACGTCCGCGACCCGCGGCAGGTGGAGGTGAGCGTGCACCGGCTGCTCGCCAAGCTGCCGACGATCGCCGCCTACAGCCACAAGAAGTCGTGCGGCCAGCCGCTGATGTATCCCCGCAACGACCTCGACTACTGCGAAAACTTCCTCCACATGATGTTCGCGGTGCCATGCGAGGAATACCACATCGATCCCGACTTCGCCGACGCCCTCGACATGCTCCTGATCGTGCATGCCGACCACGAGCAGAACTGCTCGACGTCGACCGTGCGCATGGTCGGCTCGAGCGACGCCAACCTCTTCGCGAGCATCTCGGCCGGCATCTCGGCACTCTGGGGTCCGCTCCACGGCGGTGCCAACCAGGCCTGCGTGGAGATGCTGGAGAAGATCGTGGCCGACGGGGGCAACGTGAAAAAGTACGTCGATCTCGCGAAGAAGAAAGACTCGGGGTTCCGCCTGATGGGCTTTGGCCACCGCGTCTACAAGAACTACGACCCACGGGCAAAGCTGATCAAGGCCACCTCCGACAAGCTGCTCGCCAAGATCGCCCGACACGATCCGCTCTTCGACATCGCCCAGCAACTCGAGGAGGTAGCGCTCGCCGACGAGTACTTCATCGAGCGGAAGCTTTACCCCAACGTCGACTTCTACTCGGGCGTCATCTATCGAGCGATGGGCATTCCCATGCAGATGTTTACGGTGCTGTTCGCGATGGGGAGACTGCCGGGCTGGATCGCCCATTGGATGGAGATGCACCGCTCGCCCACCAAGAAGATCTGTCGGCCACGGCAGGTCTACTCGGGCGAGACCATCCGCGAGTTCCTCCCGATCGACCGCCGAGGCTGAGCGTCGCGCCGCCGGTCACCGCTTGCCGCGAAAGAACTCGGTGAGGATTCGGCCACACTCGTCGGCGAGCACGTGGCCGACGTGCTCGACCCGGTGGTTGAGCCGCGGGTCGTCAAACAGCCGGTAGAGCGTTGCGACGGCGCCAGCCTTCGGATCGGCCGCGCCCCAGACGACCGTCGGCACCCGCGCCTGGAGTATTGCCCCGGCACACATCGGACAGGGCTCGAGGGTGACGTAGAGCACGCAGCCCTCCAGCCGCCACGAACCGAGCGTGGCCGCCGCCTGGGTCAGAGCGATCATTTCCGCGTGGGCGGTCGGGTCGTTGAGTTGCTCCCGCTGGTTGTGGCCGGTGCCGACGATCCTGCCCCCTGCGACCACGATCGCCCCGACCGGCACCTCGTCCTCGGAGGCCGCGACCCGCGCCTCATCGAGCGCCAGCCGCATCCAGCGGTCGTGCGGAAGGCCACCCGGCAGGAAGACCGGGTCGATGTCGTCGAGATCTTCCGGGAGGTCCATGGAGCGGCACTGTACCATGGGGTACGATTGCCGGATCACTCCCACGCACGAAGGACTTTCATGGACCCGACCCTCCTGCTGCTCCGCTGGGCCCACTTGCTCGCCGCGCTCGTTGCCGTGGGAGGGTTGGTCTTCGCCCGGTTCGGCCTGCTCCCGGCCATCGCGGAGTTTGACGAAGAAACCCGCGAACGGATCCACGACCGGATCCGGAGGCGGTGGCTGCCGTGGGTGATCGGCTCGATCACGCTGCTCCTGGCGAGCGGCCTGGCGAACTTCCTCTTGTTCAACGCCCGCGTCAAGGCAGAGGGCTGGGCGGGGGGCGAGTGGATGCGGGCGACGAGTTACCACTCGCTGTTCGGTGCCAAACTCCTGCTCGCGCTCGTGATCTTCTACTTTGCCAGCGCGCTCGTTGGGCGGGGCGCCGGCACGCAGTGGGTGCGAAACGACCGGGCGACGTGGCTTTCGCTGACGCTCGGGCTCGCCGTGGCCGTGGTGATGATTAGCGGCTGGATGCGGCAGCTGCACACCGGGCCCAACATAATCTCTGCCGGTGACGGCGGTGTGCTGATCGAGATTCAACCGGGCCTTGAGGGAGGCCGCGACCGCGGCGAGCAGACCGATGGACAAGAAGGACAAGAAGCGGATCGACGTGCTGCAGCAGAAGATCGCGAAGCTCCAGCAACTGCTGGCAGGGGCGAAGAAGCAGCCCGATGACCCGGCCGAGGTACCCCGGCTCGAGAAGGATCTCGCCGCGGCGCATGCGGAACTCGCGACCCTGAAGCAACACTGAGCAGCGAAAGCACGCGGCATGGGTCTTGGAGACTTCTTCGGTTCGCTGTTCGGAGGCTCCGGCAAGGTCGACCTCTGGAAGCGGTTCGAGCGGATGCGGGAGAGCACCTCCGGCACCATGTCCACCTTCTACAAGGTCCGTGACCTGAAGACCGGGGCGATTCTCGGCCTCAAGGTCGTCGATGCCGCGAAGGCGGCGCCGGTGGAAGGGCGTTACAAGTCGCTCGGCAAGCAGACCGAAGGAGAGATCGGCCAGCAGATCAGCGGCCCGAACATCGTGCAGACCAAGGAGTGGGGCACGGCCACGACGGGCGACCCGTTCATCGTCCAGGAGTTCATCGAGGGCTCGCTGCTCCACACGCTGATCGCCGCCAAGAAGCAGTTCTCGCCCGCCGAGCGGGTCGATCTCGTGCGGCAGGCTGCCACCGCGATCGCCGCGGTGCACGACGCGGGATTCGTGCACCGCGACATCTGCCCCCGCAACTACATCCTCCGCCCAGATGGCCGACTGGTGCTGATCGACTTCGGCCTCACCGTGCCGGACAAGCCCGCCTTCCTCCAGCCGGGTAACCGCGTCGGTACACCCAACTACATGGCGCCCGAGGTGGTGCGACGTCGGCAGGCTGACAAGCGGCTCGACATCTTCTCGTTCGGAATCACGGCCTACGAGATCTGCACCGGCCGGGCGCCCTGGCCGAAAGGCTCGACCGGTAAGGCGGCCATGGCCCACGACACGCCCCCGAACGACATCCGCGAAGCCTGGCCCGAGATCCCGTCTCCGCTCGCCACGGCGATCATGGCCTGCCTATCGGCCGAGCCCGACCGGCGGCCCGAGTCGATGGCCCGGTTTCTGACGGCAATCTCGGCCGTGAAGGTCTAGCGTGAAGGTCGCGGGGGGTCTGAAAACAGCACTCGGCGGGCCGGGACCGCCGCAGGTCTTGAAGCGGGCCGGTTTTCTCCGTAGTTTCGTGCGGTCGTTGGCGGATCAACCACCGCCCACCTTCCCTCCTTTCGAGAACGCAGGATCACCTCCCATGACGATGGACAAGAGCCTCCGGGTGCGCAAGGGCTCGTCGAGCGCCCGCGGCGTGCTGAGCCGTGCCGAGCGGATTGCCAAGCTCAAGGATCAGGAGCGGTGGACGGAAGGCCGCAGCCCGCTGGGCTTGCCCAAGGTCCGCGTGCTGAAACTCTCCATGAAGAAGAAGAAAGTGAAGAAGGAAGAGGGCGCCGAGGGCACGGCAGGCAAGGCGGCGGCCAAGCCGGCTGCTGGAGCCGGGGCGAAGAAGAAGTAGCAACGCGGCGGAAGCCTGCGGGACTCCTTGTCCGTCAATTCAACGTCGGGTTTTCAGGCAATGGGCAGCGGCTGCCTGACCCGAGGAGATGACCTGCGGGATACCGACGCCGGTGTAGGCGGCCCCGGCGAGGGCGAGGCCCGGATGGCGGGCGACGGCCTCCTCGATCCGGGCCACGCGGGCCACGTGGCCAACGTGGTATTGCGGCATCGCATGGTTCCAGCGCTCGACGCGGACGAGCTTCGGCTCGCCCTGCGCGCCGAGGAGTTGCCCGACTTCGCTGAGGGCGAGGTCGATCATCGCGTCGTCGCTCAGGTCCATCGCTTCGCGATCGAGGGCTCCGCCAAGAAACACCCGCATGAGCACACAGCCCGGTGGGGCACGCCCAGGGAACTTCGAACTCGAAAAGCTCACGGCCAGAATGCGGCGGCCGGCAACCCGCGGAATCACCATCCCGGCGGCATCGAGCGGATGCGCCACGCGGTCGCGGGCGAACCCGAGCGACACGATGCACGAGCCCGCGTAGTCGATGCCTGACAGGTCGGCGGCAAGCGAGGAGTCAATGTGGCCGACGATCCTGGCCGCCACGTGCGCGGGCGTGGCGATCACCACCGTGTCGGCCGTCGTGGTCGCTGCATCAAGGCCCGCTCCCTCAGCCCGCCAGCGAGCGTCGTCCGTGCGTTCGAGGGTCGAGATCGAGCCCGTGACGAAACGTACGCCTCGTGATCGCAGGTTGTCGGCAAGGCGACGCGGTAGCGTCTCCATGCCGGAAGCCAAGGTCACGAACTGCCCGTAGCGGGCGCCCGTCGCCTCAGGCACACCGCCCTGCCGCCGAAGCCGCGCCCGTTCGCCGCCCCAGAGACTGCCGACCTCGCGTTCCATGGCCAGGAAATCACCGCAGGCGGCCGCCATGCTCAGCCGGGCGGGGTCGGCCGTCCAAATGCCTGACGCCAGCGGTTGCACCAGCTGGTCGAAGGCCTCGCGGCCAAGACGGCGGACGGCAAAACTCTCCAGCGACTCGTCATCGTCGCTCGTGGACGGCAGGCGGCGCGGCACGAACCGCTCGAAGAGCAGCCGCGCCCGACCCCACGGCGACAGAAGCGCCGTCGTCAGGATTCCATCGGCGCGGCCCGGTGCCATCAGGCGAAACCCAGCGGGAACTGGCACGCCGCGGCCGGCATGCCAGACGAGCGCCCGACGCGCGCGGGGCTCAACACCGATTAGTTCCGCATGGAGTGCCAGACGCTCGACGAGGGCCACCGCCTCGGCCCGCGCCGCCAGGAAGCAGTCGGCCGACCGCTCCACGAGCCACCCGTCGTGGTGCACGGTCCCAAGCACGCCGCCAACGCGGCCGCTTGGTTCGACAACCGTCACCTGATGCTCGCTCGCGCCCACCTGCCCGGCGAGCACGTCGGCGGCCGCGAGCCCGGCAAGGCCTGCTCCGATGATGAGCGAATGGGAACGGGGGGCTGTCATGGACGGACGGTCTCCTCTCGGCAGCCGCCATGGTAGTCGGACCGCCGCGGAAGACGCGCGGTCTGGGAATCCTGGGGGCTCCCGGAGAGCCTCGCAGGCCCGGCTTGGCTGGTCTAGACGCAGCAACTCCCTCCCCCTACCTTCCCGCCGCCTTTCCGTCGGCCCGGCCCGGCCGCATTCCCTCACGCCCGTCAACGACCGTCAAGGAGACACCCTCGTGGCCATGCTGCGGAGTCGGATCTCGCTCCTGATTCTTATCCTCGCGGGAGCCTGCCTCCCCACGACCAGCCGTGCCGACGACATCGCCTCAACGCCACCGCGGACGCTGATGCGGCTGCCGGGATGGATCGAGTCGATGGGTGATGACGCGGCCGACACCTCGCCGCAGGACCGCGTAGCAGTTCCGCGCCGCGGCGTGCCGATCGACATCGCCGCCAAGGCAGGCCCCCAGCCGGCCGCCGAGTGGAGCACCGTAACGCCCGTCGCAGCCCCCGCCGCAAAGCCGACACCACCGCCGGCTACCGCCGGATCGACGAGCAGCTTCCGCCGCTGGATCAACGAGCGGGTGGCCGCGCTACCCAAACCAACCGAGCCGTCGGCTTCGACACCTCCGGTGGAACCGCAGGCCGTCCAGGCGGTCGCGGAGCCGCAGCCAACCGTCACCGCCCCCGTCGCAGTCACACCCGACGAGATGCCGACCCTGTCGGTCGATCCCGCGAGCTTCCGCGGGGCACTTCCGGGCAAGACGACCCGTCAGGAAATCGAGACGACGTGGGGTGCGGGCGAGGCGTTCACCAGCGGGGATGGTACGACCGGGCTCGCGTGGGCGCTCGAGCCTTTCGAACGCGTCGAGGTAGGAATCGAGGGCGACGTCGCCTCTTCCATCAGCATCAAGCTCGCCGATCCGGTTCCGCTCGGCGACCTCGCCCGCCAACTCGAAATCGCCGACCTGCGGACCGTCGCGGTCAAGGACGAACAGGACATCCGGATCGGCGAGGTGTACCCCGAGCGGGGCGTGATCATCAGCGTGGAGCCCGGCACATCCAACGCCACGGCGATCCTCATCGAGCCTCTCGATGCCGACTCCTTCGTGCTCCGCGCCGAGGGCGAGATCGACAAGTGCTCCGCCTATGCGGTGGCCGACCTGCAGTACGCGATCCAGATCGACCCGCAGCACGTTCGGGCGCAACGGCTCCTGCTCGCGATGACCAGCGACCAGGGGAAGTGGCGGCAGGCGCTACGGCTTGCCGAATCGGCCGGCCGACTCGACCCCGATGACGTCTGGACGAAGCTGAAGCACGCCGGCGTGCTGCTGGCCCTCAACCGACCGGAAGAGGCCCGGGTGGTGCTTGATCGTGCGACGGCACTGGCATCCTCGTCGCCGCTGGTGCTCGCCCAGACCGCCCGGCTGTCGGGCCGGATCCACCTGGCCCAGAAGAGCCCCGACTACCAGAAGGCCGTCGATCAGTTTGGCGAGGCGATCCGACGGGCGTCGCCGTTGCTCACAAAGCAGTCTCCAGCCCTACAAGCGGCTGCCCGGGAAGTGTTGCTCGATGCCCACCTCGGCACGGCCCTGGCGATCGCCAAGGGCACATGGCAGCAGAAGAGCCGCGTGATTCCCAAGTGGGTCAGCCGGGCCGACGCCGTCGTCAAGGAGTTCACGGGCGACGAGCAGGAGCGGCAGGTATTGGAACTGCAACTCTGCCGCGGGGCGCTCGCCGTGTCGGCGGGCTCGAACGAGGCAATCGAACCGTTGCCGTGGGTGAAGCGACTCCTCGAACTCCGCGACACCATGGGCGACGGGATCGGCGACCCGTGGCGGCGGCGGCAGATCGACTGGGATGTGGGCCAGGCACTCGCCGACGCCCTCGCAGCCGCCCAGAAGGGGGGCGACGCAACCGACATGCTCGACAACGCCACGCTCACCGCTGCCTACCTGGAACGGGGCTCCGAGCACCGCGAACTGACTGCCACCGAGCGGAAGGGCCTCGGCGAACTCATGTTTCGCATCGGGATCATGCACAGCCTCCAACGCGGCGATCACCCCACGGCCGTCACCTGGTTCGACCGGGCAATCCCGCTGTGGGATGACAACGACCGCTTCGATCGCGACGGTGAACTCGGCCGGCTCGGAGAGTCATACGTGAGCATGGCGATCTCCTACTGGCAGGTCGGCCGCCGCGAAGACGCCGTGACGCTCAGCCGCCGCGGCGTCGATCTGATGGTGGCCGCGGTCGATAAGAGCCAACTTGAAGAACGGGCCCTCGCCGTGGCCTACGGCAACCTCGCGACGATGTATGCCGAAGAGGGCGACGACCAGCAGTCGAAGAACTACGCCGAGATGGCGAGCCGCGCCGAGGCCACCGGCACGATCCGGTAAGCCGCAACCGGCTGCTCCCCCTTCCGGAATCGCACATGCAAGCGATGATGCCGCGAGCCCAATGCGAACCGGGAAGACACACAGGTTGAAAACCTGCGCTACGAGAAGAGGCAGCGAGGGGCTGCCCGTGCCCGGGAGCCGGCGTTGCTGACAAGCGCAGCCATGGATGGCGGAGCGAAGTCAGCATCGAGCGAGCGAAGGCCTGGAGGTCCGTAGCGAGTGTCCGGCGACGGGCATGGGCAGCCCAGAGCGGCGCGCTTACAGCAAGCTTTCCAGCAGCAGCCGCATCTTGCGGAGTTCGGCCACCTGATCGACGCCCTCGAGGGGCGGCATGTGGGCGCACAGGGCCCGCTTGTAGCCCGCCCGCTCGAGCTGCGACACAATCTTGCCGTACTCGACGTTGCCCTGGCCGACCCGCACCTGAAACGCATCCTGCTTCGTGTCGCGGAGGTGGACGTGGGCGACGTACTTGAGGATCGGCTCCCATGAGGCCGGCTTCTTGTGGCCAAAGATGAAGTGGGTCGGATCGAGCGTCACACCGAGGCCGGGCACGTTGCGGCACAGCGACGCCGTGGTCTCGGCATCCTGGGTCATCCGTCCAGCAGACGTCTTCACGGCCACCACGGCCCCGAGCCCCGAGCCGATCGCCACGAGTTTCCTCAGTCGCTCGATCTCGCCGTTGAACGGCGTGCCGAGTTCCGAAGACTCCACGACGAGCGTGACCACGCCCAGCGACTTGGCAAGCCTGCAGCAGGCGGTGAACTGGTCGTAGATCGCCGGCGTCTCGGATGCCGCGAACGACACGGCGACCGGACGGAGCCTCTGGAGGTCACTGCACTGAGCGATCGCGGCCTCGGGATTTGCCGCCACGGCGGCGGGCTGCAGGTGGCCCCCCTGCTCGTGCACGTCCAGTTCGACCGCCGTGAACTCGAGTTCGGCGAGCCGCTCCATGGCGGCGGCCAACGGCATGTCGGGCAGGCATTCCGTGCTGACGCAGACGAACACGTGGCAAGACTCCTGACGGGAATGGGCGGGACGCGGGGGTGGGCCGGGCGACGCAGCCCGGTGGGGCCGCCGCAGCCAAGTCCTCGCAAGGGTAGCGGTAGCCGGCGCAAACTGGCAACCTCCAACCCATGCCGCGACACGCATCGGCGTACAATCGCCTGGCAGCGTCCCCGATGACCAACCTCGGCCCCAGCGGAACCAGCCTCACATGCAGATCGAATCGCAGCAGCCACCGACGCGGGTGATTCTCGAACAGGCGAACCCCTGGAGTCGCTGGTTCGCACGAGCGGGCTGGATCGTTGCCAGCATTGCGGTGCTCTCGGCCATCGGGAGCGCCGGTGCCTTTTCGAAGTATTTCCAGCGAGACAGCCGCGTGGTCGAGAAGTGGCATTCGCTCTCCAAACTCGCGGCCGACAAGGTGGCCATCGTCAGCGTCACCGGTGCCATTCTCGGCGGCGACGGCTTCGTGCGGGCGCAGCTCGACCAGGTGGAGGAGGATGAGGCGGTGAAGGCGATCGTGCTGCGGGTCGACTCCCCTGGCGGCACGGTCAGCGGCAGTGACGAGATTCACCACCGCCTCGCCAAGCTTGTGGAGAAGCGAGACATCCCCGTGGTGGTGAGCATGGGTGGCATCGCAGCCAGTGGTGGCTACTACGTGGCGATGGCCAACCGCGGAAAGGACGACGTGATCTTCGCCGAACCAGCCACGCTCACCGGCTCCATCGGCGTGATCATCCCGCACTTCGACATCTCGCAGGCGCTGCGGAAGTACGACATCCGCGACGACTCGATCGCCAGCGGACCGCTCAAGGAGATGCTCAGCGTCTCAAAGGACCGCACGCCGGAACTCGCGGAGAAGGAACGGAAAATCATCCAGGAACTGGTCGACGACATGTTCCGGCGGTTCAAAGAGATCGTGAAGGCCGGTCGGCCGAAGCTCGACGACGCCGCGGTCGACAGGGTCGCCACGGGGCAGATCTTCACCGCACGGCAGGCGCTCGAGGCAGGTCTCGTCGACCGGATCGGGTTTCAGGAGGAGGCGATCGACCGCGCGGTGGAACTGGCCGGACTCTCTGCGGACAAGGCCCGTGTCGTGAAATACACGAAGCCGAAGGGGCTGCTCGACGAAGTGCTCGGCGGGGCCTCGCCCACGGGCCGCGTCGATCTCGCCGCGATCGCCGAACTCACCACGCCGCGGGGCTGGTATCTCTGCAACTGGCTCCCCGCCCTCGTGCGAAGCGAGTAGGTAAGGGGGGGCACAGGTTGAAAACCTGTGCTACGGCGGAAGACGGCGAGGGGGGCACAGGTTGACAACCTGTGCTACGGGAGACGGCGAGGGGCGCCACAGGTTGAAAACCTGTGCTACGGAAGACGGTGAGGGGCTGCCCGTGCCCCGGGAGCCGGCGTTGGCGGCCAGCGCAGGCAGGATGCCGAAGCGCAGCCGGCATCGAGAGAGCGAAGGGCAGGATGCCCGCAGCGAACGTCCGGCGACGGGGCATGGGCAGCCCCGAGCGAGCGCGAAGCGAGTGCCGGGCGCCACAGGTTGAAAACCTGCGCTACTGGCAACCTGTGCTACGGGAGACGTCAGCCGGTGAGCACGGCGGCGATGGGCTTGCCGTCGTTGGCGATCTTGAACGGGCGGCCGTTGGGGGCGACGAACTCCTTCTCCCACGGCAGGCCGCAGGCCGCCGCGATCGTGGCGTTGAAGTCGGCCACGCTCACAGCATCGCGGTCGGGCAGGCGGCCGCCGGCGTCGCTGGCGCCATGCACCACGCCCGGCTTCACCCCGGCACCGGCCAGCACGGCCGAGAAGACTGCCGGGTGATGGTCGCGGCCGGCGTTCTCGTTGATCTTGGGCGAACGGCCAAACTCCGTGGCGAGCACCACGAGCGTCGAGCCAAGAAGGCCGCGGGCGTCGAGGTCCTCGAGCAGGGTCGCCATGGCGGTGTCGAGTTCGCCGACCTTCCCGGGCAGGTCCTCCCACAGGTCGCGGTGCATGTCCCAGCCCCCCATCTCCACCTCCACGCAGCGGACGCCACTCTCGACGAGCCGCCGCGCGAGCAGGCAGCCCTGGCCGAGCCGCGAACGGCCATATCGTTCTCGGGTCTTGTCGTCCTCGCGGGCGATGTCGAAGGCGGCGAGGTCGCCGCTGCCCATCAGGCGAACGGCATCGGCATACATCCGGTCGTAGGCCTCGATCTGCCGGCCGGCGTACCGCTGCTTGAAGTCGTGGTCGATCCGGTCGGCGAGCGCCAGCCGCCGCTCGAAGTTTGCCTGCGTCAGGTAGCCAGGGCGGGTGATGTTCTCCAGGCCACGCGCGGGATCGGCGAGCGGCACCGGCGTGAGGGCGGGGTCGAGAAAGCCGCAGCCCGGGTGCTCGTTGCCATTGCCCACGAGCACATAGCCCGGCAGGTCGCCGCTCCGCTTGCCGAGCGCGTGCACGGCCCACGACCCGAACGACGGATGACGGATGCTGTTGATCTGCGGGTAGCTCGTCCGCATGAGATAGGTGCCCTGCTCGTGGGCCCCGGTCTCGGTGGTGAGCGAGCGGATGATGGCGAGCCGGTCGGCGAGCCCGGCCAGCCGCGGCAGGTGCTCGCCGAACCGGATGCCCGAAAGCTTCGTGGCGATCGAATCGGTCTCCCCCTGCTCCTCGCGGCCGGGCTTTGGATCGAAGGTGTCGATGTGGCTCATCGCCCCACGCATCATCAGCGTGATGACGTTCACGCCACCGGCGGCCGTGTCGGCTGCGGCCGATGCTCGCCCCGTGACGGATTCCAGGAGCGTGAGACCAAATGCGGCCCGCGCGGCATTGCCAAGGAACGTGCGGCGGGCGAGTCGGTCGTCGCTGATCACGGGTGAGAAACGCATGGAATCCTACTGAATGAAGAGGAACTCGCGGGTGTTGAGCAGGGCCCAGATCAGGTTGCCGCAACCGGTGGCGGGATCGGCGGCCGTCAGTTCGTCGATGGCGGCCTGCCGATCCTCCGGAGACGGCTCGTGCGACAGCACCGTGAGAAAGACGATGTCGATGGTCTCGTCGGCATCGTGTTCCATCACGGTCTCATACACCACGGAGCCTTCCTCGAGCATCGCGTGAGTGATCGGACCGTTGAACATCGCCAGGGTCTGCGGAATAGTCGGAACAGTCCGCCCGCCCTCGATCGTCTCCCGGTCGCTCTGGCCGAACTGCCGGAGAAAGTGGCCCAGCGGCAGCGGCGCCGGCATCTCGCTCGCCTTCAGGAGCCACTGCCCCCGATACCCGCAGACCTTGCTGAGCCGCCGCTGGTAGGCCCCGGGTCCATACTCCGCCACGAACCGGTCGAACTGCTGCTCGACGTCGTCGATGGTGGCGGTGCGGAGGTCGACGCCGGCCACGTTTGCAATCTCCACCGCCGTCGGCCGCTGCACGCTCCAGGGATTGAGGGCAATGAGACCCACGATGGAATCCCAGACCTGCTCAGCCGTCATCCGCCGAAGGGCTGGCCCCGGGTAGCGGAACGGCTGCTCGTCCGTAGTGTCGTGAATCACCGCCCGCCGCTGGTAGGCGGAGGTCGAGACGAGCACGCGGACATACTCGCGGAGATCGAAGTCGAGGCGGAGCACGAGATCGGTGAGGTGCTCGAGCAGCTCCGGATCGCTCGCGGGATTCTCCTCACGAAAATCGTCGATGGGCTCGACGAGCCCCACACCCATGACCTTCTTCCAGAAGCGGTTCGCGATCGTCCGGGCGAACTGGCGATTTGTCCGCGACACCATCCACCCGGCAAGCTGCTCGCGGCCGTTCGCATTCCGGACACTGGCGGGCACCTTGCCCCAGAGCAGTTCCCGCTCCACCGGGTCGGCCGGCCTCGCGTCGTCGTACTGGTAGTCGCGAGGCAGCTTGAGCGTGGTGTCGTGGAAGCTCACCGCCGTGGCATTGGCCTGGATGAACTGCACCAGGGCCCCGGCCTTCTTCCCCTTCGAGTCGCGCGCGTCCTTGACGAGCGTTCGCACGGCTGGCGGCGGGATCGGCTTTGCCTCCCCGCCGGGTTTCCCCGACCGCGGCGCTCCACCGAGCCGCGTCCGCGTGCCGGCCGTGAAGGCGGCCAGTTCGTAGAACTGGTGCTGCGTCCAGTGATCGAATGGGTGATCGTGGCACTGCGCACAACCGATCTGCGTACCGAGCAGCACGCGCACGGTGTTGTCTACATACGGCAGCGGCATGCCGTCGTCGCGGAGTTGGAAGCCCACAGCGGGGTTCTCCCAGAGCCGGCCGTCGGCGGTGAGCATCTCGTGCACCCAATCGTCGTAGTGACGATTCGTGCGAATCGACTCCTTGACCCACGCCAGGTAGGGCTCGAAGAGGAGATTCTTCTGGGGCCGCTCGGAGAGACGCAGCACGTCGGCCCAGTAGTTGTAGAAGTGGCTGACGTAGTCGGAGCTCGCGAGCAGCCGCTCGATCAGCTGGTCGCGTTTGTCGGAGGCGGTGTCGCGAAGAAACGCCACCGTCTCCTCGTACGTAGGAATCCGGCCGGCGAGTTCGAGGTGGATCCGGCGGACGAACTGGGCGTCGTCGAGGGGCGGCGACGGCTCGACGGCATGCTCCTGCCAGCGAGCGGCGAGATGCGCGTCGATTTCGGCCGCCTCGGCATGCACACGAACGCGGCGACCGGCGTCGACCGCCGCCAACTTCATCACGGGCCCGGTAGGCGGTGTCGTCACCGCGGCCGGCAGACCAGACCTCGGCGCAGCCCGGGTGGGCTTCGCGCGGTTGGCTGCCAGGCACGTTGTGGCCAACACCACGGCGGCCATGGCTAGAGCAAGGCCCAATCGTGTCCGCACGCGCTGCCCGATCATGACATCACCCTCGTGGGTCACTCCGCGAAAAGCCCTGCGTGAAGGAACGCCCGCGGCCTCACGGCCGGTCGGCTTTTCAATACCACACGGTTCATATGCGATCCGTATCAGTTGAACGGTGACGAACCCGAAAGGTTTCGCCTCACCCGCCTGCCAAAAGCCTACCGCGCGGATACGCCTTCACCCACGGAGGCGACGGCCGTGAGGTCGTCGGCCGACGACATGCGGCCGGCGGCTCGGGCCAGGGCGAGCCGGCACCAGGCGTCTGCGGGGGCGAGCATCGCGTCGTTGCCCGAAGCGTCGGCGTGGTGGGCGACCGCCAGGACACTGGCTGCGTCGCGAACGGCGGCCGAGAGGGCCCCCACCTCGAGCTGCCGTTCGGCGAGCGACCGGCGGTGCCGGCGGATCGCCCGGTCGATGGCGACGGCCAGCTGCGACAACTGCCGGCGGGCCCGCGCGGCGTGGTTGCGGAGCCGGCGGTCGAGGATCGTGATGTCGCGACGCGCGGAGCCGGCCGCGGTCGCCACCCGCCAGGCCAACCATGAGCCCGCTCGCTGCCATGCCGCCGCGTCGCGCGATGCCGCAAGCGGGTGGTGCTTGGAGAGGCCCTTGAAGAGCGCCAGGCCGAGCAGGTCGCTCTCCCCCTCGTAGACCGTGACGGCGAAGTGGTCGTGGAGCGAGTCGCCGAGCGGATGGCCCACGAGGAAGGCCCGACCGCCGTGCACGCCGAGCGCGTCGATCGCCGCATCGCGAACGCAGTGGCTCGCCAGCACCTTCGCCGTGATCGCCTCCCACTCGCCGCTCTGGCCGCCGTCGATCGCCGCCGCCGCCCACGTGGCAAGCGCGTCGCAGGCGACGACCGACGCCGCCATCCGACCGAGCCTTCCCTGGATCAGTTGCCGCGACGCAATCGGCTGGTTCCATGTGATCCGCCGCGCCGCGTGATCGCGGGCCTGCGCGAGCAGGAGCCGGAGCGTGCCGGCCGCCTGCGCAGCGAGCGTGACGCGGCCGCGGTTGAGGCCGTGCCAGATGATCCGCATCGCGTCGCCAGTCGCCCCCGGATCGATCACATCGCGGGGATCGACCTCGAAGCGGGTGAACTCGAGGGCAGCGTTGTGGGCATGCTTGAGCGGATGGAGCGCATAGCGTCGCAGCTGAAACTCCGGCGTGTCGGCCTCCGGCAGGCGAGCGACCACCACGGCAGGCTTGCCCCCGCACCCAGCCAACACCTTCACGAACCGCCCGTAGGTGGCGCCCGTGATGAACATCTTCGTGCCCGTCAGCAGTAGTCGGCCGTCACGGTGCTCGAGCACACTCGCGATCCGCGCCAGATCGCAGCCGGCGTCGGGTTCCGTGGCGGCGAAGATGGAGAGCGGCCGGCCCGCCGCGAGGTCCGGTAGCAGCCGCGCCTGCTGCTCGGCCGAACCAAAGCCCAAGACCGTGGAGACGGCGCCGATCGAGGAGTGCACAGCAAGCGTGCCGGCCGCGGTCGGCACGCTCGCCGCCAATCGCGTGATCGATCTGGCGAGATCGAGCATCGAGCCACCGCTGCCGCCAAAGGCCTCCGGAACCGCAAGCCCCCAGAGTCCGGCGTCACCGAGAGCCTCCTCCGACTCCCGGGAAAACACGCCGGTGGGTGGCGGTGGGGCGTCGGCGAGCGGCGCAGGGTGGGAGCGATCCGCGGCGAGCGGCTCGTAGAGCCTCTGCTCCGCGCGGAGCCTCGTGATCTCGGATTCAGCCCGCTCGAGCACCGCCTCGATCCGGTCTGGCAGCGGCTCGGCCGCCGCCGCTGCCGCCGTCGCGAAACCGCCGTCGCCGCCACGCCAGAGTGCCGACATGACCCATGACCGGCACTCAACTGCCACCGCATCCTTGTGCCTGGAGCCGTTCATGTCGCCGCGTGCCTCCTCGGCCGCCTGTCGCTCGATCGCCTCGGCCGCATGAAGCACCCGGTCGCGGTAATGCCGCTCGATCGCCGCCCGCTTCAGTTTGAGCGAGAGGGTCGTCTCGCCGTGGGCCGCGTCAAACGCCCGGTCGGCGATCACGAACGTTTTCACTCGCCATGACCGCGGCAACGATGCCTGACGGCGGGCCAAGCGGCGGGCGAGCCATGCACGCACCCGTGGATGGGAGACGGCCTGCCGGCGGCTCAAGACCACGAGCCCCAGCCGCCGAATCGCGGCTCGCAGCACGGTGGGCTCCGGCACCACGATCGCCGCGGGCCGCCGCTGACCAGCCCCCACCACGCACACCTGCGTTACCGCGTCATCTTCGGCGAGGGCCGCTTCGACAGCCGCCGGAGGGAGCTTCACGCCATTGGCAAGCACGATCACCTCACCAAGACGCCCCCCGATCCGCAGATGACCGTCCGCATCGATCTCGGCGAGGTCGCCCGTCTCGAGCCAGTCGCCGAGTTCAGCGGAGCCGGGTCGCGAAGGCTCGCCGTGGGGAGCGACGACACCGATCGCCCGGCTCGGCGTCTTGACGAGGAGCTGGCCCCGCGTCGCCGCACGATCGTCGATGCGGACCTCGACACCGGGCACCGGCGGTCCAACCGTGCCGACCTTGGCGATCCGCGGATTCGCCAGGGCGACCACCGGCCCCGCCTCCGCGAGCCCGTAGCCCTCGACGAGCGGCACGCCCCGCGACGCGAAGAACTCGGCCGTCCGGCGGCGGAGCGGCGCGCCTCCCGAAATGCAGACCCGCACTTCGCCGCCGAGGGCTGCGGCGAGGTCGGCGATTCGCCCGGCGTCCGCAGCCCGCTCCAGCCGTTCGAAGAACGCCGGCACACCGAGAATCGCGGTTGGTGGCGCCGCACGGCAGGCGTCGAGCACGCGGCCCCGCTCCCGAACCACGTTGAGACAGCCGCCGCGAACCAGCGCCGTGCCCAGGTCGCCGGTGAGCGCGAGCGAGTGGCTCAGCGGCAGCCACGAAAGCCGCACGTCCCGCGGATCACCAAGAAACACGTCGGCCGCCGCGAGGGCGTTGGCGGCGAGCGACCGCTGGGAATGCATGACGCCGTGCGGCACGCCGGTCGTGCCGGAGGACAGCACGATCACCGCGCAGGCCTCGGGGTCGCACCGCCGTGCGAATCCATCGACGCGGTCGCGGACGGCGGTGGGAGTGGCCCAGAGCCGGCGCCAGCCATCACCGCTGAGCCCGGCCGCCGCCACGGGCCCGCCCCGAGTGACATCGATCGTGATCCTGCCGGCCACATCCCGAGGCGTGAGAGGTCCGCTGGCGCCCGAGAAGACGACGCCCCTCGGAGCCAGCCAGTCGAGGTGGGCACGGTGCTCCTCCCGCGATGCGTCGGCGTGCAGCGGCATGTGGACAACGCCGGCCAGCAGGCAGGCGAGATCGACGAGGATCCAGTCAGGGGAGTGCGGGCCGACGTGGGCGAGACGGTCGCCGCGGTCAAGGCCCGCCGCGGCGAACGCGTCGGCGAGTCCAACCGCAGCCGCGATGACCTCTCCCCACGTCCACGCGCCCGCGTGGTGTCCGTGGCCGGCCGCCGCAGCGACCGCAAGGCCGTCGACGATCGCGCGGCGGTCGAAGGCGTCGCCCGCCCGCGCAGCCAGGAACTCGACGAGCGACGCCGCGGCCTGGCCGACCTGCGGCCGCGAAGCGTCGAGCCTCGTCGTCGCCGCGGGATTCATCGGCCAACCCGCTCGAAGAGGACCGCGATTCCCTGACCAAGGCCGATGCACATGGTCGCCACGCCGTAGCGGCCGCCGCCGTCGCGGAGGGCGTGGAGGAGCGTGGTGGCGATCCTCGCACCGCTGGCGCCGAGCGGATGGCCGATGGCGAGCGAGCCGCCGCGGACGTTGACCCGCGCCGGATCGAGACCGAGTTCGTCGATGCAGTGCAGGGCCTGGGCCGCAAAGGCCTCGTTGAGTTCGACGAGATCGATGTCGGCCAAGCTGATCCCGCGACCGGCGATCCGATTGAGCAGTTTTTTCATGGCCAGGATCGGGCCGGTGCCCATCGCGGCCGGCGGCACGCCGACCACGGCCGTCGCCACCACGCGGGCGAGAGGCTCGAGCGACTGCCGGGCCGCCTCGGCCTCGCTCATCACCACGAGCGCCGCGGCGCCATCGCTCAAAGGCGCGCTGGTCGCCGCCGTGATCGTGCCGATCTTCGGAAGAAACACCGGCTCGAGCGCCGCCATCGCCTCAAGCCTTGTGTCGCGGCGGATCGACTGGTCAGCCACGGCCTCCGTCACAGCCCCCGCTTCGTCGTGGCCGACCACGCGAACGATCTCGTCGTCAAACAAGCCAGCCTCATCGGCCCGCGCGGCCTTTTCGTGGCTCGCCAGGGCAAACTCCTCCTGCCGCTGCCGGTCGATGCCGTGCACCGACGCGAGCTGCTCGGCCGTGAGGCCCATCGAGAGCATGCCGCGGCTCGTGCGGGCGAGGGCCTGCGGGTGGATGTCGACGGCCGACTCCATCGGCAGGTGATGCATGTGCTCCACGCCGCCGACCACCTGCACGTTCTCTGCGCCCGCGGCGATCGCATGGCAGGCCTGGGCAAGCGCCTGGAGCGACGAGCCACAGAGCCGGTTGACCGTGGTGGCGGCCGCGGTGAAGGGGAGACCCGCCATCAGCGCCACGGTGCGGGCGACGTTGCCGCCAAGCTCGCCTCGCTGCTGCGTGGCCCCGAGCACCACGTCTTCGATCGTCTCCGAGGCAACTCCGCTCCGCTCGACGACCGCCCGGACCACCGCGGCAGCGAGCTCGTCGCCACGAACGTTGCGGAAGATTCCCTTGGTCGCGTGCGCCCGACCAATCGCAGTGCGATAACAGCCGACCACGACTGGTGTCGAGGCTGGGTCACGGGCGGCGGACGAGGGACGCGTCGTCATGGCAAGACTTCCCCGGTGAGCGGTCGGCCGCTGGAGGCATGGGCGAGCAGTCGTTCGGTGGGCTTCATCCGCAGGCCGAGTTCGGCGAGCGGCTCGAGCCGTCGGACCACCTCGGCAGCCCCCAGCGAGTCACCCCAGGCGAGCAGCCCTCCCCGAAACGCCGGAAAACCGAGGGCATGGATCACGGCGAGGTCGATGTCGCGGCCGTCGCGGACGAGATTCTCATCCAGACCGCGGAGGGCCTCGAGCAGCATCGGCAGGAAGAGACGATCCACGATCGTGCGGTCGCTCGACTCGCGCGGCGGGTAGGCATAGCGGGCGATCACCTCGGTCGCCTTGTCGTCGCGGCCCACGATCCGACCGTGCGGGCCGGCTTCCGCATACCGATAGAACCCTGCGGCCGTTTTGCGGCCAAGCTTCCCCGCCTTCACGAGGGCCGGGATCACGGGCGAGGCCTCGATCCGGTCTCCGTAGGCGGCACTGAGCACGAGGCCCGCATAGAAGGCGGTGTCGAGCCCGATCATGTCGTAGAGTTCGATCGGGCCCATCGGCATGCCGAACCCGCGGGCGACACGGTCGAGCCGCTCGGCAGACACGCCCTCGCGAAGCAACTCGCCCGCCTCGTGCAGGTAGGGCATCAGGATCCGGTTGACGAGAAAGCCAGGGCTGTCGTTGACCACGACCGGGCACTTGCCGAGCCGCTTGGCGTGGGCAACGGCACTCGCCACCGTGGCGTCGCTCGTCGCCGGCCCACGCACGATCTCGACGAGCGTCATGCGCCGCACAGGGTTGAAGAAGTGCAACCCGCAGAACCTGGAGGGATCGGTGAGGCCGGCGGCCAGGCGACCGATCGGATTGGTCGAGGTGTTGGTGGTGATCACGGTGCCGGGGCCCACCATGCGTTCGATTTCGGCGAGCACCTGCTGCTTGATGTCGGGCCGCTCCGTCACGCTCTCCATCACGATGTCGGCGGCGGCGAGGGCGGCGAAGCTCGTGGAGGTCCGCAGGTGGCCCGTGAGTTGGAGCGCACGCGCCTCGTCGGGCCGCTTTGCCAGGCGATCCCACGCGGCTTCCGCGAGAATGCCCGGCACGCTTGCGGCAAGGGCCTCGGGGTTGATGTCCACAACCGTGACGGGCTGGCCCGCCCGGAGGTGGCTCGCGGCGATCCCGGCCCCCATGATCCCAGCACCCACGACTGCCGGCGCGGCCGCCGGCGATGGCTCGCCGCACGATGTGGTATCGACCCCGGAGTCGCGGCGATTCCGCTCGCCGATCGCGAACACCCGGAGCAGGTTTCGGGCGACTGGTGTTGCGGCGAGTTTTGCGAACGCCTCCGATTCGATCCGCGACGCCGCCGCGGCATCGACCGAGGCGCCTGCGAGAATCGTGCGGAGGATTGCGGGGGGCGCCGGATAGTGGCCACCGGTACGGCCGAGAATCACCGCGGCGGTCGTGGCCTCGAGAAACGCCCGCTCCACCGAATCGAGATCGACGGGCGCGGACATCCGGCGACGGCGGGCGGCGATAAACCCGTCGTCGCCACGAAGAACGAGCAGTCGGCGAGCCGACTCAACCGCCTCCGCGGCCGGCACGCAGGCGTCGACGACTCCGAGCCGCCCAGCGGCGGCACCGTCGAGAGTCTCGCCCGATGCCGCCAGTTCGACGGCGGGGCCTGGCCCGATCAACCGGGCAAGACGGACCGTGCCACCCCAGCCGGGCAAGAGGCCGAGCTTGACTTCGGGCAGACCAAGCACGGTGTGTTTTTCAGACGTCGCCACCCGAAGATCGCAGGCGAGGGCCAGTTCCAGACCGCCACCAAGGCAGGTGCCGTCGATGACCGCCGCCGTGGGAAACGACGCCGATAGCTTGGCGAACACGGCCTTCCCGCGGTCGCACAGGTCGGCGATCTCGGCGGTCGGGAGCGTGCCAAGTTCTTCCAACCGCGAGAGGTCAGCCCCGGCGAAGAAGCTGCCAGGCCGACCAGACAGCAGGATCACGCCTCGCGGCCGTTCGGCATGAAGCTGGTCGAGAACGCGGGAGAGTTCCTCGATCACCCGCTGCGTGAGCACGTTCTGCCGATGGCCCGGCACGGTGACGGTGAGCCGCACGAACCCGTCGGCGTCTCGCTCGAGGGCCAGCGTCTCCAGATCACGGTCGATCGCGGGCATTTCGGGGTGCTTTCGTCCGTTTCGCTTGCCTGCAGGACCAAAACCGGTAGTGTATCGGCAGATTTCCCGGGCCACAGCGGCCTCAGCGGTTGCCGCTGCGGGTGCATGACATGGGCTCGGACCTCGAGGCACGGAGGATGCAGCGTTCATGGTGAACCACGCCCACAAATCGGCCGGAACGAGGCCACTAACCGGAGACTCCACATCGGCCCGAGGTTCGGTGTCGATGCAGGCGGCTGTCTGGCTTGCGCTCGTCGCCCTCGCTGCTGCTGGCAGGCTCTGGCAGCCGACCTGGAACGGTGAGCCGCTCTGGCACGCCACGCCGCTCGCTGCCGTGGCCCTCGCCGCGGGTTTTCTGTTTGCCAACCCACTCGTTGCCGCGAGCGTGCCGCTGGCGGCCCTCGCGCTGAGCAATATGCTGCTGCCTGGTTACGGCAACCTGGGTGTTGCCGCCGTGGTCTATGCCGCGACGGCCTGGCCAGTGCTGCTCGGCACGTGTGGAATCCTCGGCCGGCATCGGCCCCGCTGGCTGGCCGTGGTGGGTGGCAGCCTCGCCACCTCGCTCGTCTTCTTTGTGAGCACCAATCTCGCCCACTGGGCCTTCACGGCCGACTACTCTCACACGATGGCTGGCCTCGGCGAGTGCTTCGTGGCGGCACTGCCCTTCTACCGCTGGATGCCCGTGGGCGACGCCGCCTGGACGGTCGCCACCTTCGGGCTGATCGTGGCCGCAAGGATGGCTGCGGAGGCTGCGGCCACGCGCCGGCTCCGTCCGCAGGCGGTTTCACCCCGGCCGCTTGACTGACCGGAAAACCGGTCGAGAATGACGCGATCCTCGGTTGGTGGTGGCCCTCTCGGGCTCCAACGACCTGATCTCGCCGCGGGAATGGCGGAATTGGCAGACGCGCCAGGTTGAGGGCCTGGTGGTAGTAATACCGTGCAGGTTCAAGTCCTGTTTCCCGCAGTTTCTTCTCTGTTTCTTCCGCGAACTCCGGCCGCCTCGCTCCCGGTTCCCATGACCACGAACCCAGACCCCTCGCCCACGGACCCGTCGGAGCCCGTGGACGCCACGGCCCAGTCCGAGTCCGCGTCCCAGTCAGAGGCTGCGGCCTCGCCGCGTCGGATCCAGATCGGCACGCAGCGCGCCGGGGTGACGCCGCCGTCGCTCGCGCCGAAGTACCAGTACGTTGCTCCGCCCGCACCACGGACGGATGACGCTGGACCTGCTGATGCCGCCGCACCGACGTCAGACGCGGCTCCACCGCAAGGCGGTGCTCCAGCCCAGGGTGGCGGCGAACTGAAATCGGAAGGCCGCGGCCCGCGGGATGGTGGCCGTGGCCGCCGCGACCGCCGCCGTGACGACAAGCCGAGGTCGTTCACCGACGTGCTGCCGCCGGCCCGCCGTGTCGCCGTGCCCAGCATCCGCGGCGGCCTCGACGAGGATCTCGAAGCCGACTTCGAGGCGGCGCTCGAGGGCGTGGCGATCGATGACCTGCTCGACGCCGGCGCCTCTGCAAAAGCCGAAGCGCCGATCGACCCGGGCTCGCGGCTGATGGCGACGGTACTCTCGATCGGACCCGACACGGCGTTCGTGGATCTCGGCGGTCGCCGCCAGGGTGCCATGAAACTCGCTGGGCTCCTCGATGCTGGCCTCGATCTCCCGGCGGTCGGCGACTCGATCGAGGTGTCGGTCGGCTCCCGCAATGACGACGACAGCCTCTACGACGTGGCCCTCGCCAACCGCGCCGTCTCCGTTGAAGACTGGACGCAGATCCAGGCGGGGATGATCGTGGAAGCCCGCGTCACGGCCGCCAACAAGGGAGGCCTCGAGTGCGAGGTCGCCGGCCTCCGCGGCTTCATGCCGGCGAGCCTCGTGAGCACCTGGCGAATCGAGAACCTCGAGGAAATGGTGGGCCAGACGCTCGACAGCCTGGTTACCGAGATCGTCCCTGAGGCCCGGCGGCTCGTGCTCTCGCGGCGGGCGGTCATCGAGAAGCAGGCGGCGGATGCCAAGACCAAGCTGCTCGAAACACTCGAGCCCGGAGTGGAGTTCGACGGCATCGTCCGTTCGGTCCGCGATTTCGGTGCGTTCGTCGACATCGGCAATGGCGTCGAGGGCCTGATCCACGTCAGCGAACTCTCGTGGGATCGCGTGGCGAGCGCGGCCGACGTGCTCAAGGCCGGCGAGAAGGTCCGCGTGGTCGTCAAGAAGGTGGACCACGAGACCGGCAAGATCGGCCTCTCGGCCCGCGATCTGATCGAGAGCCCGTGGAAGCGGGCGGACGAGAAGTATCACGTGGGCGCCACGGTGAGGGGCGTCGTCAGCCGGATCGCCCAGTTCGGTGCATTCGTGAAGCTGGAGCCCGGTGTCGAGGGGCTCGTGCACATCTCGGAACTCGCCACGCGGCGGATCCGCAGCGTCAGCGACGTGGCCCGCGAGGGTCAGCAGGTCGAGTGCCGCGTGATCGCGGTCGACCCCGACGAACAACGGATGTCGCTCTCGATCAAGGCGCTCGCACCGGCGCCCACGGCGAAGGAGCAGCCTGGGTCCGAGGAGCCGGAGGCCGAAGAGCCTGAGGCACAGCCGCCGGTGGCCAAGAAGCGGAACACGCCCCTCAAGGGCGGCACCGGCGGGAACCAGTCGCAGGGCGAGAAGTTCGGCCTGCGGTGGTGAGCAGCGGCATCCGGACTGCGTCCAAGCCCAACGCCGTAAGGCGTGGGACGCGGCCAAAACAAACGCTGCGTCACGCGTGACCGCGCCCGAGGCCTTACGGCCTTCGGCTTTCCCAAACCGGTCAGCCGCCGATCGTTCGCTTGCCCATCCACGCCACGAGTGGCTCCGGCACCGTGATCGTGCCGTCGGCGTTCTGGTGGTTCTCCAGGATCGCGATGATCGCCCGGCTGATCGCCACGGCGGTGCCGTTGAGCGTGTGGACGAACTGCGTCCCCTTTTCGCCCGGTGTCCGGTAGCGGAGCGCGAGCCGCCGCGACTGGTAGTCGGTGCAGTTGGAGGTGCTCGTCACCTCGCCCCACTCCCCCGCCTCACCGCGGCCGGGCATCCAGGCCTCGAGGTCGAACTTCCTGTAAGCGGGGCCACCGAGGTCTCCCGACGCGGTATCGATCACCCGATAGGGAATGCCCAGCCCGTCGAAGATCTGGCACTCGAGGTCGAGGAGTTGATCGTGCATCGCCGCGCTCTGCTCGGGAAGAGTAAAGGCAAACATCTCCACCTTCGTGAACTGGTGCACGCGGTAGAGCCCTCGGGTGGCACGGCCATGGGCGCCGGCCTCGGTGCGGAAGCAGTGGCTGATGCCGCAGAGTTTGAGCGGCAGTTCGGCCGCCTCGAAGATTCGCTCGTGGTAGGCGCCGCCGAGCGTGATCTCCGCAGTGGCGATCAGCGAGAGGTCGGAGTCGTTGATCGAGTAGATCTGGGTCTCTGGGCCGCGGGGCATGAAGCCCGTGCCCTCGAGGATCGAGTCGCGGGCGAGGTCGGGCGTGGTCATCACCGTGAAGCCCTCGCGCATGAGGATCTCGACGGCATATCGCTGCAGGGCGAGTTCGAGCAGCACCCCGTCGCCGGTGAGGAAGTAGAAGCCGTGCCCGGCCACGCGGGCGCCTGCCTCGAAGTCGAAGAGCTTCAGGCGGCCGCCGATCTCGACGTGGTCGAGCGGCTGGAAGTCGAACGCCCGCGGCGGATGCTGTCCGCGGCGGACCTCCACGGCAGCGTCTTCGCCACCCACGGGGGCGGCCGGATGCGTGAGGTTGGGCACGGCGCGGAGGATGGCATCGGCCTCGGCCACGATCTCCGCCGACTTCGATTCGAGCGCGGAGATCTCCTCGCGGAGCCGGCGACCCTCGGTCTTCTTGGCCTCTCGCTCGGCCGCGTCGGCCGCTTTGCCGATCGACTTGCTCACCTGGGTGGCAGCGGCGTTGAGACGGTCGATGTCGGCCTGAAACTGCCGCCGCAGTTTGTCGAGGGTGGCAAACTTCGCGATGTCGGCCGACGATCCGCGGGCCCGGCAGTTAGCGGCGACGAGATCGATGTTGTCGGCGACAAAGCGGCGGTCGAGCACGGCAAACTCCGGCGAAAAGAGACGGCGCGGGGGCCGTGAGCGGCCCGGCGACGACGTTTATACTGTGGGGGTGGGACCGTCCGGGAATCGCCCGGGCCCGGAGTTTGCCAGACACATGCCCGCCTCCGCCAGTGCCATCACCGAGCCGCCAGTGTCACTGCCCGAGGCCGACGCGCCTCGGCCCAAGGACCGGCCAAAGCGGCAGCCGCGTTACCACGTCATCCTCTGGAACGACGATGATCACACTTACCAGTACGTGGTCGCCATGCTTCGCCAGCTCTTCGGCCATCCGCCCGAGAAGGGTTTCACGCTGGCGAAGCAGGTCGACAAGGACGGCCGCGTGATCGTGCTCACGACCACCAAGGAGCACGCGGAGCTCAAGCGTGAACAGATCCACGCCTTCGGCGCCGACCGGCTGCTCGCCCGCTCCAAGGGCTCGATGTCGGCGTCGATTGAGCCCGAAGCCAGCACGGGCTAGCCGAGCAACGGGCGGACCTCGCCGGAGTTCGGCACAGGTTGCCAACCTGTGCTACGTGGCGGGGGGGATCGGAGCAAGAACGACGAGCGAGGGGCTGCCCGTGCCCCGGAGCCGGGCTATGGAAGCAAGCGCAGCCAGGATGGCGAAGCGCAGCGGACATGCAGTGAGTGTCGGGCAGGATGCCCGATGCGAACGTCCGGCGATGGGGCATGGGCAGCCCCGAGCGGCGGGGTTTGCACAGGTTGACAACCTGTGCTACGAGGTGGGATTTGCCACAGGTTGACAACCTGTGCTACGTGGCGGAGGGATCGGAAAAGCAGGCGGCCCGGACCTTTCGGCCCGGGCCGCCCCGTTTCCCAGTCGTTTCCATCACGCCCGCGGCTGCGGGCCGTGCAGGTCGGTCACCGAGCCGCGATCACTCGCAGCAGGGGACCTCACGGACCACCGTCTTGGGCACGCAGCGGGTCACCGTGTAGGCAACCTGCTTCGGCACCATCCGGACGACGTCGACCGTCTTCGTGTAGTGCACCGGCCGCGTGGTGCAGACCGGCACCTGCTTGGTGTGGGCCTCCTTCACCATCGTGCAAACCTTGTAGCACTCCTCCCGGCTCCGCTCCTCGCGGACCATCCGGCAGACCTTCGACGTGCAGGTCTTGACCCGCTGCTCGGGCACCATGTGGCACACGCGGTATTCGCAGGTGCGAACCTGCTCCTCGGGCACCATCTTGCAGACCTTGTAGCAGCAGGTCTTCACCCGCTGCTCAGGAACCATCTTGCACACCTGGTAGGTGCGAACCCGCTGCTCGGGAATCATCTTGCACACCTGGTAGGTGCAGGTGCGAACCTGCTCCTCCGGAACCATGCGGCACACCTGGTACGAGCAGGTACGAACCCGCTGCTCGGGGACCATGCGGCACACCTGGTAGGTGCGGACCCGCTGCTCCGGAACCATGCGGCACACCTGGTACGAGCAGGTACGAACCCGCTGCTCGGGGACCATGCGGCACACCTGGTAGGTGCGGACCCGCTGCTCCGGAACCATGC